>JAFGIO010000090.1 GCA_016929555.1 Deltaproteobacteria bacterium | reverse complement strand
GGAAGGCTGGTCTCGGTGTGCTTTTGGGACCGACGGGCGGGTACCTTTTAGGCTTCGTCGTGGCGGCCTACCTGGTCGGTAAGATGGTCGGCGCCAAGCCCAGACCTGGATTCCTCTGGACGGTCGCCGCCATGGTTGCGGGCACGGCGGCGCTGTATGCCCTCGGGGTCGCGCAGCTCATGGTCGTTGCGAAACTGACGGTCATCAAGGCCCTTGCCGCTGGCGTCGTTCCCTTTTTGATCGGCGATGCGATAAAGATCGTCCTGGCCGCCCTGATCGCAGGGAGGGTCCGGGAGCGAATTAGGGTGTAGGTTTTCAGCCATGATAGAAGTCAAAAGACTCGTATATGGATACCAGGCCTCCGAGAAACCGGTCCTCAACGGAATCGACCTGACGGTCCGCCAGGGGGAATACGTGGCCCTGATCGGTCCGAACGGAAGCGGCAAGACGACCTTCGTCAAGCACCTCAATGCCCTGCTTGTGCCTTTGGAGGGGTCCGTTTCCGTGGACGGCATGGACACGCGCAATCCCCGGGATGTGCCGGAGATCCGCCGCCGGGTCGGCATGGTCTTCCAGGATCCGGACAGCCAGATCGTGGGAATGACCGTCGAGGAGGATCTGGCCTTCGGCCCGGGTAACCTCCGCCTGCCCCCACAACAGATCCGGCGTCTCGTCGATGATACCTTGGCTAAGCTGGGCCTGTCGGGGCTTGCGAAGCGGATACCCCACACCCTCTCGGGGGGGGAAAAGCGGCTCGTGGCCATCGCGGGGGTCCTGATCATGAAGCCTCGCTGCCTCGTTTTGGACGAACCGACGGCCTATCTCGACCCTGCAGGCAGGCAAAGGGTTCTGGGGATCATCCGGGAGCTCAACAACGAAGGAATCACGGTCCTTCACATCGCCCATGACCTGCAGGACATCGCCGACGCCTCCCGGATCGTCCTGATGAACGGCGGCACGGTTTTGCTCGACGGCGCCCCTGGAGATATACTGAATGAAGGGGAGATCCTGGAGACTCTGAATCTTGCCGTACCGCCCATCACGGAGCTGATGCGCCGGCTCCGGGAGCAGGGGTGGTCCGTGGCGACAAATGTCCTTACCGTCCAAGAGGCCCTCGTCGAGATCATGGCGTCCCTGCCCGGCAAGAAGGGGGAGGCACACCTTTGCGCAGGCGGTGCTGTGGAGGCCGTCTCTCATGTATAATATGGGCCAGTATCTTTCCGGCGATACGATCATCCATCGCCTCGATCCCCGGATCAAGATCCTGTCGGTCGTTGCCCTGAGCGTCCTGATCTTGCGGGGAACCTGGTCCGATGCCGCCGCCGTCAGCGTCTTTGTGGCGATCCTGACGGTGACGGCTTCGCTGCGCTGGGGCCAGATTGTCGATGCTCTCCGGCCCGTGGCCCTCTTTGCGGTGCTGATTTTTCTCCTCCATGCCCTTTTTCCGGAAGGGTCGTCGTCCTCGACGGTCCCGTCTTTCCGGATGAGCGTCACAGCGGAAGGGGTTCTGCGGGGGGCCTTCGTGAGCTGGCAGTTCGTCTGTCTCGTGCTATGCGCCGCTGTCCTGACGCTCACCACCTCGCCGGCGGAGCTGGTCGAAGGGATGGAGAGGCTGCTCCGGCCCCTGGAGCGCCTCCGCATCCCGACGCACCAACTGGCCATGATGGTCTCGCTGGCCCTGCGGTTCATGCCCGTCCTGCTCGAAGAGCTCGACAGGATCAAAACGGCGAAACGTGCCCGTGGGGGCGATTTTCAAAGGGGTTCCGTCGTCGGGCGGGCCAGGGCTGCGGCGTTGCTGGCGATTCCGCTGATCGCCGGCGCCTTCCGAAGGGCGGACGAACTGGCCGAGGCCCTCGAGGCGAGGGGCTACCGGCACGGACCGAGGACAACGCTGCGGGAGCTGAAGATGACGGCGCTCGATCGGGCGGCCCTGGCGGTGATGGTCTTTTTCATCGCAGCTCTGGAGATGCTGCGCAGCCTGGAGCCGAAAGCCGCGCCTTATGTCTATGCGCTGTTTTTCGGATGACGGGGAAGGAGATTCGGACGGCGGAAATGAAGAAAGACTGGACCTGGATCGACAGCCGTTCCGGAATGGGGCAGGCGAGGGAAGATCTCGAAGGGGCAGCCGTCATCGCCATCGATACGGAGTACGATTCTTTCCGCTATTTTCGAGAGAAGCTCTGCCTGATCCAGATCGGTACGGCACAAAGGCTCTACCTGATCGATCCGCTCGATCCGCCCGATCTATCCATCCTGGAGAGGGTCTTTGCGGAACCCGGAATCCTCAAGGTTCTCCATGCAGGCGATAACGACATCCGCATCCTGAGGCGGGATTACGGCATGCGCTTCGAGAATATCTTCGATACCCATCGGGCTGCGGCGCTTCTGGGCTGCCAGAGACTCGCCCTTTCCACGCTGATTGCCCTGTATCTGGATATCGATTTCCAGAAAAACAAGAAAATGCAGCGCTCCATATGGGAAGAGAGGCCTCTGACGAAAGAACAAATCGAATACGCCCTCCAGGATGTCGCTTTTCTCATCGACCTTTACCGGACGCTCGATGCGGAGATTGAAAAGAAGGGTCTCCGGGCACAGGCGGCTCATGCCTTTCTCATGACGGCAAAGGCCGAATGGCGGGAGCGGATCCTGGATCCCCGGGGCCATAAACGGATCGAAGGCTACTCCGAACTCGATGAAACCGGTCGTCGGCGGTTAGAAAGCCTCTACCGCTGGCGTTTTGAAAAAGCGAAGGAGATCGACAGGGCGGCCTTCATGATCCTGTCCGAAAAGGAGATGGTCTGTCTGTCGAAGCTGTCATCGCCCGCCCTGGAGGCATTGACGGAGGAGACGGGTCTTGCCCGGGAAAGGGCGGACCGTTTCGGCGGCGAGATCATCGAAGTCCTGATCCGCAAGCCCTGAAAGCCGATACCAAGTATCTGCCCCGCCTTTGGAAGACGGATCGAGAAATGGAACCCCGTCGCTGGATAGAAAACTGAAAGAGCGGGGTATGGTCGGAGTACCCGAAGCGCCCTGCTCATTCAGGAGCGCGGAATGATTTTCGAGGCCTGGACCGGCTGACCGTTGCCCGATCAACCGTGGGAGACGACATAGTCCCTGTAGTCGTTCAGCTTGTTCATCACGCGGGCGGCCAGCTCGAACGTGGGGAACGTGGCCATGCCGGCTTCGTGGCACCAATCCTCCGACTCCTGTCGAATGACCTCGGACTCCACGGTACGCGCGCCCTCCAAGACCACGAGCATGGGCTTCTTGAGCAGTTCCGCGGCTTGGACGGTAAGCTGCAGGAATTTGTTTGCGGCGGCCCGTCCCATGCCCTTGACCAGGAAGTGGATCGGCATATTGAAGACCAGGGCGTCGATATTCGGGTCATCGCGCAGCAAGGTGAACAATTTCAAGATGTTTTCCTTGTTTGCCAAGGCCGGCAGTATGTCGAGGGGGTTCTTCGTACTGCTTCCTTCCAGCGGGATGAAAGCTTCCAGGGCACGAATGGTTTCCTGGGAAAGACGCGGCACCTTCAGCCCCTCCCTTTCCGCGACGTCCGTCATGGTCACGCTTCCGCCGCCGGCCCCTCCCAGAACGGCAACGTTGCGGCCCCGCGGCAGCGGCAGTCTCTGGAGGGCAGAAAGCACGAGGGTCATTTCGTCCACGGAAGCTACCGGTATGATTCCCGCCTGCCTGCACAACCCCCTCCAGACCTCCTGCGATCCGGCTATTGCGGCCGTGTGTGAAAGAACGGCCCTGGAGCCTCCCTCGGTTTCGCCCCCCTTCCACACCACGAGGGGTTTTGTTCTCGTAATGTCCCTGGCGGCATCGAAAAACGCCTTTCCGTCTTTCAGCCCTTCGATGTAGGTGCCCATGAATTTCGTCTTTTCATCCCCAGCCAAATAGTTGAGGAAATCGTGGGCCTGAAGGTCGCAGGCGTTGCCGAAGCTGACGACTTTGCTGAACCGGAGCCGCTGCAGTGCTCCCATCATCACGATGGTATGGGCCAGTTGGCCGCTCTGCGAAAAGATGCCCACCGGACCTGACACGTTAGGGAAATCGCTTGTCCAGGCAATTCCGCCCTCGGGACAGTACAAACCCATGCAGTTGGGCCCGACGAGCCTCACGTTGCCTTTTTTTGCAATGGCGACGAGTCTCTTTTCGAGATCGGCATGCTCTTTATACCCCGTTTCGCTGAAACCCGCCGTGAGAAGATGCACGAATTTCACCTTCTTTGACACGCAGTCCTCCATTACCTGAAGGGCGACCCGGGAGGGTACGGTGAAGATGACCAGATCGATCTGATCCGGAATCTCGCGGATACTTCCATAGCATTTGTAGCCCAGGATATATTCTGCCCTGGGGTGAACCGGGTAGATCTTGCCCTGAAAATCCTGTTCTATCAGACCTGCGATGTAAGCATTGCCGGTTGACCACTCCTTCCCTTTTTTGGGCGTGGCGCCCACCACGGCAACGCTTTTTGGATAAAAGAGCCTTTCCAGCCCGTTAGACGATTCCGAAGACATGTGAAACCTCCTGATCGGTATGACCTCGCAAAACGGCCGTTGCCGCAATTCGTGCGGATGAGACAAGCCGTTCCACGGCGGCGGTCGGAGCATATGACAAGGATGTCTTCTATGTCAAAGGAAATTTGGCCGTAAAATGGGGGATACTGAAGGGAAGGTTGCGAAAAAGACGCGAGGTGTCGACTCCCAAGCCCGTGAAAGGATGGCAGACGATCCTCACATGCAGAGGATCGTCCACCCTTCGGGAAGCGATGGCCCGATCAAGGCCAGAAGAGTCTCCGGGCCTCCTTCCGAAGCTCGGCCCGATGATCTGGATGAGCGATTTCTATCAGGGCTTCGGCGCGCTCCCGGTGCGTCTTGTCCAGCAATCGGGCGACGCCGTATTCGGTGACGATGATATCGGCGAATTGACGCGGAATGGTCACGAGGGAGCCCTTGTCGAGCTGGGGGACGATGGTGGACATGCCTCCCAGGGACGTTGAGGTAAGGAGGGAAATGGCCCGTCCGCCCTTGGCAAGGAAAGCGCCGATGTGCATTTCCGTCTGGCCCCCCTGGCCGTTGATCATCCGCGGTCCGAACTGGGTTTCGGAGCAGATTTGCCCTGTCAGGTCGACCTGGAGAATGTTGTTGATGGCCACCATGTTGTCGTGCATGGCCGTGGTCCTGATGTTGGCCACATATTCCGAGTCGTAGCACTCGAAAGCGGGATTGTTGCTGATGAACTCGATGTCATCGGCGTCGCATCCCGCAAAGGTCGAGAAGACCGCCTTGCCCGGATGGAGGGTCTTGTACTTTCCGTTGGCGTTTCCATTCTTGACGAGATAGGCCATCCCGGGAGAGCCCATCTCCGTATGGATCCCCAGATCCGATCTCTCGTCGAAAGCGCCTAACTTGATCATGAAGGAACCTGGACGGCCCACGCCCGTTTGAATGGTGTCGCCGTCGCGGATCAGCCCTTTCAGGTTATCGGCGATTCCCCTGTGAACGTCGGTGGGCTCGTCGAGACCTATATGGGGCGCTATCATCGCTCCCGCGGTCTCGTACCCTATGGCTTTGCCGATGCCGATGATCATCCGGAGACCTCGGGGAAGGCCCAACTTGAGTTTGCTGTAAACTTCTTCGGGATTTCTTTTCGAGAATATCTTGTACATCTCGTCCCACTCATCCGCGCTGAGATCGGGCTCGGAAGGGGGAATGACGAAATAGTCGATCTCCGAAACATGGATGAAATTGGTGCCGTACGTCCTGATCAGATTGTCATAGACCTCGCCGATGACGCACTTGGCTCGTTTCGCGTAGCTCCTCTTGTGCCACATGGTGTGGCCGAAGCTGCAAAAACCGTTTTCGTCGGGGGAGGAAATGGGTGTGATGAAGACGTCGGGACGCTTGCTTCGGCCTTCCTCCCTTCCCTCATCGAAACCCTTGAAGCGCATGGAGAAAAGATCGGGAAGGTAGGTGATGCGTCTCTCGTCCATGGCAGGCCGCGCCCGTGTATAGATGAAAAGTTCCACGACGATGTTGAAGGATTCTTCCATGCCCGGGGCAAGCCATCCGGGGTCCAGAGCGGCGGCTGAAATGGAAACAGTGACGTTCCTCAGTTCCTTTGCCCGGCCGACCAGGGCCTCTTGCAGCAAGGAGGGCTGATCCGGAAGAGGGGTGACGACAAAATCACCGGATTTGACTACTTTCACCGCTTCTTCGGCCGAAACCAGTTTGCGTTTATACTCTTCCTCCCAATTCTTGCTGTAGCGCAACATCTCTCTCTGCATAGCTATCCTCCTTGAGTGGATTTGTGGGGATCCTGTTATTGATAACCTCGTAAAAAACCCTCATGCCCCGTGGGGCGCCACGAGGCATGAAAATCACCCCCACCCAACCCTCCCCCCTCGAGGGGGAGGGATACAGGGAAGGGGATTTTCGTACTAAAGTCAAAAATTCCTTATTTTGTCATTCTCGCGAAAGCGGGAATCCAGTAAATTCAATATATTTTGGACCCCCGCTTTCCCCCGCCTTCGCGGGGGCAGGCTGCAAGGGGGTGATATGGTTTGTGACTTTTAACGGGATCGTCTTATTGGAGATCAACGATTTCCTATGTTACGGGACACCGTGAGGTAAGCTTCGACCTGCTGGGAACCGTGGAAATCCATGTACCCAGGACAGGGTCCGGTTCAAAGGGGTAAGCATCGGAAAGCCCGCATCGGGATCGAGTGTGTAAGCCATGGCCGTCTCCTTTCAAAACGAGACGAAAGCTTTTAAGCCACTGCCAAAGTACGAATGAACGGACGAGATGCTATGCCTGTTTGCGCAGAGACCTGATAGAAGGTGATTAGCGAAGGAAATTGGGCACGCGATCTGATGATAGGAAAGAAGGGGATTGATGTCAATGGAATTATCGGAAAATTCGGCTTCGATGAAAAAAACCCTTGCTTTTGTCGGCCAGGAGGATTAAATTACAAGCCACATAATGAGTATGCAGGGGTGCCGAAAGGCCGAGAACATACCCTTTGAACCTGATCTGGGTAATGCCAGCGTAGGAAGCAGAGAAAGCAATCTTAATGGCTATTCTGGGGCATATCCTTTGGAAGGAGGGGTATGCCCCATTTTTTTGTAAAAGGCTGGGATGTCTTTGAAGTTGCCCGTCGTACTGACCATTGCGGGATCCGATCCAAGCGGGGGCGCCGGCATCCAGGCGGACCTGAAGACGATCGCCGCCCTGGGCGGTTACGGTATGAGTGTCATTACGGCGCTCACGGCCCAGAATACCCTGGGCGTGGAGGGGATCTTCGAGGTGCCGGTGGCGTTCATTGAAAGGCAGTTCGATGTCCTCGCCAGGGATGTTTCCATCGATGCCGCCAAGACGGGGATGCTGGTCAGTCCTTCGATTGTCAGGGCCGTAGCGGGGAGGATAAGGGAACACCGCATCGCAAGGCTACTGGTGGATCCCGTCATGATCTCGAAGAACGGCACGGCGCTGCTCGAAGAGGAAGCCCGGGAGGTGTTGGCCGCTGAGCTGTTGCCTCTGGCCTACATCGTGACGCCCAACATTCCCGAAGCGGCGTACCTGGCCGGGGAAGGCATCGCTTCCATCGACGACATGAAGCAGGCTGCAAAAAAGATACATGGTCTCGGTCCCTGCAACGTTCTGGTCAAGGGGGGCCACTTGGAAGGCGAGGCGGTGGACATTCTTTATGACGGCCTGCGATTCCAAGCCTTCGGCTCGGAGCGGATCGAGACGCGCAACACACATGGAACGGGTTGTACCTACGGGGCGGCCATCGCCACGGGTGTTGCCCGGGGGCTGACCGTCCCGGAGGCCGTCGAACGGGCCAAGCGTTACATAATTGCGGCGATTCGCTTTTCGTTTTCACTGGGCGCAGGTCAGGGGCCGCTTGACCATATGGCTGCCCTGTTGCGGGAGAAAGAGAGCCCTGAACATTTCCAAGATTGAAGTACGGCACAGCGCATCGGCGGCAGGGTCTGCTGGCTGACCGCTGCGCCGGCCGATAACCTCATGAGGCGACTCATGAAATAGATTAGACAGGTTCCAGGACTGTCGGGAGTGGAAAGATGACACAGTTGGAAGCAGCAAAAAAAGGGAAAGTAACCGAAGAGATGATGATCTGTGCCCAGCGGGAGGGGGTATCCCCCGAATTTATCCGCAGGGGACTGGAGGACGGAACCATCGTGATATGCCGCAACAAAAGGCACACAGCCGTTCTGCCTCTGGCCATCGGGAAAGGGCTTCGGACGAAGGTCAACGCCAATATCGGAACCTCCAAGGACCATCTCGATCTCGATCTGGAACTGCGCAAGGTGGAGGTTTCCAAAGAAGCGGGGGCCGATACGATCATGGACCTCTCCACGGGAGGCGATTTAAGCGCCATCCGAAAGGCCATCGTCAAGGCTTCGCCTCTGACCCTAGGCACCGTGCCCATTTATCAGGCGGCCGCAAAGATGACGGAAGCTCGGAAACCGATCGTCGAAATGACGGCCGACGATCTCTTCGATACCATCGAGGAGAATGGCAGGGACGGGGTGGACTTCATCACTGTGCACTGCGGGGTGACGAGGCGCAGTGTGGGCTCTATCGAGGCCCAGGGAAGGCTTCTGGGAATCGTGAGCAGAGGCGGATCGATTCTGGCCCGCTGGATGGACTACAACGAACGGGAGAATCCGCTCTACGAGGACTATGACCGGCTGCTGGCCATCGCGAAACGTTACGACATGGTGCTGAGCCTCGGCGACGGATTGAGGCCGGGCTGCCTGGCCGATGCCACGGACCGCGGGCAGATTCAGGAGCTGATTCTCTTGGGAGAGCTCACGAAACGGGCCCAGGAAAAGGGAGTTCAGGTCATGATCGAGGGCCCCGGACATGTTCCCATCAAAGATATCCAGTCCAACATTCTCCTTCAGAAGAGTCTCTGCAACGGCGCCCCTTTCTATGTACTGGGACCTCTGCCGACGGACATAGCCGCCGGCTACGACCACATCACCTCGGCCATCGGAGGGGCCATCGCCGGCGCCGCCGGTGCCGATTTCCTCTGTTACGTGACGCCTTCGGAACACTTGCGGCTGCCGACATTGGAAGATGTCCGGGAAGGAATCATCGCCTCGAAGATCGCCGCCCATATCGCCGACATTGCCAAGGAATACCCCGGGGCCATCGAAAAGGACAACCGGATGTCGAAATACCGCAAGGAATTCGATTGGCAGGGGCAGATCGACGCATCCATCGATCCGAAGCGTTCACAGGAGCTTCTCGAAAAGAGCACGAGCGCCATGGAAGAAGGCTGCACCATGTGCGGCGAGTTCTGCGCGATCAAACTCGGCAGGGACGGCAAAGGACATCACCGGAAGGAAAAGGTTCTTTGATCGAATTTCGGGAAGTCATCTCGCAGATGTCTATGGAGGAATTTTTCTTTTGACATTTTCCGCTTTTTCGAAAGAGATCACCAAGGGAAGGTACTTGGACCCTTCCGACGGGTTCAAGGAAAAGGAGTCGGTCTTTGAGATCAGACATGACGCCGTCACCGGTGTGACCTCCCGGATTCTCCCTTACCGCTTCCGGGTCGTGAAAAGGCCCGATATAAACGAGTATCTGGAGAAATCGCCTGTCGAGAAATGCCCTTTCTGTCTCCCCTTGTTCGAACGGATCACGCCCCGTTTCACGGCCGATGTGATTGCCGAGGGCAAGTTCCAACGGGATGGGGCCTTTCTGTTTCCCAATGCCTTTCCCCACGACCGACACAACGGCGTGGCGATCTTTTCGTCACGGCATTATCTTGGCCTGGATGAGTTGACGCCAGGGATCATGCTTCCTGGATTTCTCGTCTGCCGGGATTACTTTGCAAGGATGGCGGAGTTGCAGCCGGAACTCCAATTTTGTTCCATCAATTGGAACTACATGCCCCCGGCAGGGGGGGGGCTCGTCCATCCACACGTCCAAACCGTGATCGGGGAACGTCCTACCCGCTTCATGAAAACCCTGTATGAAAGTGCCCTTCACTACAATGACGGGAGGGGCGGCGACCTGTGGCAGGATCTCATCGCCTCCGAAAAGGGCGAGGAGGAACGCTATATCGCCGCAACGGGCGCCACGCACTGGCTGGTGAGTTTTGCCCCCAGGGGGATGGCCGGCGAGATCGCCTTCTTCCTGGCCGGTAAATCTTCAATCTTCGAGCTGACGGAGGCGGACTTTCTGGAAATACTGGGAGGATTCAGCAGGATCTTCGCCTATTTTCTGGAGAGCAACCTGATCAGCTTCAACATGACCCTCTATGCCACCCTTCGCAAGGAGAGCCGATTCCCCGTTCAGGGGCGGCTCGTTCCCCGTTTCATGATTCTTCCTTTGGGGACGAGCGACATCAATTATTTCGAGAAGCTTCACGGCGAGATCATCTGTCCTGTCGTTCCCGAGCAGGTCTGCCGGGATATACGACCCCTGTTTCAGGACGGGCGTCATAGCGGGCGATGATGGAATATCTCCCCACGCTGGTCGGTTATATGCTGTTCCTGTTGGCGGTGTTTCACGCCCTGCTGGACGGGCGTGCCAACCGCATGCAGCGGATGCTCCTGCTCCTGACCCTTCTCGTCTTCGGCACCCTGCTGGAAGGGCAAGGTGTCCGCAGCGGACTCTACTATTATCCCCCCGAGCAGTTCATCAATCTGGGGGTCGTGCCCCTCTCGGTGAGTCTGGCCTGGGTGGGCATCATCTACAGCGTCTTTGCGATCACCGAAAGGCTCCGTCTCCGTTCGGGAATGCGCATCTTGGCTGCGACACTGATCGCATTGAGCCTCGACTGGGGCATGGACCCCGTGGCTACCCACTTCGGGATCTGGGTATGGCGGGAGACCGGGGCTTATTTCGGGATTCCCAGTTTCAACATGGTCGGCTGGTTCTTCATCCCCATCGGCTATCTCGTGGCCTATGGCCTTGCCTGGGACCGCAGAAAGGGGCGCCTCCGTCTGCTGACCATCTCCGAGGTGGACAGGGACTTCTCCTGGCAGCGTCGGCTTTACACGGTTGTGTTCACGGTTCCTCTCGCGCTGGCCCTGACGGGGGCAGGTGCTTGGATGCTGGTTGCCTTGGTGCCCGGTCTTCTCAAACTGTCGCTGTGCATCATGGTCGCCTGGGCGGTTCTGACCGTCGCATCGGCGTCTGTTCTGATTCTTTTGCGCCGGGATTTTCTGCGGCGAAAGTCCTGGCTGGATCTGGTTCCCGCCACGATCCTCGCCTGGATCGCCGCAAACTATTCCTTTTATGCCTTGGCCGGGGGGCTCTGGACGCTCTTCCGGGTCATGATTCTCTCGGCGATTCCCCTCTGGATCATCCTGGTGATGACCCTGCTTCCCGAAAAAAAATAGCATGTCCGTCGCTCCATCGATCCCTTGCGAAGCGTCAGTGCGGGAAGTACCATCATTTCAAGCCGAAATACGATATTTCTGCTGTCAAAGAGCATCTTCTGAATCCGTGGCGGCGACACGGGAAGTCTTTAATCCGGTATCTGAAGATAGATCCTATGCCTTCACAGGGGTTGCGTAACGAACGAATCCAGCAATCTTTGTTTGCACAAAACGCCGTCTCCGTGTTAAAGGTCGCAGGAATTTGAAACACTGTATGGAGGAGAAAGTCGCCATGTTCATCTTGGGTAATTTCATTGCGGCCCTCGCAAAGATCATCGATATCGCCCTCGATGTTTATCTCTGGATCATCATCATCCGGGCCGTGATCTCCTGGGTGAATCCCGACCCATACAATGCCATCGTCATCTTTCTTTACCGAGCCACGGAGCCGGTCCTCGCGCCCATCAGACGCTGGCTGCCCCTGCGGGGGATGCCGATAGACCTTTCCCCCCTCATCGTGATTCTCGTTATCTTCTTCCTGAAGGCCTTTCTCGTCAGGAGCATGATCCAGATTGCCGGTCACATCGGATAGGCCGCGGGCCGCTGGAGAATGCCGATACGTTCCCGGAGTCGCTACGAACCATGCTTCAGATCAGCACAACGACAAAGGGTATCATTTTTTCGATCCTGGTCCTGCCGCGCTCGCCGCGCAACGAGGTCGCCGGCGCCGTGGACGGCGCCCTGAAACTGAGGATAGCGGCTCCGCCGACGGAGGGAAAGGCAAACGCCGAATGCATGCGCTATCTTTCACAGCTCCTGCGCGTGCCGAAGGCTCAGGTTGCCCTTATCGGCGGCCACAAGTCGAGAAAAAAGACCGTTTGCATCACGGGGGTGAAGGCCGAAGCGATAGAGGCCCTCGCGCCCTCCGAATGAGATCTTCGCACGACCTTGGGACGCGCTTGCGGGTTCAATCTCAGATTTGAAGCCGCCACGGAAGATACACACGGAGGATTCCTATAAGGGATCCTGCCCGACCTTGGGACGCAACGCCTATGAGGGACTCGGAAAATTCGAAGGTTGCCCGAGCGGCCGGGATCGTCGGGCTGGCCACCATGGCAAGCAGGATCTTCGGTTTCATCCGCGACATGGTCATTGCCGCCTTTTTCGGGGCGGGCCTGGCGACGGACGCCTTTTTCGTCGCTTTCAGGATTCCAAACCTCCTGCGAAGGCTCCTTGGCGAGGGTTCGCTCACCGTATCTTTCGTTCCCGTTTTTACGGAGTACCTGAAAAAGAAATCCACGGAGCAGGCCCTGGAGCTTGCCGATGTGGCCTTCACCATCCTTTCCGTCGTTCTCGCCGTCGTCTCCGTCGCGGGTATTCTCTTTTCCCCGCTGGTAGTGACGGTCATGGCGCCCGGCTTCGTCAAGACGCCGCCGCAGTTCGACCTGACCGTCTTTCTGACGCGGCTCATGTTCCCCTATATCTTTTTCATCTCCCTGGTGGCGCTGTGCATGGGGATCCTCAATTCGTTGCGGCATTTCGCCGCTCCGGCCCTCTCGCCGGTCATCCTGAATATCTCCATGATCCTGGCGGCATTGCTGCTCCGGGGCTTTTTCCGGGAGCCGATCGTGGCCCTGGCCGTCGGCGTCATGATCGGCGGCGTCTTGCAGTTGGCCATGCAGTGGCCCTTCCTGATCAAGATGGGGGTCCGCCTGCGACCCAATTTCAATTTCCGCCATCCCGGAATCCGACAGATGGCCGCCTTGCTCATCCCGACGCTGATCGGTTCCGCCGTCTACCAGCTCAACATCTTCATCGGCACCATCCTGGCCTCGCTGCTTCCCAAGGGAAGCGTTTCCTATCTCTACTATGCGGACCGCGTTGTCGAGCTGCCACTGGGCGTCTTCGCCATAGCCATCGGAACCGCCACGCTCCCCAGCTTCTCTGCCCAGGTCGCCCGGGGGGAAATGGAGGAGTTCAAAAGGACGATATCCTTCTCGTTGCGGCTGATCCTCTTCATCACGATCCCGGCGACGGCGGCCCTGATCGTCCTGCGCGTCCCCATCCTTTCCGTTCTCTTCCAGCGGGGGGCCTTCGGCATTCAATCCACCTATCTCACGGCCCAGGCCCTGTTGTACTATACACTGGGTCTCTGGGCCTTTTCCGTGATCCGGGTCGTCGATGCCGCCTTCTTTTCGCTCCAGGACCGACGGTCGCCGCTCAGGGCCGCCGTCGTCGCACTCGCCGCCAACGTACTGCTCAGCATCGTCCTCATGCAGCCCATGAAACACGCCGGTTTGGCCCTGGCCACCTCCATCGCCTCGGCCATCAACGTCATCATGCTCTGGATCATCCTCGAACGGAAGATCGGGCGGATCCTTCGGGAGGATTTTTTCCATTCTCTCTGGAAAACCGTCACCGCTTCCCTCGTCATGCTGCTGGCCATTCACTCGGTGGAGGGGATTCTCCCCTGGCGGACCGATGGGGTTTTCGAGGAGAGGCTGCTCTACCTAAGCGTCTGCATCGCCCTGGGACTGGCGGCCTTTTTTCTCTGCGCATGCCTGCTCCGCAGCCCCGAGGTCGTCACCTTCACCGGCGCCGTTAGGAGACGATTGCAGCGGCGCGAAAAGGGCGGCAGCCCTTAAGTCGCCCGAATCCTTTGGGCATCGTAGGACAAAATGATTGACTTCACCCCTTCAAAGTGGTAGGAAATCACCCCTTCCGGGGAATCAAGGAAAAAGGCACAGGGCATGCTGGATATCAAATTTCTGCGGCAGAATCTCGATCTGGTCGGACGAAAGCTCAAGGAGCGCGGCCAGGAGGTGGACCTGGACCGGTTCATCCGGCTCGATGCCCAAAGAAGAAATATCCTGGCGGAGGTGGAAACCCTTCGCAGCGAACGAAACGCCGTTTCGAAACAGGTGGGGGAGCGGAAGAAGCGCAAGGAGAGCGCCGACGACCTGATAAGCCGGATGGCCGAGGTATCGACCCGGATCAAAGAGCTGGATGAGATCCTGAAAAGCCGGGATGAGGAGCTTGGGCAGATCGTCATGGTCATCCCAAACATTCCGCACGAATCGGTAGCCTTCGGAACGAGCTCCGAAGACAATCCCGTCGTCCGAACGTGGGGAGAGCCCCGGCGTTACGATTTCAATCCGAGACCCCACTGGGAGATCGGCGAGACCCTCGGTATCCTGGACTTCGCCAGGGCGGCCAAGATCACCGGAGCACGCTTCGCCGTCTACCGCGGTGCGGGCGCCCTGCTGGAGAGGGCCGTCATCAATTTCATGCTCGATCTCCACACGGTGGAACATGGCTATACCGAAGTCCTGACGCCCTTCATGGTCAACGGAGAGAGCATGACCGGCACGGGACAGCTCCCGAAGTTTGCCCAGGACCTCTTCAAGATCGAGGGGATGGAATATTACCTCATCCCCACCGCAGAGGTTCCGGTAACGAACCTGCACCGGGAAGAGATCTTGGGCGAGAGGGACCTGCCGATTCACTACGTGGCCTATTCGCCCTGTTTCCGGTCCGAGGCGGGTTCCTATGGGAAGGATACCCGGGGCCTGATCCGGCAGCATCAGTTCAACAAGGTGGAGATGGTCAAATTCACGAAACCGGAAAATTCTTACGAGGAACTGGAGAAACTGACCGCCGACGCAGAAGCGGTTCTCCGGAGGCTGGACATTCCCTTTCGGACCGTAAGCCTCTGCACGGCCGATCTAGGATTTTCAGCGGCAAAAACCTATGATGTCGAGGCCTGGCTGCCGGGACAGGAAACGTTCCGGGAGATCTCCTCTTGCAGCAACTTCGAGGATTTTCAGGCACGCAGGGCCTCCATCCGGTTCCGGCGGGAAGAAACGGGCAAGGTGGAGTTCGTCCACACCCTCAACGGCTCGGGTCTGGCCGTCGGCAGAACCGTCGTGGCCATTCTGGAGAACTGCCAGCAGCGTGACGGCGGCGTTGCGATTCCGGAAGCGCTGCGGCCTTACATGAGGGGAATTGACAGAATCCCTCCCCCGTAGCATAATACAGAGCCGGCCGGGGAAAGGCGGTCGATTCGGGGGCAAGATCCTGTACCGGCCTTCATCGGACGGAAACGGAGGGATGGCCGAGTGGTCGATGGCGGCGGTCTTGAAAACCGTTGGACGAAAGTCTCGCGGGTTCGAATCCTGCTCCCTCCGCCAGCATATAACGATATAGCAAAGGCAGCGCGGAGAGATGGCTGAGTGGCCGAAAGCGATCGCCTGCTAAGCGATTGTACGCCGAAAAAAGGTGTACCGCGGGTTCGAATCCCGCTCTCTCCGCCAGTTCATTGGATCACTGCGCGCCCATAGCTCAGCTGGATAGAGCACCAGACTACGAATCTGGGGGCCGAAGGTTCGAATCCTTCTGGGCGTGCCATTAAACATGGAAACCAACATCGGCAATGGAAACGGCTCTGACGGACATCCTGATCCTGGATTTGACGCGCTATCTAGCCGGTCCCTACGGGGCGACGCTTTTGGCGGACCTCGGGGCCACGGTCATCAAGATCGAACCGCCGGGACCGAGACCCAGAGAGGGTTTCGGGAAATACTCCTTCAAGGGCCAGGATGCCTATTTTCTCAGCACCAACCGAAACAAGCGGGGTATGGTCCTCGATCTGAAGTCAGCCAAGGGCAAACAGGTTTTCTATGATCTCGTCAGGAAGGCCGATGTGGTTTACGAGAACTTCCGCCACGGCGTAACCGAAAACCTCGGCATCGACTACGAAACGCTCAAAGAAATCAACAACCGCATCATCTGCTGCTCTATCACCGGCTTCGGCGCCACGGGTCCTTACCGGGACCGCGCGGCCTACGACCTCGTCGTGCAGGCGATGAGCGGCGGCATGAGCATCACCGGCGAACCGGGGCGGCCGCCGGTGCGTTCCGGCATCGCCGTCGCCGACCTGGGAGCTGGCGCCCTGTCGGCCCTCGGTATTCTGGCGGCCCTCCACCACCGGGACGTCACGGGGGTGGGGCAGAAGGTGGAAACCTCGCTTTTGGAGGCCCACATCTCGCTTCTGGTCTACGAGGCCGCCTACTATTTCGTCTCCGGAGTCGTTCCGGGACCCCTCGGCACGGGGCATCGCAGCATCTCCGCCTACGGCGGCTACAAGACCAAGGACGATTACATCGTCATCGCCAATCCCGAGGGGTACAACATCGTCCATCTGTACCGCGCCATCGGCAGAGAGGAGCTGATCGACGATCCGCGCTTCAATACGGCAGAAAAGCGCAGCGAATACAAGGATGACCTCAAGGCCATCCTGGAAGAGACCTTCCTGACCAAGACCGCGAAGGAATGGCTGGAGATTCTGAACGCCGGCAACGTTCCCTGCGCCCCGGTCAACAGGCTGGACAAGGCCCTGAACGACCCGCAGGTGCTGGACCGCGAGATGGTCGTCACCATCGACTATACCGAGGGGGGACAGCTCAAGCAGGTGGGGAATCCCCTCAAGCTTTCGGCCACCCCCCCGGAGGCCCGCAAAACCTTCCACTCTCCCCCGACCCAGGGGCAGCACAGCGAAGAAATCCTCTCCGGCCTTCTGGGATACTCGACGCAGACGATCGATGAGCTGCGCAAGGAAAAGATTATCTAGAAGGCTTTTCAGACCCTCTTCAGGCCGATGGGATGGGTTTCGTGGGAAAATGCGCCCAATGCCGTACTTTTTGATGCTCCTGATGCTCGTGATCGCATCGCCGGTCGAGTCCATGAATCGGGAACAGGTGGTACTGCTCCACGGACTGGCAAGGACATCCCTCTCTATGGAAGACCTGGCGACGATCCTTGCCCGGGAAGGGTATCAGGTATGGAATATCGATTATCCATCCCGGAAATATCCGATCCCCGAACTGGCCAAAATCGTCAGGGAGGAGGTCTCTTTAAAAACCGCAGGCGCCGAAAGTATCCACTTCATCACCCATTCCCTGGGTGGGATCGTCCTGCGTTACCTGCAGAAACACGATCCCCTGCCGAATATCGGACGCGTTGTCATGCTGAGTCCGCCCAATCAAGGCAGCGAAGTCGTTGATGTCTTGAGGGACACGTGGCCCTTCGAATTTATCAATGGTCCTGCGGGAAGGCAATTGGGAACGGACGCAAAAAGCACTCCCCGGAGTCTCGGCCGAGTGAATTTCGAGACAGGTGTTATAACCGGAGACAGGAGCATCAACTGGATAAACTCGCTGATCATCCCTGGAGACGATGACGGCAAGGTGTCCGTCGAGAGGGCAAGGGTTGAAGGCATGGTGGATTTCCACGTGGTTCATGTCTCTCATCCTTTCATCATGAAAGACAAGAACGTGATCGCAAATTGTCTTCACTTTCTGCGAGAGGGGAGGTTTGATACGGATTTACCGGAACGCCCTCCCCCATGATCGGCGGAAACAGCCCCCCTGTTGACAATGGACACGGAACCAATCCATTCGTCGCCGATCTGGAGATTGACTTGTCACAATCCATGGCATACGTTCATAGCGTATTTGCTGAGATGGAGGTGAGATTCGATACCTGTCTTTCATACCTATCAAGCTGAACGTAGGGACAGGAAGGTCTACGATGTCGGTTTTTTCTGCGGCGGTGTTGCTTTTTCTAGTAATCGATCCCCTTGGGAACATCCCCACATTCATGTGTGTTCTTCGCCCAAAGGGCAGCGGTTTGCAACAGTCGAGGCGAGGAGGTCGAGTTGAGGAAAAGGGCATGGCTAATATGGATCGGTATTGGCGGTATCTTTCTCCTCAACGCCGTCTCGGGACGTTGTCTCGCATCGCTGCGGATGTAGACGTTTGTAGAGAGCAGGTGATTATAAATTATTGATGCTTGGAGGAATATGGACCGCAAGACTCTGATTCGCCAATACAAGGAGAAACCCCTTCAGGCCGGTGTGTTCCAGGTCCGCAATACCGTGAGCGGCAGGTCGCTCGTAGGATCGAGTCCGAACCTGCCCGGGATGCTGAATCGTCAGCGATTCCAGCTCGCGAGCGGCTCACACCCCGACAAGGAACTTCAGAAGGACTGGAACGACTTGGGGCCGGAGGTTTTTGCATTCGAGATACTGGACATCCTGGAGCCGCCGGACGAACCAAGCCGCAACCCGACCGAGGACCTCCGCGTCCTCAAGGAAATCTGGCTCGATAAGCTTTCGGAATCCGGCGTGGCGTTGTATCCCCAGTCACGGTGGGGCACCTGACAAGGAAAGGTGAAGGGATGGCCATGTACGGACCGAAAGGAAAGGTCGTGCCGGCGACAGGCGCCGGTCGAGAAGTCGGCAAGACCGAGGCTGACCGGATGACTTTCTACGCGGCAGGCGACGTTTTACGTGATGGGTAACTGATGAAACACCGGTCCCGGCTCGGCTGCAAGCGTCTCACCCTCGTTCACAGGGGCCCGGACATGCTGGCACATCTGAACGAGCTTCCGGTCGAGGCCGCCTGCGACGGACCGGTAATTCCATTGTGAATCGAAGGCGATCCGACGAGAATCCTCCCTCGCCAACGGGGCCGCCAGTGGCGGCATCATGGATCCATAAACGATATTTCGTAAAAATGATCGTTGAATTTGAGCGGGAACATAGGGTAAAGATATCCGGGCGGTGCAGAAGGCGGAGCGCCGGTGCCCCCAAACGTCATCTCTTTTCAAATAATGTTCTCGTTACAATATCAAAAGCCTTTCACTTCTGGGAAAGCGCGGGTTGAGAGGGGGTGCTTATGGCTGGAGGAGCCCTGGGGGATCTCAAGATCCTGGAATTTGCCGATTTCATCTCGGGTCCTTTCTGCGCCAAAGTCATGGCCGATCTTGGAGCCGAGGTCATCAAGGTGGAGCCGCCCGAAGGGGACAGGGCAAGAAGAAGCGGGCCTTTTCCCGGGGATATTCCCCATCCGGAAAAGAGCGCGCTGTTCCTCTACCTCAACACGAACAAGCTGGGTGTCACCCTCAATCCTGAGAGCACCACCGGAAAGAAGATCTTCCATCAACTTGTCCGGGATGCCGACATCCTGATCGAGAACCATTTCCCCTCGACGATGGAAGCGCTGGGTCTGGACTATGGATCTCTGTCGCAGATCAACCCGCGGCTCGTCATGGTCTCGATCAGCCCTTTCGGTCAGAACGGACCCTACCGCGACTATCGGGCGAACAACCTCGTGAGCATGCATATGGGAGGCATCGCCTACTACACCCCGGGCGCCGTCGACAACCCGGAGACGGAACCCCCGCTGAAGGGGGGCGGACATCAGGCCGATTTCGTGACGGGGATCATGGCGGCCCTGATGGGCCTCGCAGGCATCGCAGTACGCTCCCTGACCGGAGCGGGACAGCACATCGATCTTTCAGCGCATGAAGCCGTCGCCTTCAACCTGATGCGCGACATCTCCAGCTTCAGCTATGACGGTGTCGTACCCAGCCGTCTGAGATCGCAGAGCCGGGGTTTCGGCAATTTCGTGCCCTGCAAGGACGGCTATGTCCAGCTCTATGCGGTCGATGACCGCCAGTGGAAGGGATTCGTGGAGGCGATGGGCGATCCCGAATGGGCAAAGGAAGAACGATACGCAAACGCCTTCTCTCGGATCGCCAACTGGGAGAGCCTCGAAAAAAACGTCGCGGAGTGGACGAGGCGTAACCGGAAAGAGGACATCTACCATGCCTTGCAGTCGAGGCACGCATCCTGCGGTCCGGTCAATACCGTGGAAGAGGTTCTGAGATCCGGGCAGTTGGCCTCGCGGGGATTCTTCATCGAAGTCGACCACCCCAAGGCGGGCAGGTTCAAGTATCCCGGTGCGCCCTGCAAGCTGTCCGAAACCCCCTTCCGGGTCCTGCGCCCTGCCCCCCGTCTCGGCGAGCACAACGAGGAGATCCTGGTCGAACGGTTGGGATACACCCGTCAGGACCTGGCGAAAATGAGGGCATCGGACGCCATATAGGCCGTATACTAAGGAGGGGGTGCACATGAAAAAACTGCCTTTGGAAGGGGTGAGGATCGTTGATTTCACTCAGATACAGGCCGGACCCCAGGCGACGATGTGGCTGGCGGTGATGGGGGCCGAGGTGATCAAAGTCGAAAGCCGGCAGCGTCCGGATATGCTGCGCCTCTACGGGCAGCTCAGGGACGGCCAGGCCGGCATCGGGCTGAACAGAAGCTCCGTCTTCGCCGCCTTGAACTTGAGCAAGAAGGATTGCACCCTCAACCTGACCCAGCCGCGAGCCGTCGAACTGGTCAAGAAGATCGTCGGGATCAGCGACGTCGTCGTCGAAAACTTCACCAGCGGGGTCATGGAACGGCTGGGACTGGACTATGCCTCGCTGCGGCAGGTGAAACCGGATATCATTATGCTTTCGACCTCGGGACCGGGAAGGACCGGCCCCGAAAGGAGCTATCTCGCCTATGCCGCGATCATCCACGCCTTTTCCGGTCTATGTTCCCTTTCGGGCTATCCGGGGAGACCGCCCAACCAGATGGGCGTCATGTGGTCCGATGTCCTTGCCGGCCAGACCGGCGCCTTTACGGTGTTGGCCGCTCTTCATCACCGCGATCGAACCGGACAGGGCCAGTATCTCGACCTTTCCATGAGCGAGGCGACGCTATCCATGATGCCCGAAGCGGTCATGGACTATACGATGAATCGGCGGGTGAGGGGCTGTGAGGGCAACCGTGACGATATCATGGCCCCCCACGGGTGTTACCCCTGCCGGGGAGAGGATAGATGGGTCGCCATCGCCGTCGAAAACGAACAGCAGTGGCGGAACTTCTGCCGGATCATCGGCGATCCCGCGTGGAGTCGGGAAGAGAGGTTTTCCGATCCGATAAGCCGCTGGAGGCATCAGGATGATCTCGACCGGCTGGTAGCGGACTGGACCCGCACCCGGCAACAGTCCGAAATAACGCAAACGCTGCAGGAGGCCGGCATCGCCGCCGGCCCCTCCTGTACGGTCACCGATCTGTTGGAAGATGATCATCTGCAGGAGCGGTGCTTCTTCTGCGAGGTCGATCACCCGGAAATGGGCAGGGCCCCCATGGCCAGGCCGCCTTGGAATGTGGACGGAAAGGCCTTCGGCAGGTACGAACCTGCGCCTTTGCTCGGGGAACATAACGATTATGTTTTTCGAACGCTGCTCGGCCTGTCGCAGGATGAAATCGACCGGCTGATCGAGGACAGGGTGATCTATTGATGTAGATGTCCCGACAGCCCAGAAGGCGTTGAAGGAATTCCGAACATAGAGACGGAGGCTGGCATGTGAAAAAAATCCCGCTCTTCGTCTGTGACGCACTCGTAACGTCGCAAACTCTGTCGCTCCCGCGGAGGCGGGTGCCCGCTTTCGCGAATGACAAGTAGGGGTGGAAGCAGGCGACGTACGAGATCCTCATCCTTGGTCCGGAGAAAGGAAAGAGATGGATCGATTGCCGAGGGTATCTCCTCATCCCCTGGAGCCGCTGTTCCATCCGGCGGCCGTGGCCGTTGTCGGCGTTTCGAAAAGCCCGGAAAATCCAGGAAATCAATACTTCCGCCAGCTTCTTGCTTTCCCCTTTCAGGGACCGGTCTACCCCGTGGGGAAGGAGGAAAAGGAAATTCTCGGCGTTCCCTGTTACGGGTCCCTCGCCGAGATTCCAGGGCCCGTCGATTACGTCATCTCCTGCGTTCCCAACCGCCAGGGAATGGCCCTCGTGAACGATTGCATTCTCAAGAAGGTGCGGTTTCTTCATCTCTATACGGCGAGGCTGGCCGAAACGCAGCTTCCGGAGCAGATCGACCTCGAACGGGAGATCGCGAAAAAGGCACGGGCGGCCGGCATCAGGGTCATCGGACCCAACTGCATGGGACTCTATTGCCCCGATGTGGGGCTGACCTTTCGGTTCAGCTTTCCGAGAGAGCCGGGCTCGATAGCCTTTGTCTCTCAAAGCGGAGGGAATGCCGCCGATCTGGAGTACCAGGGGGTCGGCCGGGGGCTGCGTTTCAGCAAGATCATCAGTTTCGGAAATGCCTCGGATCTCAACGAAGTGGACTTCCTCGATTACCTGATCGATGATCCCCAAACCCGGATTATCGCCATGTATCTGGAAGGGGTGAAGGGCGGGAGACGGCTCTTCGATCTTTTCAAGCGCCTGGACGGCGAAAAGCCCGTGATCCTTTTCAAAGCCGGAAGAACGGCTGCTGGATCGAGGGCGGTGGTTTCTCATACGGCCTCCATCAGCGGGGAAGAGGCATTGTGGGCCGCCGTGTGCCGGCAATACGGCATCGTGAGGGTGCATTCCATGTGGGAAATGGCCGATGCGCTTCTTGCTTTTCAGTTGCTCCGGCCTTCCGGAGGCCGCCGGGTCATCGTCATGGGCGGCGGAGGAGGGGGGAGCGTAGCGGCAGCGGATGTCTGCGAACTGGAGGGTTTTGAGGTGCCTCCCCTGCCCCCGGAGATGAGGGAGGAGCTCAAATCCCTTGCCCCGGAGGTCTGGTCCATGATTTCAAATCCAATGGATGGATCCGTGATGGGGGGGATGGGGATCATGCGCCGGTGCTATCAGATGGGCATCGATTGGAAGGGAGCCGATATCGTGATCGCCAACAGCAGCGCCCTGTGGCTGCTTGACCATCCGGACGGGGAACTGTTTCATCGAAAGGGGCTCGATTATCTAATAAACCTGGCGGGAAAAGCAGGCAAACCCATGGTCATCATTGTGGATTCGGGAGATCCCCTCAGTTCGTGGCGCGTAGAAGCGACTCGCAAGGCAAGGGAAACCTGCTCTCTGGCAGGGATTCCAGTCTATCCTGACATCCAGAGGGCGTCGAGGGCCCTTGCCCACTTCACGGGATATCATCGAAGGAGGGCACGGAGGAGGTAAGGCATTCGCTTGCTCCGGGCAGCGGCAACGAACTTGCGATCGGTGATCGGGGAGATGACCGGCCCGAGATCTATCGGCAAATTAAAGGTTTTTGATTTCCGGTCCGATTATGTTATGTACACGAAGCGTATCTTTATGCAACTGCCGCACGGTTGCGTATCCTGAAATGGAGACGATTATGAAGGCCAGAACGTGCCGGATTTCATTGCTCTTCCTCCTCATATTGGTTTTGTTGCCTTTTTCCGCCTGGGCGGGCGATGGATGGACCGTCGAATTGACGGTGATGAAAAACGACAATCTCATCAACGTCTGCAAGAAGTATCTGGAGGATCCGTTGCAATGGCCCGAGATCGGGAGGATCAATCGCTTGAAGGATTACGATTTGATCCGCACGGGCCAGACACTCCTGATTCCCGTACGGCTGCTCAAGGGCATACCCGTCGAAGGCCGGGTTTCCTTCGTCAAAGGGGATGTCAGCCTGCAAAGTGCCGAAGGAGGGGCATGGAAGGCCCTGCGGCTCAATGAAAAGGTCATGCAGGGCAGCAAGATCAGGACCGGTGAAGAGAGTGCCGTCGAGATCGTGTTTGCGGACGGGAGCGCCGTCTATCAGCGGCCGGACACCGCGTTGGGTCTGGAGGTTGCCGAACAGAAGGGCGCCATGTATATGCTGCATCAGCTTTTCCTCTCGGCGGGCAAAATGCTGATGAAGGTGCGTTCCGCCACGGGACAGGAGTCGCGGATCGAAATTCATACCCCATCCGCTGTGGCCGTGGCAAGAGGAACGGATTTCAGGGTGTCTCAGGATGCGAAGGGCGCCACCACTTCCGAGGTCCTTCAGGGTCTCGTCGATGTGGAGGCCATGCAGAAGGTCGTACACCTCCGTGAAGGCGAGGGGACTCGTGTCGACGAGGGCGAGCCCCCCCTGCCGCCGCGCAAGCTTCTCCCGCCTCCGGAGCCTTTGGAGCTGCAGCCCCTTTATCGGACGCTGCCGCTGGCGATCCGGTTCGGCAACGTAGAGGGCGCCGTTTCCTACCGGTACTTGCTGGCCAAGGATGTGGAAGGCAGGGACGTCATCCGTGAAAAGGTGCTGGGTCCCGGGACGCCTCTTGAAATAACCGGTCTCGATGACGGGACCTACCATCTCCAGAGCCGCAGCATCGATGATCTGGCCATCGAAGGGCTTCCCCTGGCCCCCCCCCTTGCGGTCCATGTCCGGGTCAATCCCCTGCCTCCCTTCATCCAGGAGCCTCTCGATGATAGCCGGTACAGGGGAAAATCCGTTGCTTTCCGGTGGCTCAATGTGCCGGACAGCGTCGTTTACCAGATTCAATTTGCCCGGGAGAAGGATTTCAGCAAACCCCTGGCGGAACCGGTGAACGTCAAAAGTCTTGAATATGAAAAGAATTTTTCCGATTACGGGCCTTATTACTTTCGTATCCGATCCCTGGCCGACGACGGTTATGAGGGCCTGTGGTCCGATGCCGTTGGCTTCGTTCTGGAGACGCCTCCGCCGTCACCGCCTGTCGAGAAACCGTCCCTGGAAGGTAAGGAACTCCACATCCGGTGGCAGGATCTGGGCGAAAGGATGTCCTACCATTGTCAGATCGCCCGGGACAAGGATTTCCGCGACATGGTGGTAGATCGGAAACTTGATAAACCCGAGATCACCGTACCCCGCCCGGAGAAAGCGGGGATTTATTATGTACGCACAAGCAGCATCGATTCGGAGGGCTACGAAGGCGGCTTTTCCTCTCCCCAGAGTTTCGAAATCAAGCGGCAATGGCCTTTGATTCCAATTCTGAGCGTGATAGGCGCGCTCCTGTTGGCACTATTTTAACCTGTCCTGCCGGCACGTTACGTGCTGTACCAAGGAAATGCCCTTGAAGGTTACCCGTACCCACGTGCGAGGTTACATCCTGCTGATTTTCCTCGGCTTGATCGTGATATTCTCTTCGGAATACCTGGGTTTTTTCGAGGGAATGAACAAACACGTCTACGACTTGTCCTTCCGTCTGCGCGGCCCCTTAGACCACGATGAACGGATTCTCCTCGTTGTCATCGATGAAAGAACATTGAACCGGCTTGGCCGGTGGCCCTTGCGCAGGATACACTACGCACGTTTTTTAGACCGGCTCCGAATGGCAAACGTCGTCGGCCTCGACATTATCATGGCCGAACCTTCCGAAGACGATGCAGCACTCGCCGCGGCCATGGAAAGACAGGGCCGTGTCGTTTTGCCGGCCTACATCAAGCGGCCCTTTCAGATTACCCATCCCACATCCCTTCTTTCTGCGGCAGCGGTCGGACACATCCACCTTGAAGAGGATATCGACGGTGTCGTGAGGAACGTTTTCCATACCCTCTACACCGGCACCTCCAAGCTGCCATCTTTTACCTCGGTGATTTACGAGAAAATAACGGGCGAGCCCTTTCCGAAGGAGAACCGTCTTCGGGGACGCCCGGGTCCCAAGGCGTACACCGGAATCATGCAGATGGATCAGAGAAAAATCAACTACTACGGCACTCCCGGAACCTTTCCCAGCATATCCTTTGCCGATATCGTAGAGAACAGGTATTCCACGAATTTCTTCAAAGACAAGATCGTCCTCGTCGGGGTTTCGGCGATCGGGATCGAGGGCGGCATACTGACACCCTTCACCCAGCAGAGGGACCGGATGACGGGCATCGAGTGTCATGCCCATATCCTGAACAATCTTCTCGATGAAAACAGCATCGTCGATGTTCCCGACACGATCCGGTGGATCATTTCTGCGATCCTCGCCCTGGTTGGTCTGGTCCTTTTCCTCCGGGTCAGGGAAAAGCTGGCAACCCTGCTGTGGTTCCTGAGCATCTGCGCCGCATCCGCGGCGGTATTCTTCCTGCTTGCCTTGTTCAATCGATGGTTCAGCCCGCTGTTGCTCTATACCTCCCTTTCCTTCATGTTCGTCGTCGCCTATATCTTCCGGCTCGAACAGACCGGATCGCAACTGCAGGAGGCGAAGGACGAGTGGGAGGATTCCTTCCACACGATCAACGACGCCATCATCCTGATGGACTTTGACTGCAAAATCATCCGCACGAACGAGGCAACCGGGAAGATGCTTTCCCCCTTTGTACTGGGAATGATCGAACGGAGGTGCGATTTTCTCAAACAGGGACAGCATCCTCTTTCCAGCGCAGATGAGAAGAACCGACCGAGCGCCCTAAGCGATCCCGCCATGGAGGAGCATCTCGATCCCGATACGGGCCGTTATTACGAGATCAAATCGCTGCCGCGCCTCGACAGGAAGAAACGATTCACGGGCTGCGTACACGTGGTCCGGGACATCACGAAGAGAAAGGAGGAGGAAGAGGAGAAGGAACGGCTCCAGTTCCAGCTTCTGCAGGTCCAGAAGATGCAGTCCGTCGGGCGTCTTGCCGGCGGGGTCGCCCATGACTTCAACAATATCCTGACGGCGATCCTCGGTTACAGCGAATTGATCCTGCTAAGGCTGCCCGAAAAGGATCCCCTGAGAGATTACGTCAAGATCATTCACGAAGCGGGCGAAAAGGCCACGGCTCTGACGCGGCAGCTTTTGGCCTTCAGCCGGAAACAGGTCATGGAGATGCAGGTGGTCAACCTCAAGGGGATCGTCGAAGGCATGGTGAAGATCCTGGGAAGGCTCATCGGAGAGGATGTCAGGATCGAACTCCGAACCGCGACACCCGTCCGGAACATTCTTGCCGATCCGGTCCACATGGAGCAGGTTCTCATGAACCTTGCCGTCAACGCCCGCGATGCCATGCCGCAAGGGGGGACGCTGCTGATCGAGACGGCCGATGTGGAACTCGATGAAATCTATGCCCGGCACAATGAAGAGGTGACGCCGGGATCCTATGTGATGCTTTCCGTAACCGACACGGGTGTCGGTATGAGTCCCGAGGTGAAGCAGCGGATCTTTGACCCTTTCTTCACGACCAAGGCGGTCGGCGAGGGGACTGGTCTCGGCCTTTCCACCGTCTACGGCATCATCAGGCAGATGTCGGGACACATTTATGTCTACAGCGAGGAGGGCAGGGGGAGCGTCTTCAAGATCTACCTGCCGGTGTGCCCGGAAGACGCAGGCGAACAAATCCTGGTGGAAAGCCTGACGATGCCGGGGGGAACGGAAACGATCCTCATTGCCGAGGACGATGGCGCGATCCGCAAGCTGATTGCGGATATCCTGGAGCCGCTCGGATACAGGGTGCTGGTGGCGGCATCGGGAGAGGAGGCCTTGAAACGCGCCGAGACGTTTCATACAGGGATCGACCTGTTGCTGACGGATGTGGTCATGGCTGGGATGAGCGGAAAGCAGCTTGCCCAGATTTTCCTGGCAAGGTATCCGCGCATCAAGGTGCTCTTCATGTCAGGCTATACCGAGGAAATCATCGCCCAGCGGGGAATAGAGCAAAAAGGTATCGCCTTTATCCAGAAACCCCTCATTCCGAACAAACTGGCCCAAAAAATCAGGGAAGTGCTGGATGAAGGGCGGACGACCGGTCCTTCCCAGGCGGGGTGAAAGGGTGGTAGGACTGAATGGTTCCGCGCGAAGATAGCGTCATAGAAGGTTTCTGCGATTCCCGGTTTGCGGCCGTTAGGGACGCCTTCGACCGGAATTTCAAAAACAGAAACGAGATCGGCGCCTCCGTAGCCGTTGTCTTTGAGGGCAGGCTCGTCGTCGATCTTTGGGGCGGTTATGCGGATCGAAACGGAAAAGTGCCCTGGGAACGCGATACTCTGGCAAACGTTTTCTCCACAACGAAAGGCGTAACGGCGATCTGTGCCCACCGCCTCATGGAAAGAGAACTCATCGATCCCGAGGCGCCAGTCGCCAAATACTGGCCCCAGTTCGCAGCCGCCGGGAAGGAAAATATTACGGTGCGCTGGCTCCTGAATCACCGCGCGGGACTGCCGGCCGTCAGGAGGAATCTCCCCGACGAGGCCCTTTACGACTGGGAACGCATGGCGGATGTCCTGGCTGCCGAAGAGCCCTGGTGGGTGCCCGGGGAAAGGCACGGTTACCATGCCGTTACCTTCGGATGGCTTCTGGGCGAGGTTATACGCCGCGCCAGCGGCAGAAGTGTGGGGACCTATTTTCGCGAAGAAATCGGGGCGCCCCTGGATCTCGATTTCCACATCGGGCTCAGCGAGACTGCGCAGTCGCGGGTTGCCCGCATCAGCTCTTCCCGGATGCCGCCCGAGGATGAAGACGGGAAGCGGCTCGTGGAGGCCCTGATAAGCAAACCTCATGGCATCGTTGCCCGGGCGTTTACCAACCCCTTCAGCATCATCAACGGTGTGAATACCCCTGCCTGGCGCAGTGCCGAGATCCCTTCCGCCAACGGTCACGGAACCGCCCGGGCGCTTGCCACACTTTACGGCGCCCTGGCTATAGGGGGGACCCTCCACGGCATCCGGGTGCTGGGTCCGGAGACGATCAGGAACTGTTTCCGGGAGGAATCATACGGTAACGACGAAATCCTGCAAGCGGTCACCCGCTTCGGCCCGGGCTTCATGTTGAGCCAGGACCGTCTCGGGGCATCCTACGGACCGGGCCGCAACAGCTTCGGCCATCCCGGGGCCGGCGGATCCGTGGCCTTCGCCGATCCCGAGGCCGGTTTGGGTTTTGCCTATGTCATGAACCGGATGGGACCCTACATCCTGATCGATCCAAGGGCTACGGCCCTGATCGATGCTCTTTACCGTTGAAAAACGATGTTTCGGAAAGCACGACAGCACGGCCTGAACCGCACACCGTTTTTGCAGCCGCCTCGGGAGCCCTGCGTATCAAAAGGTCAAGCTCGCCATCACGCCCCAGAAGAGAAAAGCGCTGTCCCGATCGTCCAGACTGAAACTGCCAGAGATTCCCTAATCGATGTCTTCCGATTTCAGGCCTATTGACAAGGTTTCCCCTGAGGTGGTATTGCCATCTCACCGCTGTAGATACATCGGGTTGTCTCAGATTTGATATTTACCCGGTCGAACCTTTTCCCCGGGAAAGGGGTTCGACGGAAGTCCCAATGTTATCGATGGAATTCATGAACAGAAAGGAGAAGGCAAATGGTAGGAATGCTTCAGAACAGGGTCGCCATCATCACCGGGTCGGGCAGGGGCATCGGAAGATGCGCAGCCCTCATGTTCGCAGAGGCGGGAGCAAAGGTTGTGGTCAGTGACATCGACGCCGATCCGGCGAATCAAACGGTTGCGGACATCAAGAAGGCAGGGGGAACGGCGATCGCCTATATCGGCGATGTATCGGCTGCGGGATTTGCCGAGGGAATCGTCAAGGCCGCTGTGGATGCCTGGGGGGCGCTGCATATCATCGTCAACAACGCAGGCTACACCTGGGACAGCACGGTGCACAAGATGACGGAGGAACAATGGGATACCATCCTGGATATCCATTTGAAGGCTCCCTTCCGGATCATCAAGGCGGCGGCGCCCTATTTCCGCGATGCCGCGAAGAAGGAACAGGAACAGGGTATCAGCATCGCCCGCAAGATCGTGAACGTCTCGTCCACGTCGGGAGTTAACGGCAACCCGGGCCAGGCCAACTACTCCTCCGCAAAGGCTGGAATTGTTGGGCTTACCAAAACCATCGCCCGGGAATGGGGCCAGTTCAACGTCCAAGTCAATGCCGTCGCTTACGGATGGATCGACACCCGTCTGACGCAGTCTATCGATACCAAGGCAACCATCCAGATCCAGGGCAGGGAAGTCGCCGTCGGCATTCAGGAATCCCGGCGGCAGGCTATGATGCAGATGATTCCGCTCCGCAGGCCTGGAACACCCGAGGAGGCGGCGAGCGCAATCTTTTTCTTTGCCTCCCCCCTGTCGAATTACGTTTCCGGGCAGTGTCTTCTCGTCACGGGAGGCAATTGATTCCTGTGTGGATCGTTTTGTGAATGTCCAACCCCTCCCGTCCCTTTGCCCGCAAGGGATCGGGAGGGGATTTTTCAATGGCCCTCCCCTCCGACACAGGATCCATCCCCTGATCCGCCCTGCCTCGCCCTTGACATGCACCGGTCTTGTTGATATATTTCTCCAAAAAGGGAAGTTGATCGCGATCTTCCTGTTGCGAGTAACCCATTTCGAGATCCCACAGACCTCCTGAAATCACCTTTTCAATTTCACGGTAACAAAAGCTTGTCGCTTAACCCCCAAACTGTTGGTGTAACGAGGTAAAGGGTAAGTGTCGAATGAACCTCTCAAGCAAATGTAGGGAAAGGAGGGAAGCCATGAGTACATACAAAATCATTGAACTGGTTGGAAGCAGCTACGTTTCGTGGGATGACGCGGCAAAGGGGGCTTTGATGACGGCAGCGCAGACCCTGGAGGACCTGCGGGTCGCCGAAGTAACCAAGCTGGATCTCAAGATCGAGGATGGGAAAATCCTCTATCGAGCCAGAATGAGCCTGTCGTTTAAAGTTCACACTTTCGATAAATACGCTGAAAGCCTGGGCGCGAAACCCTACGCGCAGGAACCCGATTAGTCCGTCCGTCGATACCTCTTATTCCAAGACGATGCTCCCGAGAGGCGAATGTGCACATTCGCCTCTTTTTTTCATCCCAGATTCAGCAATAGGGGTGCAGTTTCTATTGCGTAGCAATAGGGATTGATGTAGGAAAAGGCATGTAAATCAGGCGGAT
>JAFGIO010000089.1 GCA_016929555.1 Deltaproteobacteria bacterium | reverse complement strand
CGAGATCCTGATCATCTTCGGCGCTATGGTGATGGGTTTGCCCATTCCCCTGCGTCCCATCCAGTTGCTCTGGCTGAACCTCGTTTCGGACGGCATGCCGGCCCTGGCACTTGGCATGGAGAAGGGCGATCCCGACACGATGAAGCACCCCCCCCGGCCGCCGAAGGAGCCGGTCATCAACAAGGACATGGCCATCGGACTGGCCGTCGTATCCATTGTCGATGCAATCGCGATCATAGGCTGCTTCTATTTCGTCGGCCTCGACCGCTACCCCGATTCGCTGGCCCACGCCCAGACCATCGCCTTCGTGACCCTCTGTACATCGGAATTGCTTCGAGCCTTTACGGCGCGATCGGAGTACCACAGCGTCTTTTCCATCGGTTTCTTCTCGAACCAATGGATGAACTGGGCCGTCGGGATCTCGTTTCTGCTTGTTATCGTTGTCGTTTATCTTCCCTTCCTGCAGCCCTTCTTCGGCACGGAGGCGATCACGCTCGTCGACTGGATCGAGATGGCGCCCTTCTTCTTCGCTGCGCCCATCGCGATGGAACTGGTGAAGGTTTACCTGCGGCACCGCAAGTCAAAGGAAACATCGGTCTTGGCGGAAGCATGACCATTTCGGCGGGGCATCATCGATGCCTCTACACATAGAGGGGAGGGCGGCCGGCGGCCGCCCTCTTTTTTTATACGGGCACGTTGACAGCGGCGATCCTCATGCCGGCCGTTTTAAAGAAATGAGCAAGTCTTTGAGGTTTGGGTCATCGGTCCATTAACCTGCGATTAGCGGGTAAGGCCGGGAGGGATTTGGAAGGCGGTGCGGTTTTGCAATTAGTGTCTCAAGGTCGATCAGACGATATGACGGCGGCTATCTTTCTGACCTCGCTCATCGCGGCGTTTACATCGATGGTTAATAGCCTCCTGTCTTTCATAACGATTTTTCCCCCGATGATGCTCGTGGTGACATCGGCGCCTGAGGCCGCATAGACGAGCTGCGAGCGGCAGTTGTGCACCGGTGTCAGGTGTGGCCTGCGAAGATCGACGAGGATGATGTCGGCCTCCTTCCCCGGTTCGATGGAACCGGTTCGATCGTCGATACCGAGCACGCGGGCACCGTCGATTGTGGCCATTTTCAGCACCGTTGCCGCGTCCATGACCGTAGGGTCCATCTCGATGACCTTGTGGATCCTGGCGGTCGTTCCCATCTCGCGGAACATGTCCAGATCGTTGTTGCTTGCGCAGCCGTCGGTGCCGAGACCGACGCGGATACCGCGGTCAATCAGCGAAGGAACGGGGGCCATGCCCGCCGCCAGCTTCATGTTGCTTTCCGGATTGTGGCAGACCTTCACGTCCGCCGCGGCCATGATGTCCATATCCTCTTCGCTCAGCCAGTTGCAATGAACGGCCACGGTCTTTTCGTCGAGGATGGCGAGATCCCTCAAATGCCCTATGGGGGTCCGGTTGTGTCTCTCCTCGATCAGGTGGATTTCCTCTTTCGTCTCGGCAAGGTGGATGACGAAGGGGACCCCGGCCTTGCTTGCAACCTTCTCTACGGTCTTCAGCGTTTCGGGTGAGCAGGTGTAGGGGGAATGGCAGCAAAGGGCCGGGCTGACCAGCGGCGCGCGGTTTCTCCAGCGGTTGATGAAGCCTTCGGCGATTTCCCGTTGCCGGGACGGCTCGGGGCTGTCCAGGACCTGGATGTCGATGAATCCCAGGGCAACGACGGCACGCATCCCTGCAGTCATGGCGGCATGGGCGACGCTGCTCTCGAAGAAGTAGCTGTCGCAGAAGGTCGTGGTGCCCGAAAGGACCATCTCGGCCATGGCCAGGAGAGATCCGGCGTAGGCCATGTCCCGGTTTACATAGCGGGCCTCTGCGGGGAAGATGTGATCGTTGAGCCAGCTCATCAGCGGGAGGTCGTCGGCCATGCCCCGGAAGCAGACCATGGGCAAATGGGTATGGGTGTTGATCAGCCCCGGCATGACGATGCAGCCTCGTGCATCGATGGCCTCGGCGGCCACATAGGCCTTGGAGGATTCCGGCAGGCCGCTTTCCACGAAGACAATCCGCCCGCCGGCAATGCCGATGCGGGGGTTTTCGATGATCTCGTTCCCCTCCGCCATGGTGATCAGCTTACCGCCTTCGATGAGAATGTCCAGTTCTTCCTTGGGCTCCTTTCCGTCCATCGTCATCGGACCTCTAGGCTTTTCCTGATTTCCCCGGCGATCCGGTTGACGTTTTCCATGACGGCGCCTTCATCGATCGTCAACAGCTTCCGGTCCCGCATGACGATCCTTCCGTCGATAAGGACGGTCTTCACGTCGGAGCCATTCACGGCATAGACGAGATGAGAGCGGAGATTATAGAGCGGCGTGAGGTGGGGCTTGTCTAAGTCTATGACGAGGAGGTCCGCCTTCGCGCCTGTCTTGAGCCGTCCTACGGTGTCGTCCATACCGAGGGCTCTGGCGCCGTCTCTGGTCGCCATCTTCAAGACCGACGGGGCATCCATCACGGTGGGGTCTAGGCGATGGACCTTGTGGAGCTTGGCCGCCGAATCCATCTCCTGAAACATGTCGAGGTTGTTGTTGCTGGCGCATCCGTCCGTGCCCAGACCGACCGTCACCCCTCGGGACAGCATATCCGGAACGGGGGCAACGCCGGAGGCGAGCTTCATGTTGCTTTCGGGATTGTGGATCACGCTGCAGCCCCTGTCGGCAAAGAGGCGGATGTCCTCTTCGCGGAGAAAGACACAGTGAAAGGCCAGGAAGCGGTCGTTGAGGGCCCCGATCTCATCGAGAAAATGGGACGGACTCCGGCCGTAGACCTGGACAAGCCGCTGGTATTCCGTGTCGGTTTCCAGGTAATGAGTCGCCAGGAAAACGCCGTATCGGTCTGCCAGGATCTTCGCATCTCGGATCAGGGTGTCCGAACAGGTGTAAAGGGAGTGGGGTTCCACAACAATGTTCACCAGAGGATCGCCGGCCCACTTCTTGATCAGCATCTCCGTATAGGCCAATCCCTCTTCCGGCGTTTTGGTGTTGGGCGAGGGAAAGTCGAAGATGACCTCGCCGAGCAGGCAGCGCATCCCCGCCTCTTTGGCGGCCCGGGCGATTTCGTCCTCGAAGATGTACATGTCGCAGAAGGTCGTCGTCCCCGATTTGATCATCTCGGCGCAGGCCAGCAGCGTTCCCAGATAGGAGAACTCGCGGTTCACGAATCTGGCCTCGGCGGGGAAGATGTAGTTGTTCAGCCAATCCATGAGTTCCAGGTCATCGGCCAGCCCGCGGAAGTAGGTCATTGCCGCATGGGTATGGCCGTTGATGAGTCCCGGCATGACGAGGCAGCCGCTGCCGTCGATGATCTCCCTTGCGGTGTAGGATTCTTCGATCTGCCTGCGGCCGCCCAGATCGATGATGTTTCTCCCCTGGATCACCACGGCGCCGTCTTCGATGATCCGATCGTCATCATCCATTGTCAGGATGTGCGAACCGAAAACGATCGCGTCCGCTTCCTTCATTTGACCAAACCTCCGTCATCAGATGTTTTTAGTGTGGAAATCTTTATAGCATCCCTTGAAAAATCTTGACACCTCTTTTTAAAAGACTTATTGGAATCCAAGTACAAGCACACCTGCCTGGGTGGCGGAATTGGTAGACGCAAGGGACTTAAAATCCCTCGGGGCTTCGCTCTGTGCGGGTTCGATTCCCGCCCCAGGCACCAAATCTACACACTGCTAATCGAAGGGATTCGTCAAAAAAACTTGTTGGGGTGCAATTGCGATGAAAACACTTCGAAATCTTCGATTCG
>JAFGIO010000088.1 GCA_016929555.1 Deltaproteobacteria bacterium | reverse complement strand
GAAGATGGAAGCAATAGGAACCCTTGCCGGCGGTATCGCTCATGATTTTAACAATCTCTTAACGGGAATACAGGGGTATACATCCATCATGCTGATGGATCTGGATTCCCGTCACCCTCATTTTCGGAAGCTTCGTGCCATTGAGAATTATATAAAAAGCGGAGCAGATCTAACAAGACAGCTGTTGGAATTTGCCAAAGGCGGAAAATACCGGGTCAGTACGATCGGAATGAATGATCTCGTTAAAAAGAGTTCCCAGATGTTCGGGCGAACGCGGAAAGATATTTCCATCCACCGGCAGTGTAGTCGCGATCTCTGGGCCGTGGACGCGGATCCCGGACAGATCGAACAGGTGCTGCTGAACATCTATGTCAATGCCTATCATGCCATGCCAAATGGTGGCGGTCTCTATCTAGAAACGCGCAACATCGTTCTCGATGAAAGCCGCAGCAAGCTTTTGAGCGTACAGTCAGGTCGATATGTAAAGATTTCCGTGACGGATACCGGCATAGGAATGGATGAACATGTCAAAGAAAGGATCTTCGAGCCTTTTTTCACGACAAAGGAAATGGGGAGGGGCACCGGTCTCGGTCTAGCATCCGCCTATGGAATCATAAAGAACCATGGTGGTTTCATCAATGTTTACAGTGAAAAGGGAAAGGGTACCACCATCAGTTTCTATCTGCCTGCCACGGGGAAAAAGATAGAACCGCAGAAGGAAGAACAGGGAGAATGGATCAAGGGCAAGGAAACGATTCTCTTGGTGGATGATGAAGAGATGATCCTCGATGTCAACAGAGAAGTACTCGAATCTCTCGGATATAAAATAATAGTGGCTAAAAACGGCCTAGATGCCATTGATGCTTACGGAAGTCATAAAGAAGAAGTCGGCTTGGTAATCCTCGATATGATCATGCCGGGAATAGGCGGCAGTGAAACTTTCGACAGACTCAGGCAGATCAATCCTCAGGTCAAGATTATATTATCAACAGGATACAGCCTTATCGGTCAGGCGCAGAACATTATGGATCGTGGATGTGATGCCTTTATACAAAAACCTTATCGAATGGACGACTTATCAAAAAAGATCCGGGAAGTGCTTGATGAACGGGTCCGTGAAGAGCACCCGCCGAAAACGGGATGCCTGGACGAAGCGAGATTTATCAGATAGCTTCCCATGGCCCCGTAGGAGTAACCGGCATGTTCCGCCGCGCAGGCCATGCTAGCTTCTGAACTAATATCCGGGTTGGGATTGATATCCAGAATATAAAAGAGGCCATCACGCTGCCTGATGTCAAGCCTCGCATAATCACGGCAACGAAAAACACGATATGTCTCGATGGATAGACGCTGCAAACGGTCATACTCTGTGTCGTCGAGTTCGGCTGGTAAACGGAGCAGGATGCGTTCATAGTGGATGGAGCCGGGCTTAAACTTCGAGTCATAGGTACAGAGTCGGTCGCGCAAATCATCAAAAAAGGAGAAATCCATCTCGGCGGGAGGCAGCATTTGCACCTCATCGTTTCCCCAAAGCGATACATGGAATTCGCGCCCATCAATGAATTCTTCTACCAGGGCAGGCTGGAGAAAGGTTTTCAGGATGTAGTCCACCCGGTTGCTGAGTTCTCTGCTGTTCATTACCACTGCCTCCGATGTGATACCGAAACTGCAATGTTCACGGGTCGGCTTTACGATGGATGGATAACAGTTCCAGGTATCGGCGGAGGAAGTTTCAAAAACATGCCAGCGGGGCGTCGGCAGACCATGATCGGTGAGAAGCTTTTTGATTTTCCCTTTATCCCAGCACAGATCGAGAACATCAGAAGGCGAACCGGTGTATGTATATCCCAGTCTATCGAGCCAACGGGTGACGAGTCCGTCACTGTTAGGAACTCCCGGCAATTCTTCACACCAGTTCAAAACGATGCAGGAAGTTGGATCAGCGTGCCGGAGACTCTCGGCAAGATCCCTCCCGCAGACGGCGACCGTCTCGACAGAATGCCCGACGTCCCGCAAGGATGTTTCGAGCTTTGCGACATCGTGGAGGGCCTCGTCGATTGCCTCAGAGGGCCAGCCAGGGTCGATGTTGTGAAGCAACAATACGGGAATATCCCGGCGTTCTAATACGCTTGGCGCCACAGTTCGACCCTTTCGTTCATGCTTGCTTTCGAATCATTCGCAAAAAACATACTTCATTGGATCTGCTAACAAAGATCCTTTGTCATGTCAATCCGAATGGGCGCCTAATCATGCAATGAACCTTTATGGATAGGGACTTGAACAATTCATCTAAAAACGGTATGATCAGCACGCCAACGTTAGGATTTCACTTGGCCGCAAGGAGTTACTCAAATGCCCAAGATCCCGATTGACAAGCTTGAACCAGGCATGAAGCTGAGCAAGCCCCTGGTTTCCAGGGGCGGCATGGTATTGCTCGGCGACGGTACGGAACTGACGGAGAAATGGATCGATCGAATTCAGGATATGGAGGTCGACGGCATTTATGTCGACGGACCTTCCGAGCAGAAAGAATCCAAGGAGGAAAGCCTCGCCAAGCTCGATGCGCGTTTCCTTTCCGTCGAGAAAGAGCCGTACATGGGCCGTTTGAAAAGAATTGTCCGGGATTATATCGAGGCGCTCTATGGCGAGCATTGACATCAGAACCCATCGAAACAAAATCGAGAATATCAGCGCATTGCCCACCGTTCCCGGCACGCTGAAACGCATTTCGTCCATCATCGAAAAACCGAGGCTGACCCTCGAAGAACTGAGTCATTTCGTATCAAACGATCCTGCCCTAGCGAGCAGGGTTCTCAAGATGATCAATTCCGCCGTCTACGGTTTCCCCGGCAGGATATCTTCCGTATCTCACGCGATTATGCTTCTCGGTTTGAATGTCGTGAAGGGGATCCTTCTCGGGACTTCCATTTTTGAGATCATGCAAAAGGTCATGAAGGGACTGTGGGATCACTCCCTGGGGTGTGCCATCGCTTCCCGGGTCATTGCGGAAAAGCTGGGACTCAAATATCCCGAGGAAGTTTCCGTTGCAGGTCTCCTCCACGATCTCGGAAAGGTGATCCTAATCCTTGAATATCAGGAAAACTATGATGATTCGATTCGTGATGCAACGGAAAAAGGCATCGCTATCTCCGAGGCGGAAAAAATCCATTTTCAGGAAACCCATGCCGCGGTCGGAATGTGGCTTTCACAGAAGTGGCGTTTTCCGGCAAATCTTATCGATGTCATGGCTTTTCACCACAGCCCGGCGGCGGCTAAAGTCGCTCCCCTTGAAACCGCCATCGTTCATTTTTCCGATATTCTCGTCCGTGCCAGGGGTATCGGATTCGCGGGCGATCCCTTTGTTCCTGCCGTCAACCCGGTATCCTTCGAAATGCTGCGTCTTAGCGATGGAGACATTCGCGACGTTCTGGCAGAAATGGAGGATTCCCTGGAACAACCCACCGATTTTTAAGAGATATCATGAAAACGGTCGTCATCGTCTCACAGGACATTGTGATTGTGAACCTCGCGGAGGGCATTCTGAAAAAGCTCTACTATACGATCGTCTTTACCAGCATTCAGGCCGCCCTCGATTATATCTACAATAGCATACCCAGTCTTGTCGTTGTTGATATTGAATTAGATGATTCCACAACCGTAGGGATTATCAACGATCTGAAAGACGACCCCATCTTCAGCCAACTTCCCTTCCTGGCGATCCTGTCGGACACCTCTCTACTGAAAGATCTGGCCGCCGTGTTCGTTGAGGATTACCTTTGGGAAAAGGACCTTGGAGGGGAACTTCTGGCGAGGGTCAATCTCGCGATAGACCGATCTGAACGAATCGTCGAGATCAATCCCCTTACACATCTTCCGGGGAATATATCCATCAATCGGCAGATTGAGGAAAGGCTGGAAAACGGCGTCCTCTTTGCATTTGCTTATGCGGATCTCGATTTCTTTAAACCCTTTAATGACAAATATGGGTTCAGCAGGGGGGATGAGGTCATCAAGATCACCGGTCGCATTATCCTGAATGTCGTAAAAAACAGACAGCGACAGGGGAGTTTCGTTGGTCACATCGGTGGCGACGATTTCGTTTACATCATGGATATTCAACAGATAGAGGAGACATCCCAGGAAATCATCGATTCATTCAACCGGCTCATCCCCTCATTCTACGATTTGGAGGACCGAAACGCGGGCTTTATCGCCTCTTTAGACCGCCGTGGTAAAAAAAACCGTTTTCCGATCATGGGCATCTCCATAGGCATCACCGACAACCAATACAGAAAGTATTTTCACTACGGCGAACTTACCGAAGCCGCCTCGGAAATGAAAAAACACGCCAAAAAAAGCCGGGGAAGCAGCTACAGTATCGATAAGCGCCGTCAAGATAACAGCGTGAAAGACCCGTCATAAAAGACTCCATGCCTCTGAACCGCATGAACGTCAACTCAAAACAACAGGCTCTCAAGGCGATCGATAGGCATCTTGCCCGATTCCTCACCAGGCTCTCAGGTGGGGACAGCCGTGAAATATGTCTTGCTGTCCATCTCCTCAACGCCGCCACCAGGGAAGGCAATGTCTGCCTTGACCTGGAGGCAGTGGCGGGAAGGCCGCTCCTCTTGGATACAGCCGATGACTGCCCTGAAGTCGCTCCTGAACTGGATGCTTGGTGTCGCATCCTGAGGAAAAGCCCAATCGTCGGAACTCCCGGAGATTTCAAGCCGCTGATCCTCGATGACAGCCAAAGACTTTATCTTTACCGTTACTGGGACGATGAAAGGCAAACGAAGGATTTCTTCAGGCAGCGAATGCAACAGGAAAGCGAACAGGGCAAAGGGGGGATCTACGTTGGTGCGGATGATCAGAGATTGAGGTCCCTGCAAGATGGACTGCGGAGGCTTTTCCCCGGGAATGTCGGACAAGAAACGGACTGGCAGAAAGTCGCAGCCTTACTGGCCCTTTTGAACAATTTCGCCATCGTAACGGGTAGTCCCGGAACGGGGAAAACGACAACGGTCCTGAAGATGCTTGTCTTGTTCATCGAGTTTGCACAGAGCCGACCCATCCGCATAGCACTTGCTGCACCAACGGGTAAAGCAGCCGTTCGTCTTCAAGAGGCAATCGGCCGGGCGAGGGAAACGCTGAATTGCAGCGATGCCGTCAAGGATGCCATCCCTCAAAAGGCTTATACGATTCACAGGCTTCTGGGCACAATACCGGATTCGACACGTTCTAGACACAACAACAGAAATCCACTTCCTTATGAAGTTCTCATTATAGACGAAGCTTCCATGGTGGATCTGCACATGATGGCGAAGGTTATCGCAGCCATACCCGCAAAGGCGATACTGATTCTCATAGGAGACCGGGATCAGCTTGCATCAGTCGATGCCGGTGCCGTTCTGGGAGATCTGTGTGGAGAAGGTCTCCTAAATCGATTTTCGATGAAAATGGTTCGAAAACTGCAAAAAGTCCTGGGTTCCGGCTTCCCACCCGACTTTCGGTTAGGGGATTCAGGAGGAATGCAGGATCACATCGTGGAATTGGTAAAGAACTACCGCTTTGATTCAAAAAGCGGAATCGGACGGATTTCCCAGTTCATCAAAAACGGCGATGCCGATGGGTTCATCAAGACGATAAAAATGGGCGATGACCCAGATATACAATGGTCCGGTCTCCCTGCAATGACTGGTATCGAGAAGGCACTCGCAGAAGCCGTAATCGAAGGGTTTGAGGGTTATCTCTGTTGCTTCGACCGCAAGCAAGAATATGACAATATCTATCGAAGTTTCGAGAGATTCCGTATTCTTTGCGCCCTTCGCGAGGGTCCTTTCGGATCTGCAAACATCAACAGGCAGGTTGAGGATATTCTTCGGAGCAAGCGTTTGATAAGGGCGGACAACCGCTGGTACATCGGACGGCCCATCATGATCACAAAAAACGACTATAACCTGGGGCTCTTCAACGGAGATACCGGCATCATCGTTAAGGGGGAAGGATCCGGATGGGATAGAGTCGCCCTCTTTGAGGATCCCTTGGGGAGATTAAGATCGTTTTCGCCGGCAAGACTTCCCGAACACGAAACGGCCTTTGCAATGACCGTTCATAAATCCCAGGGATCTGAGTTCGATCGGCTCTTGATCATTCTTCCGGACCGTGATTTCCCCTTCCTGACGAGGGAGATTCTCTATACGGCCATCTCCAGAGCGAAAAAAAGTCTGCTCCTCTGGGGAGACGAGCATATTCTTCGAAAGACCGTCTCACGTCGTATCGCCAGAACGTCGGGATTGCACGATGCCCTATGGAAAACAGACTTCGGCATAGGCCGGTATGATTAGGTAAACGTTTTTCACTGCCCGAATGGCGATAATAACCTGGTGATAATACCTTGACAACTTGAGACCGATTCGATAGCGTATGCCACCGAATGAGCATCTGGGGAGAGCGGAATGATCGGAGTTCTGATAACCACGCATGGAAACTTGGGAAACGAATTGATTCGAGCTGCCGAGTTGATCAAAGGCAGTCTCAAAGGGGTCATCCATGTCTCTATCGATCAGGAAAAGGGTGTGGAAGATTTGAAGAAGGAGATCAGCACGGCAATCAAAAAGCTTGACCAGGGAAAGGGTGTGTTGGTTCTAACGGATCTCTTCGGGGGGACGCCTTCAAACATATCCCTATCTTTTTTAAAAGAGGGAAAGGTCGAGGTTGTCACGGGTGTGAATCTTCCGATGCTCATGAAACTGTCAGATGCCAGAGAAGGCATGAATCTCAACGATTTTGCGCATTACATCAAGGACTACGGTAAGAAAAATATCTCTTTGGCCAGCGAGATTCTCAACAAGAAGAGTGGCATTTGATGTTTTTCGATATTCTCGACATTTCCGCTTTCTGAACCGTCCAGCGACAGGACACCTGAAGCACTTTGACTTGTTCAATATACTCCAAGCTGCTCTTATTATTATGGATATATCGCTCGTACGCGTGGACAACAGGCTGGTTCACGGACAGATACTTGAGGCCTGGGTTCCCTTCGTTAAGGCAACGCGCATCGTCGTCGCCGATGATGATGTGGCAAACGATTTCTTCAGAGAATCCGTCATCAGGATGGCTGTACCCAGCGAAATGGAGGTAACCATAACCACGATCGAAGAATTTTCCCAACATTACAAGGATCGCGAGAATAAGCAACAGAAAACGATCATTCTTTTCAGCAACATTGGCGATGTGCTGAGGGCTGTGAACCGGGGATTCAAATTCAACAGATTGAATATCGGCAATATTTACAGCGATCACAGCAGGACACGCTGTTCCAACTCCGTGCTGCTTGATGAGAACGATATAAGGGATATCAAGGCGCTTTTGAAAGCGGGGATCCGAATGGAACTGCAGCGCATTCCACGGGACAAGCCCATCGATATCAGACAGGCCCTGAATAACAAGCTTGAGGATTGAGATATCTTGTAAGCGAACGCTTCATCAACGGATTGTTCAGTATGTACCTGAATGTCACCATCGCATCCCTCATGGGCGCGCTTCTTTGCTTGGACCGTGTATGCGTTCAGGCGATGGTATCCCGACCTATTGTGGCCGCACCGATCATGGGGCTCATTTTCAATGATCCCTTAACCGGATTGGCGACGGGTGCCTTCCTTGAATTGCTCTGGATTGACAGGCTGCCCGTAGGAACCTATGTCCCCCCAAACGAATCTGTCGTTGCCGTCGTGATAACGAGTGCAACCATCTTGGCGGGGCAGTCGATGGGGCATACGTCGAGGGAACTGTTGGCCTTGTCGATTCTTCTGTTTCTTCCCCTCGGTTCTGTGAGCCGGCGGTTGGATAAACGGATCATAGAAAGCAACGACTCATTATCGTGGTCCGCAATAGAAGAGGCGAAAATCGGAAATATCGCGGGTGTGTCGCGTAGGCACCTGCAGGCAATTCTTAAGTATTTCTTCACTTACTTAATCCTGATATTCCCGATTCTGACTTTCGGAATCATGATTCTGACGACAGTCTATCCCATGTTGCCGGAGGCCGCAAGAAACGCCCTGACACTGACCTACTTTTTTGCTCCTTTTGTAGGCATTGCTGTAGCTATGAATACGATTAATTTTAAAGGGATGGTACCCGTTTTTTTCGCAGTCTATTTTGCGGCCGTCGTCGTTTTGGGATTATTTCATGTCTGCTGAAAAAAAAACGGCTTTGCCAGCCATAAGAATCAGCGATATGACTGCAGAAGATCTCGATCAGGTCATGGAGATTGAAGCCCGTTCTTTTCCCTCGCCTTGGACGAAGAACGTTTTTCTGCACGAACTGGGGTCGAGCATGTCGGGGAACATCGTTGCGAAGTTGGTAGGGCCCTCTGATGGGAAAATAGCGGGTTATCTGAATTTTTGGATCGTTTCCGATGAAGTCCACATACACCATATCGCCGTCCGCCAGGATTTCAGGAGAATGGGAATCGCAACAAAATTGATGAGGGATATGTTTAAAAGGGCCGTTCGGAAAAATGTGCGTTGGGGAACGCTCGAGGTGAGACCATCGAATGCAGCTGCCATTCGCTTTTATGAAACGTTCGGTTTCGTGATCAAAGGGATCAGGCCCGGGTACTATTCGGATACGGGCGAAGATGGCCTGATTATGTGGGTCTGTCTCGATCGTGATGAAAACCGTCAACGGGTTGCATCGTGAAGGCGCAAGCGTCTGTGCAGGAAGGAATTGTGATCCGGAACCTTCAGGTCGCGCCGGATCATTATCTGTTGGAATTGCGTCTTCCCGCAGAATTTCCCTGCCCAGAGCCGGGTCAGTTCATGATGGTCCGTCTTCGAGGACGAGACGAACCATTTCTTAGCAGGCCCTTCAGTGTCCATAACTTCAGAATGCACAGGGGTTCTGTTAGCCTTGAGATCCTCTATCGAGTTGTCGGAAAGGGAACCCTCCTGTTTTCCCGGCAGTCGAAAGGGACAATTCTCGGTATCCTAGGTCCTCTGGGTAGACCGTTCCGGATATCTTCAATCTGTCCTACGGTTGTTTTGTTATCCGGAGGGATCGGCGTGGCGCCTCTCGCCTATTTGGCCCATCGTTGCAGGGGGAGAAATGCCGGTGGGAAAAGGACATCAATCATCGTGTATGCGGGGGCGAGAAATGCACAGAGCATTGTGGGCATAAAGCATTTCGAGGCCGTGGACCTTAGGATCTGCACCGATGACGGATCCCGAGGTTTTCATGGACCCGTGACGGCGCTTTTCGAAAGGGACCTTTGCAGCTATGACCCGGAAAAAACAATGATTTATGCCTGTGGCCCTCCTGCTATGATCGGAAGTCTCGCGAGGATATTGGAAGCTACGAGCTTTTCCTGTCAGGTTTCCATGGAAGAGAGGATGGCCTGCGGCGTCGGTGCTTGCCTGGGCTGCGTGACTGCGGTCAAAGATAATGGCGGAAGGATTAGATACGAGCGGGTGTGTCGGGAAGGACCGGTATTCGATATTCGCGATCTCGCCGGGTTGAAAACGGATCCTTGTTAAAAATTTACTTAATAGGGAGAAGAGGCCATTCACACGCGCAAACCCGCCAAACCTGCAACGGCTGTTGATATTGGAGGTGGTCTCGTCATCAAAAATCCCGTGATGAACGCCTCTGGTACATTCGGATTCGGCGAAGAATTCGCACCATTCGTCGATCTCAACGAGCTGGGGGCCTTGGTTGTCAAGGGACTTTCCTGGGAGCCCCGGCAGGGAAACCCTCCGCCAAGAATCATAGAGACCGTAGGCGGCATGTTGAATGCCATCGGTCTCGAAAACCCGGGTGCCAGGGCTTTTATTGAAGAAAAACTGCCCTTTCTCAGGCAATACGATGTCGCCGTCATTGCGAATATTTTCGGAGAGACCTTGGATGAGTATCCTCGTGTAGCTGAGGCGTTGAGCCGGGCAGGCGGCATCAAGGCCATCGAAGTCAACATTTCCTGTCCCAATGTGAAAAAAGGGGGGATTGCCTTCGGCGCTGACCCCGATATCGCTGCGGAAGTAACGCGGCAGGTCAAAACTGCGACCGATATGCCCGTCATCGTCAAGCTAACGCCCAATGTCGCCGACATCACGGATGTTGCCCGAAGTGTCGAGGCTGCCGGAGCCGATGCTGTGTCCCTTATCAACACCTTGACGGGAATGGCCATTGATGTCGAGTCGAGAACGCCTCAAATTCAAAATGTAACCGGCGGCTTGTCGGGACCGGCGATCCGGCCCGTGGCGCTTCGCATGGTCTGGCAGACCGTGAAAAGGGTATCGATTCCCGTCATAGGCGTCGGGGGTATCATGCGTGCTGAGGATGCCCTGGAATTCCTGATAGCCGGGGCCAAGGCCGTTCAGATCGGTACGGCAAATTTTGTGAATCCTCAGATCACACTTGAGGTCATCGCCGGGATCGAGGGCTATCTGATCCGTCACAGAATGGACGATATAAGGGACCTTATCGGTTCCCTCATAGAACCGGATTCGCTCGAGCATCCCCATGAACCTTAGTGAAAGGATCTATTTGAGCCGTCATGAAATAGAGAAACAGCGGAAAGTCGAAAGGAGACAGGCATGAAGGTATTGGGTTTTAACGGAAGTCCCAGGGCAAAAAAAGGAATAACGGACAGAATTCTCCAGCAGTTTCTTAAGGGTGCGGCAGAGGCCGGCGCCGAAACGGAAACGGTCTATCTGGCCAAGAAAAAGATCAAATTCTGCACGGGATGCTTCAGTTGCTGGCTTGTGCATCCCGGAAGATGTATTCATAAAAACGACGATATGGACGAACTCCGTCAGATGATGCGCCGGTCCGACATGCTCGTCTATGCATCGCCCGTTTATATCGACGGCATAACGGCCATCATGAAGAATTTCATGGAACGCTGCATGCCCAATGCGCAACCCTTTGTCGAGATCCGCGATGGTCATACACGCCATCCTCTTCGGGGTAAGGGAACACGGCAGTTGAAAATGGTTGTCCTTTCGACCTGCGGATTTGGGGAACGAGACAATTTCGACCCGCTGCTGAGGCACATGGAGGCAGCAGCAAAGAACATGAAGGTAGACTATCTGGGGGCGTTGATACGCCCTATGGGACCATTCCTCGATGTCGTGGCTCAGAAGGATCCGGAAAAAGTTAGATCGATAGACGACGCCTTTCACCAGGCCGGCTTCGATGCTGTTGCGAAGGGCGAGATCGGTGATGCCGTTCGAAAAGCCGCAGAAGCGCCCCTGATGTCTCGGGATGAATTTATTGTAACCCTCAACAGCATCGCACAGAGCGAAATCGAGAAATACTCAGCTAAAAAGCCGGATAGATGATCGCCGGTGATTTGCCGGCCGCGATGAATCGTCGTACCGGTGGCCTAGGGGCTTATCGAGGTGACACTGCGGGTCAGTCTAAACGCTCGAAGATTTCAACCCCCAGCGAAGCTTCTTCGATGCCTATGACACCTCCTCCGTTGATGTGCATGCCGATTTTTGCCCCTTTGACTTGACGATCGCCGGCCCGCCCCCTCAATTGCAAGGCGAGCTCATAAACCTGGGCGAGGCCGGTACAACCTACAGGATGCCCCCGAGAGATGAGGCCACCGCTCGTGTTCGTTGGCAGTTCGCCGCCAAGGGACGTAGCCCCGGAGGTGCAATAGACAGCGGCATCCTCCAACCTGCAGAATCCGGCCTGTCCCGTTTGGTAAATCTCGGCGATGCTCGTGGCATCGTGTAATTCAAGAACATCGATATCCTTGGGAAGAAGTCTTGCTTGATGAAAAGCCTGGGCGGCGGCCCGTCCGGAGATATCGAGGTCGAAATCGCCGCGCTGTCGGCCGCCGGCCATAACGGAGGCACGGACCAGAAGAGGCTCTATCATTGCACTGTGTGACTTGAGATAGGCTTCGGAGCAGACCACGGCAGCGGCGCAACCCTCTCCCGTCGGGGCGCACATGGGCCTTGTCAGAGGGTAGGTGATGAGTTTGTCGGCCAGAACCTGCTCGGGGGTGTAGGCCATCCGGTATTGTGCCTTGGGATTCATGGTGCTGTGGCTGTGCGTTTTGGCGCAAACCATGGCGAGCTGTTGCTGGGTGTAGCCGTATTGCTTCATCAGCTTGATGGCCTTTACGGCGTAATAGTCCATAAAGGGGCTCCGGTCCTTCCCCACGTCGGTCTCTTCATAAGGAATACCCAGGATCTCCGATTTCTCGCGGCGCCATCTTTCGACGTATTCGTTCTTTCTGTCCTGTTCACATCCGTTCCAGAAGGCGGAAAGTCCCATGTAGGGAAGCGCCGCCTGCAGTTCCGGATGATTGGGCAGATCGTCCATATTCGGCATCATCTTTTCTATGCCCACGGCAAGGGCCAGATCGGAAACGCCTGCCAGGACATGATGAATCGCCTGGTTGAGGGCCGTGGTAGCCGACGCGCAGGCGTTTTCCACATTCACGACGGGCAATTGCTCGAAGCCAAGGCGCCGGAGAATCACCTGGCCCCTGATGCTGTGCTGGCTCGTGAGCATTCCCTGGGCGCAATTGCCATACCAGATGCAGCCTATGGCTCCTTTATCGCCTTCGTAACTCAAGCCGGCATCCGTCATGGCTTCTTCAATTGCCTCGGTGCAGAGGTCTTCGTAGGTGCCGCCGTTTTTCGACATTTTCGTCATTCCCACGCCGATGATATACGTGTGATCTTTCACCTTCCATCCCTTTCCAAACAGATCGGAGATAATGTCTCCCTTTTATCTTTCGGAATAGGAAACATAAATACAATGTCAGTGCAACAGAAAAATATATTGACCAAACCGGGCGTTTGTATCAAAAGATAGCGAAATTACAAATCTCCGGTCCGTAACCGGGAGATCGTCCTGTTCCAGACGAAAAAGCTGCGCTTCGCCTTTTTCGGATTGATTTCCATTTTTGTAGTAGGTACCTCGGGTTTTCACCTCTTCACGGGGTGGCGATATATCCAGTCCCTCTGCGCATCGGTGATTACCCTGTCCACGTTCGGATACGGCGACTACTATCCGAATATCGAAGCAGGCCAAATTTTTACCTTATTTTAATCATCTTTGGCGTGGGGACCATGCTGTATACTGCAGGGCTGTTCGCGGAAACACGGGTGGTGAGCCGGCTGCAGGTGATCCTGGGGAGGGGAAAATCGGGATAGATGATTGAAAGGAGGAAGAAATGGGCAAAGGGGACGAAATCATAGAGGGGGTCTATCTGATTGGAGGGCCTAATATTTCCGGATTCAACGACGCCACATCCTTCGTCATAGACTTCAACAGTGAGTTGGTCATGATCGATTCCGGAGGTGGCGAAACGGTCTCGATCCTGTTGAGGAACATGGAGGTTCTCGGTCTGGATCCGGCGAGACTCTCGACGCTCGTTCTGACCCATTGCCACATCGACCATATCGGCGGCGCTCCCTATTTCCGTGAGAAGTTCGGCTGTAGACTCATTGTCCACGAAAGGGATGCCGAGGCCATTGAAGCGGGCGATCCCCTCCGCAGTGCCGCCCAGTGGTATGGAGTGACCTTTCCGCCAACAACGATTGACTGGAAGATGGCGAAGGAATATGAGGTCCTGAGATTCGGTTGCGAGGAGCTACACCTTCTTCACACCCCCGGTCATACGCAAGGCTCCATCAGCGTCATTCTGGACCGCGGCTGCAAAAGGGTACTCTTCGCGCAGGACATACACGGCCCCTTCAACCGTCATTTCGGTTCGGATATCAGTCAATGGAAGCGATCAATGGCAAAACTGCTCGCTCTGGAGGCCGATATTCTTTGCGAAGGGCATTTCGGCATCTTTCAACCGAAGGAACAGGTAGAAAGATATATCAAGCGGTATCTCAAGCTTTACACTTAACCCTTTAAAAATCATTCGAAGTATTTTCGTTCAGCCGGTTCGTGGTGGGGAAGGAATGACACACTTTTCAAGATCGGTAGATCATTGCCGGCGGTCACGGTGTTCAGTGGCAGCCAGGTCCTTCAGGTGATCCTTGCCGTTGAGCAGGGTAATCGTGCCCCGACCGTCTTCGAATTCCACGTAAGTTCTGGAGGCCACGTCCACATGCAACTCTCTGAACCGGTCGATTTCAATCCCCTTTATCCTGCAGAGGGTGGCCATAAGGGTAAAGGCATGCGAAACGACCAAGGCATTCTTCGATCCCGAAATGATCCGTTCCATCACCTGCCAGGAACGGTCCTGAAGGTCCCTCAGGGATTCACCATTGGGCATAACCATGGTGCCGGGCTGGCTGATCCATTGTTTTAGAAAGTCACTGTATTGATCCCTCAACTGCCTGAAGTTGAGGCCCTCGAAATCACCCTGATTCAATTCCCTCAAATCCGTATCGGTCTCGATGCCCACGCCGTGGTATGAATCGATGATTTCTGCGGTATGATAAGCGCGCTTCAGTGTGCTGGCATAGATCGCCTCTATCTTTTCATCTTTAAGGCTCTCGGCCAGTCTTTGGGCCTGCCGGATACCCAGATCGCTCAGTTCGATATCGGTGAAACCCTGGACCCTGTTATCGCGATTCCACAGCGTTTCACCGTGCCTTACCAGAATAAGTTTCACTGTGCCTTCCTCTCCTTGAATGTCGTTAGGACATGCGGTCGATGTCCTGGAGTTTCTGCTCAAGTCTCTTGCGTGAAACGGGAATTGACGTCTTCAGCTCTTGGGCAAAGACGGATACCCTGAATTCCTCGACCATCCAGGAAAATTCTTCGATAGCCAGCCTTTTTTCCTCTGAAACGTCAGCAGGTAGGTTCTTTATCATATCATCGAGAGAACTGACAAATAAATTGACTTTTTCCCCTTTCAATCTGTCTCTTTCAAGGTGATGAAGTCCTCTTTCCATGCGGATTGAAAGCGCCTTCAGGTAGCGGGTGAGATGCACAAATCGTTCTCCCTCGTAACGATCGAGGAAGTTTACCGGGATAAGACGCTCCAGGTCTTTACTGATTTCTCCGAGGAATTTCATAGCGTGCCGGTTGTTTCTGTTGGTTTTTTCAAGGGACTTCATGGTCGAAAGGGTTTCATGAAAGCTATCGAGCGCCGGTTCAGCCATCAGGAGAACCTTTTGTCCAAAAATCATGATCAGGGATTTGGAGGAAGAGGCATTGCTGTAAAATTCATTTTCCGTTCGAATGTTTTTAGAAAAGAGTTTGCTACATACATAGTTGGTCAGTGCTCCAACGAGCAGGGCTGCACTTCCGAAATCGGACGACCAGACCTTCATGCGAGGTATCGTAGAGAACATCTTTCGCAAATCTTTGATCTCGCTTTTGAAATGGATTTCATAAAGGGCGGCGACACCCCGTTTGTGTTGGGCGAGGGCTTCCCTTTCAGAGGAAAACAGCCGTAGGCGGACGCCCTCATCGGTCGGCTCCAAACCAGGATAGGCGAAGCCCTGGAAGACGCTGCCGCTACCCAGCGGAATCCTCGCGGGAAGATCACCAAAGTCCCACCGGGTCAAACCATCCTTCTCCCAGAAAGCTTTCGCCTCCCCATAGGCCGACGATTCGGCTTGGATCGAAATCTCCTCTGTAAGGCGTCTCAGATCGCGGCTGGAGGCTATCTCCCGCCCCTCTTGGTCCAAAACGCTAATGCGAATTTTCAGGTGGTCAGGTAGCCTGTTCGAGGTCCAGACAGCGGGCGGAATCTCCACACCGAACCTGAATAGGATGAATTTCCCAAGGGAGGACAAAAGGGGCTCGTCCTCTTTCACTGTCATCTCCGCTGCAATTACTTCACAGGCGGCCGCGAGGGGCTGGAGTTTCCTGCGGTACTCTTTCGGAAGGCCCCTGACAAGGTAGGATACTTTCTCCCTGAGAAGGCCGGGAACAGCCCAGTCTATAGACAATGCAGGAACGTTTGCAACGAATCCGATCGGTATCTTCAACGTGACCCCGTCAGAAGGATCACCCGGCTTGAAGCGATAATCAAGTTCGAGCCTCCCTCCGCATAGATTGACTTCATCGGGATACAGTTCCAGTTCGGCTTGATCCGGTTCTGCTCGCAGCACATCCGCGGGGTGCATTCGCAAGAAATCGTCTCCTCCCCGCTCGCGAATCAGCTTCTTCAGCGAGCGCGTGTCATAAATTCCATCGAGTCTATCTCCATAAAACCGGACCAGGGCCTCCTCCCCGGCTAGCAAGTCCAGGCGGCGGATCTTCGCCTCCATGGCGGCGATATCATTGATGAGGAGTTGGTTGTGTTCCACGAAGGCAAAGGGCTTCTTCAAGTCTCCTTCGATCAAAGCACTCCGGATGAAGATACGTGAGGATTCGAACGGATCGATGCGACCATAGGAAATCGGACGCCGGGCTACAATGACCAAGCCGTATAACGTGACCTGTTCGAAAGCGACCACCTCTCCGCGGTTCCTTTCCCAGTGGGCTTCTGAATAGGTGGACCGGCACAAGCCACCTCCCAATTCCTCCAGCCAATCAACGTCAATATGGGCGGCCATCCGTGCGTAAAGACGAGAAGTCTCGATGATCTCAGCAGCTACGATCCATTTGGCGCCCTTGTTGAACAGCCCCGAACCGGGAAAAATCATCACTTCCCGACCCTTGGCTGCCTGATAGATGTTTCTTTCCTTTTTTACTGCAATGTTAGATAGATACCCGCTTAGAATGGAACGGTGGATGCCACTGTAGAGCTTTGCCCCTCCGGAAGCATTCTGAGATGCCGCCATGCTTGAATTGCCTCCCGATTCCTTCAGAATTTGCAATAGCTGGTCATGAACATCCTCCCATTCTCGCATCCTCCTATAAGACAGGAAATGTTCCCGGCAAAACTTACGCTGCAGCCCTCTTCTCTGTCCTTCTTCTGAAAGCTGGTGATAACGGCGCCATATATTTAGCATTGTAACGAAATCCGAGGAGGGATCCTTGAAGACGGCCTGGACGCGGTCGGCTTCGTCTTCCCTATCAGCAGGACGCTCACGTGGGTCGGCTATACTGAGTGCGGCGGCGATAATGGTTACTTCCGCCAGGCATCCCTCATGCTCCGCTTCGATGACCATCCGCGAAAGCCTGGGATCGACCGGCAGACGTGCCATCCGCCGGCCGGTGGGAGTCAGAGACAATCCAGCCGTGGACGCATCCTCCCCGTTACTTTTTCGCCGCTGTACAGCACCCAATTCATGAAGGATATCAATTCCATCTCTGATGTTTCTCGGTTTTGGTGGATCAACGAAGGGAAAGGACGACACATCCCCGAGTCTTAGAGAAAGCATTCTAAGAATGACCTCGGCGAGATTCGATCGCAAAATCTCAGGAGGCGTAAACAGAGGCCGGCTTTCGTAATCCTCCCGGTCGTAGAGGCGAAGACAGATGCCGTTGCGGACCCGGCCGCACCGCCCCTTACGCTGGTCAGCGCTGCTGCGTGATATGGGCCTGACGGGGAGGCTGATCGTTCTCGTCTTCGGATTATACAGGGGTATCCTGGCAAGCCCCGTATCGATGACGTAGCGGATTCCGGGTATGGTGATGGCGGTTTCGGCGACGTTGGTGGCAACAACGATCTTCCGACCCTGCATCTGCTGAAAGATCCGCCGCTGATCATTCCAGCTCAGGCGGGCAAAGAGGGGGAGCAGCGTCAGGTTTTCCTCCGCCCGGCCTTCGATCAGATCACAGGTTTCCCTTATGTCCCGCTCGGTAGGCATGAAGATCAGGATATCCCCATTTTCTCGGGATTGTAGAATGGTATCTGCGGCTTGTGCGGCCATGTCTGCTGGAGTGAAATCATCGCTGTCCCGTTCACCTGAAAAGGAGGCGAGGTATCGAACCTCGACGGGATAGGTTCTGCCCGAGACTTCTATGATGGGAGCGCCGCCGAAGGCCCGGGAGAACTTCTCCGTGTCGATCGTTGCCGAAGTGATGACGACCTTGAAATCACGTCTTATTTGCAAAAGCCTGCTCAAGATGCCGAGAGTGAAATCGATATTGAGGCTCCTTTCATGGGCTTCATCTACGATCAGGGTGTCATAGGCAGAGAGGCACGGATCGGACAGGGTTTCCATGAGCAGAATGCCATCGGTCATGACCTTGATAAACGGGTGCCTCCCGGAGCGATCCTCGAAGCGGATCTTATAGCCCACCGACCGTCCGAGCTCCTCACCCATTTCTTCGGCAATACGATGTGCAACGGTAACGGCGGCGACGCGGCGCGGTTGGGTGCATCCGATCATTCCGGTGCGGCCTCTACCGGCCTCAATGCACATTTTAGGGATCTGGGTGGTCTTGCCAGATCCGGTTTCTCCAGTGATAACGACGATCTGATGCGCCTTTACTGCATCGATGATCTTTTCTCGGCAGTGGGTAATTGGTAAATTATCAGGATAGGAGAGCCTTGGAAGTTCTGCCGAGGGACGGACCTTTGCGACATGGACAAATCCGGCTTTTTTCCCAGAGTTGGAGCGCTTGATCATGTCTTTTGTTCGATCGTTTTTACCATCATTATATAGGTGTGCACAGGCAATATTTCATAGAGTCGCAATGGATGTCAACAAGAGGGATAGAACTCTCGTAGGACACGCCCCCATTTTAAAAGAATAATTAAAAGTGCGCATCGGCTGCCATAATCCGGCTGTCATTATCGCCTTGACACACATAATGGCTTAACATATCATGATTTCGTAGTCATAGCTGCTGTCGATTCCACGAAGGCAGCAGATTCTTCCCCCCGAAATCATTATCGAGGAGGCTAACGCCTATGTCGCGCAGAAGGAGGTTTTCAATGAAATACGAGGGTCTTATCTATAAAAAGGAAAATGGCATCGGCACCATCACGCTCAACCGGCCTGAGGTACTGAATGCTTTGACCATGGGTACTCTTGCCGCTATCGACAGCATCGCCAATGAATTGAAATCGGATAAAGAGACAAAAGTTCTCATCATTACCGGAAACGGGAGCGGCTTTTCCTCCGGCGCCGATGTAAGCGGAACTTTGGATGGATTGACGGCGGAGGATGCGGGGTTGAATATGCTGGTCAACCCGACGAATCTGAATTACACATTCAACCTGCGCCGCTTGAACCAACCGGTTATTGCGGCCATCAACGGGGTGACAGCGGGAATGGCCCTTGGTCTTGTATGCGCCTGCGACATTCGAATCGCTGCCGAATCGGCCAGCTTCAGTTGCGCCTTTGTAAAAAGGAATCTGGTGCCCGATTCGGGGGTAACTTGGTTTCTACCGAGAACGGTGGGTCTGGGCATGGCCCTGGAACTTGCAATGACCGGTGACCGTATTGACGCGCAGGAGGCCCTTCGCATCGGTCTGGTAAACAGGATCGTGCCTGATTCCGAATTGATGCCAGCCGTTTTGGCCCTTGCCAATCGCATGATGGCAAATCCGCCACTGGCAGTGTCTTGGGCCAAGAAACTCATCTACGAGTCAATGGACATGTCGCTGGAGTCTGCCTTTGACCATGAAATATTTCTGCAGGCTTCCATTGTGAGAACGGCTGATTTTACGGAAGGTGTAAAGTCGTTCCAGGAGAAACGCAAGCCCAAGTTTATCGGCCGCTGATTGATGAATTGTACCCCAAATCAATTTCGGTTGTTTCTAAAAAGTGAAGCTCACCGATATCGAGAATCAAAATACGTGACGGATCGTGATTGCTACCGGCGATCTTCCTTTTCAATTCAAGCGCCGCATAACCGACCGGATCGTCTCCGAGATGAAAGGTGCCCCACTGCTGCGGGATCATAAAACGGGCACCGAGGTCCTTGAAGGCCTCAATGGCTTCATCGACATTCATATGGGCGTAATGCATGAACCAGCGCGGATGGTAAGCGGTTATTGGAAGCACGGCGTAATCTATGCCTGCGTATTTTCTGCCGATTTCCCTGTAGCCGATGAAATAGCCCGTGTCTCCTCCAAAATAGATCTTCACGGTGGGGGTGATCAGAAGAAAACTTGCCCAGAGTGTTTCATTGTGACCCTGTCCGAGTCTCCTTGACCAGTGCTGCATGGGAAGACAAACCAATGTGATGCCGTCGCCGCAGGATATGTTCTGCCACCAATCCATTTCTGTTACAGTGCCCTTATTCATTTCACGGACGTATTCCCCCAAGCCGAGTGGCACGAATATATTCGATGCGTGGGGAAGTTCCTGTAAGCTATGCCTGTCCAGATGGTCATAGTGATTGTGTGAAATGATGACGTTCAAGCGGGGAATGAGGTCCTTTATTTGCTTCACTGTGAGGGCGGGAGGCGTTTTTCGTCTGGGAATCAATGCCCTCTCAGAAAACATGGGGTCCGTAAGCCAGTATTGACCGTTGATGCGGATGAGAAAGGTTGCATGGCCGATCCACAGGATAAAATCACCCTTTGGAGCCGATGAAACCTTCTCATATGCCGTATCGGATACCTCGGGAAGATAACAGCGCTCCAATGCGCTGTATTCAGGGCGCGGCAGGAGCCGCCATCGGAGCAGTTTCAGGAATCCCCTATCCTTCTCGGGCATCCAGGGATTGAAAAATTTTCCTTCTTTAAAATGCGGAGCATAAAGCAGTGCAGGATCGGCGGAGAGAACTTTTGTCCGCCACTGCTGTTCATCGAACATCGGGGGACTCATGGAACAAGCGGCAAGAACCGCGACGAGCGCTGCCGATAAAACAGATGCTAACATCCTAAAATGCGACCGCGTACATAGGATCATCCTGACCCCTTTGAAGAAAATTGTGCTAAACAGAAACGTTTCATATTATTTTCACGGACGCTGCAAACCCTCATAGCCTTTGATGCCTCGTCCGTCAAGTTCTAATCCGACGAATCTCTGCATGACAATGCCTGTATTTCATGTTCTTCCATGACAGGCCTAGTTCATGGCGTAAATAAATAATTCACTGCTTCCCTTCAATTCCCTTGACACATACGTCCTGGAACCATAATACTGTTTCGACCATTTAATTCTTTTCATCTTTTTGAAAACCGATGCGGCCTTGGTCCAGTTGGCAATGACAAATACAGCGTACACCGTTGAATTGTTGGTAAGGTATACAATCTGTGAGCAGTTAAAAGTATGATCGATTTCGACCTGCGACTCTATAATAGGCTTGGGACAAATCTCTCCTCTCATCCGGTACGAAAACATTCAGGAGTCGGGCTTCGGCGTGCGGCAGTCGCCGTAGTGGTCGTCGACAGCGATCCGGTCCTCCACGGCGAGGACAACTTTGTCGTTGACGACAATATTCTGTCCCTCTTTCCCGGCGGGAGCGAGCAGTGGGGCAACGTCGCGGGAACCGCCGGAGGTGCGTCGGTGTTGTTGACTCGGAGGTCGACTAAGCTGCGCGCACACGCGGGGCAGTGGGCACTGCCCGGAGGCAGGGTTGGCTTATACGAAACAGCGCTCGATGCTGCGTTGCGGGAGCTTCGCGAAGAGCTCGGGCTCAGACTGGAGCCGTCGGATCTGCTAGGGCGTCTGGACGATTACGCAACCCGGTCGGGGTACGTGATCACTCCCTTCGTATTTTGGGGAGGCTCCGACCCCTCAATCAATCCAAACCCCGATGAGGTCGCCCGGGTGTATCGAATCGGTCTGCATGAGCTCTGCCGACACGACTCCCCCCGGTTCATAAGCATCCCGGAGAGCGAGCGGCCGGTCATCCAGCTTCCCATCGGCACTGACCTGATTCATGCTCCAACTGCCGCAGTCCTCTACCAGTTTCGTGCCGTTGCCTACGAGGGGAGAACCGAACGCGTCGACCACCTGGAGCAGCCTGTCTTCGCCTGGCGATGAAAGTGGTTATCGTCAGCGGGACGATCACCGAAAACAGCATGGAATGCGGAGAATGCATTTTCAAAAAGGAATCCAGCTATAGGGACCTGTTGACTATTCTTCTTTAAGCCTTTATAAAGATAGATATTACAAGGATTCATGAAAGGGTAGACACGTATGCCACTCGTTGCCTTCTATTTTCAGCTTCATCAGCCCTGCAGACTACATCCGCAACGGGACAAGTTTCTTTGGGAAGATATGAACAGGGAAATTTTCCTCAAAGTAACGGGGCGTTGCTATCTGCCCGCTTTGAAAATGTTTGTCAAGCTTGTTGAGAAGCATCCTGATTTCAAAATCGTTTTTTCCATGTCGGGGACTTTTCTCGAGCAGGCCGAGCGCTTTGCGCCCGCAGTGATCAGTGTCATACAGGAACTTCTGGACGCCGGAAAAACGAACGATCAGGTGGAATTGCTCGATGAAACTTACTACCATTCCCTTGCAGGACTCTTTTCAGACCCCCGCAAACAGGAGTTCCGGGATCAGGTATCGCTACACAGAGACAAGATGAGGCACCATTTCGGGGTGTCACCTTCCGCTTTTAGAAACACCGAGCTCATGTACAACAACCACATCGCCGACGTGGTGGCCGATATGGGCTATCTTTCCATACTCTGCGAGAAGCGGCACGATATGTTTATGGGTTCTGAGTTACCCATATCGCCAAATGCGGTTTTCCGGGCGAAGGCAGGTGCCCTAATTGTCATACCGCGCAACAGGGAACTCAGCGACGATATCGCCTTCCGTTTCCCACACGATCCCCTGACGCCGGACCAGTATGCCGCCAATATCGCCCGCATTGATGGGGAAGCGGTCCTGATGGGTTACGATTTCGAACACATCGGTGAGCATATCTGGGAAGACAAGGGAATCTTCGAATTCTGGAAAGGACTGCCGGAGGCCCTGAAGAAGTACCCGAATGTCGTCGTATGTTCGGCGTCGGAAATTGCGAATCGCTTTTCTGAAGCCGATTGTCCCCTGCTTGACATCCACGGTCTTTCCACATCCTCTTGGGCGGACAGAGGCAGGGATACCTTTGGATGGCTGGGAACGGCAACCCAGTATGAATTATTCAAGGATTTGGAGCAACTTGAAACCAAGGCGCGTCTTGCCGGCGGTGATTTCCTCAAGCGGTGGCGTTACCTGACGACATCGGATCATGTCTACTTCCTCCATGAGAGTCGAGGGGAGGATCATGCTGTTCACTCCTATTTTAACCCCTACGACGGTTCCATCACCAGATCAACGCACATCCTGACCCGGAAGATCGACGACTTGCAGAACTCCTTGGAACGATTCGAGATCATGAAAAAAAGAGACCGTCCCGCCATTCTGATGATCACGCCCGAAACCGGCAGGCTGCCCAGTGACATGGGCGCACTGGCCAAATATATCTCAGGGAAAAGCGGAGGCCAGGGAGAGGTGGTATCGGCGCTATGCGAAGGTTTGCTGGAAAGAGAGGTAGACGTTCATCTCGTAACCCTAAATCTAAAAAAACGCTTCCAAAAGGAATCGCGGATGAACGAGCGGGAATGGCGTGAGGTACGCTACAGGATCGATCCGGAACGGATACATCTGGTCAGTTCCGCCGTATTTGCAGACAATACAAGCGCGTACGCGGGAGATCCGTTGCTCACCGCCGCCGAATTTCAACGCGAAATCATCAACAACGTCATCAAGGATGTTCGAGCCAGGCACGAAGGGAAGTTGATCATACACAGCCACGACTGGATGGCCGGCGGCGCCATCACTGCCTATGCCAAATCGACGGACCTGCCGGTGTTGCACACCGTTCACAATGTCTTTACCGCCCATGTCCCTCTTGAATATCTAACTGGCGTTAATATCCAGGGCATCAGGGATTACCTCTATTTCGGCGACTATATGGGAAAACAATGCATCGATTGCCAAGCCACGGCCATCAAGAATGCTACGATCATCAATTTCGTAGGAGAGGAATTCCTAAGGGAAGTTGTCTACGATTATTACTTTGACCGTTCCTTGGTTCCAATAAGCGTACGAAACGAGGTCAAGGCGAAATTTTACCATGACTCGGCCAGGGCCATCCTCAATGCACCTGCCCGTAATATGTATCCGGAACACTGCGAGCATCTCCTGAGAAGATACGGGCCCGACGACGACTTCATGGCGGCGAAACGGGAGAATCTCACGGAATTTCAAAAGAGAACGGGACTACTGATTGACCCGGATGCCAAGCTTTATTTCTGGCCGTCCCGGCTGGATCCCGCACAAAAAGGCGTGGATTTGCTTGAAGCGGTGATCAGATCTTTCCTAGACGATAATCCGGATGTCCAGATCGCCATCGTGGCCGATGGAGTCGGCGATGATCGAACACATGTGGACTTTTTAGGCAGATTTGCCTATACCTCCGGGGGCAGGATGACCTACCAGCATTATCGTGAAGATTTGTCGATGCTCGGATTCGGCGCCGCATGTGATGTATTTGGTGCATCTCTTTACGAACCCTGTGGTCAAATCGATCAGGTGGGTAACCTGTTCGGCACCACAGCGACGAACCGCGATACGGGAGGATATCATGATAAGATCAGGGAGCTGCGGCTCAAGATCGACGGAGCTCCCCAGGACGTGGGAAACGGATTTCTTTTCAGGGATTACGACGCAGGCGGGCTGCGGCACGCTTTAGAAAAGAGCTTGAACTTTCACCGCAGGCCACCGGAAATTCGAGAGCCCCAGTTGCAAAGAATCATGGTCAATGCCAGAGAGCGCTATGACCTTGGCACCATGATCGCAGATTACATGCGAATCTATGAAAAACTCAATGGTGGCAAACCTCTCTTTTAAACGGTCTTGGTGATCGTTGGTCATCATAAGGATCAAAGGGGTTCCCTTAAAAAAATTTGAAATGAAAGATAAAACACCTTTCCGACACCCAAGACCCTCCAAGTAAAACTGTTGCATCCCCAGGGAAGATTGGACGAAAAGGGCTTGCGGAAAGCTCCCTACGATATTATGATCACCGGCGGATCGGCTAGCGGAATCTACTGGCCGCGAGAAAGCAAGTGCACATACAGTATTCATCCCAGATTCAGCAATAGGGGTGCAGTTTCTATTGCGTAGCAATAGGGATTGATGTAGGAAAAGGCATGTAAATCAGGCGGAT
>JAFGIO010000012.1 GCA_016929555.1 Deltaproteobacteria bacterium | reverse complement strand
GCAGCGCCTCTTCCGCTTGCTTACGGTCAGAAATATCAATGAAACTTTCAACATAACAATCCCTTCCCTTGATGGTAATTGGATAAACGGTTTTGAGGATGTCTTTAAGATGCCCATCAGCACAGATGAGCGTACGTTCAGAGTGATCAATAATTTGACCGAGATCTTTGACCGGACATTTTCCTGCCTCGGCCGGACAAACCAACGAGTGGCAGATATGTCCTATAATCCTCTCTTCGGACAGCCCGGTCATTTCTATGGCAGACTTATTTGCTTCAATAATGACCTGAGTGTCCTTGTCAATGATGATAATCCCGGTTCCTACTCCATCGAAGATTGCTTGTAGCTTGGTCTCACTTTCGTGTAGGATTTCTTCCGCCAGCTTGCGCTTGGTGATGTCAACAGAAAAGCCGATGATGCCGATAATGTTCCCGTCCATATTCCTGTACGGTATCTTGTCGGTCTGGAGCCACCGCGTGCCGCTCTCGGTATCGATCTGTTCGATAATGCCCACCTTGGGCTTGCCCGATGCGATAACCTCCCTGTCGTCTTCCCAATAGCTCTCCGCCTGGTCGGGATAAATGTCAGCCCCTGTCCTTCCCTCGATCTCTTCCCTGGGCAGCCCCGTTGCCTCGGCGAGCGCCTTGTTCACACGAACGAATCTGTTTTCGAGGTCCTTGTAAAAGATCAGGATGGGGGAGGAATCGATGATAATCTGAAGCTCTTCGCGATTCTGCTGTACATTGTGGAAAAGGAGGCGGTACGGATTTTCCAGACCGGTCACGATGATCGCCCTGTAAATGAGATAGAATGAGAGAATTTTGAAGTAATGACCGATCAGGTTCGACAGGCCGTAGACGCTGACGTAAAAGGTGAAGGCCAGTTCCGAGACGATTGTAAAGAGGATCGACCAGACAATCAGCCAGAGGATGTGTGGATCAAACTTGTCGCGATGGTGCACCAGCAGAGCCAGAGAAGATAGCAGGATAAAGGAAATAATGTACTCACTGACAATTTTGAAGGGGGTCAGCCCCGTGCCCTCGATAAAGCAGGCGGGGAAGAGCGTGCCGGAAAAGGCGGCGGACAGCAGGAGGATGGTCACGGAAAGATAAAAACCCAGCACGGCGCGGATGTTCAGCTTCCGATTGATGAACCATGGCGCCGCAAGGAGAGACAGGCTCTGAAGGTACCGGGCGGCGATCCATAGCTGCGTCGGCAGATTGGCGTCATACCCGATAAAAATCCCCATTCCTTTGTAAGCCAGGGTGTGGGCAAAGTCGATGAGGCCGGCAAACAGAAAGGCGATACCGAGAAACAGGACATAATTGTTTTTCGCCAGGTGACGGGTGTTCCAGGCGATCAGGAAGAGGGAGACGGCAATGACGATTGAAAAACCTTCCGCGATAATATGAAACAGAAGATAGCTGTACAGGCTTGCAAGATAAAGCCCCGCGCACAGCAAAGCCCCGATGATAAGCACCTGAAAAGCGTTCCTGCCGATCGATAGTGATGACATGAACCTGTAGCCCCGCATCGCTAATCCCTCCCGTCAGGGTTGAATTGAAAGCCTTTTCCCCGAAATAGTCTTAAACAGGCCTCCACGACCTCCGGATCATAGAGAGCTCCCGCGTTCTGTTTCAGCTCTTCCAGTGCCGCGTCCATTTCCAGGGCGGGTCGGTATGCCAGGCGGGATGTCAGGGAGGTGACCGCATCCGCCACCGCCAGAATTCGGGCCTCCAGGAGAATATCACCGCCCTTGACCCCTCCCGGGAATCCGGAGCCGTCGAAACACTCCCGATGCTGAAGGACCGTTTCGGCGATGGGCCAGGGGAATTCCACGTTATTCAGGATGTCGCAGCCGATCTGGGGATAGGTCTGGTAGATATCCAGATGTGCCCCTTCCAATCGACCCGCATCCATCAGAATTTCGGCAGGCAGGTGCACAAGACCGATATCATAGATGCCGGCGGTCAGGCGGATCCCCTCCACGCGGGAACCGGACAGTCCCATTTCTTCGGCAATCGCTGCAGCCAGGCGCGACACCCGCCGATGATGCCCCGCAACAAAAGGACCGCGAAGTTCGATGATCGCCGCAATGGCGTCGATGGCTCCCTTCATGCTCCTCTCCAGGCGGGCGCGGCTCTCTCTCAGCGTCTGATCCATGCCATGTTTGTACAACGCCATCTCGACGGCAACCCGTAATTCCTTTGTCTCGAACGGTTTCAGGATGTAACCGAAAGGATCGGTGACCTTCGCCCGTTCAAGGGTTTCAGGATCGGCATACGCCGTCAGATAAACGACGGGGATATGAAAAGAGGCGAGAATCTGCCCTGCCGTATCCACGCCATCCATCCCGCCGCATAACTGGATGTCCATCAGCACCAGGTCGGGACGGTTCCGGCGGATCATCTCCATGGTCTCTTCTCCGGAAGAGGCAATTCCCGAAACGCCGTATCCCAGCGTCTGCAACCGCTTCTTGATATCGAGGGCCACGCTCCCCTCGTCTTCAACCACGAGTATCTGCTTTCCCTTCACGGTCTGCCTCCTTTACTGGATCTTTTGCCGGAAATGAGACGACAAATGCCGTTCCCCCATTCGTCTCCAGGGCAATCCTCCCCTGGAGCTGCTTGACCAGGATATCGACAAGCTGCAGGCCGAGAGACGCCGTATCCCTGAAGTTAATCCCGTCGGGAAACCCGGCCCCGTTGTCCGTGACCGTCAGAATGTACCGGCCGCCGTCCTCCCTCATGGCGATCCTGATCTCACCCTCTCTCTTATCCGGAAAGGCGTGTTTCAGGGCGTTGGCGATCAGTTCGTTGAGGATCAGACCGCAGGGAATCGCCAGATCGATGTCCAGAAAGACTCCCCGCGCATCCGTTCGGATCTTGACGGCTGCCGCCTCTCCGCCGTAAATCTGCAGCAGACCATCGGCGCTGTCTTCAATAAAATCTGCGCAATCGACCGCCGCAAGATTCTTCGATTGATACAGCTTTGTATGAACCATGGCGATCGTATTGATCCGGCTCCGGCTTTCGTCGAATATTTCGATAGCCCGCTTGTCTTTCAAATACACTGACTGCAGACTGAGAAGGCTCGACACCACCTGGAGGTTGTTCTTCACCCGGTGGTGAATCTCCCTGAGGAGGGTCTCCTTCTCCCGGAGGGAAGCAAGAACCTGCGCCTCGGCCTGCTTGAGCTTGGTAATGTCCGCCAGCACGGCGCGGCACTCCTGACCGTCCTCGGAGGCGATGGCCTTTATCTGTACGATGGACTGGTCTGTCTCTCCGAGGCGCCGGTTGTCCGAACGTCCGGGCAGGGGAGGGCATCCCTCATCCCTGCGGAGGGTCGCCTCGCAGGTCTCCTGGGTCCCGCCCGCGAACACCTTATCCAGAAAGGTGTTGAAGGTGTGGCGGTCGCCGTCGGATACGAAAAGCCCCAAACGCCGTCCCGTCAGCCGCTTCCGCTCCAGTCCGAGGAGCCGTGCACCCGTGAGGTTTACCCGGCGGATCGCCCCGTCGCGTCCCAGGGTGAAGTAGCCCACGGGGGCAAAATCGTAGAGGTCGGTGTACTGGGCGAGGAGCGCCTCCACCTCCGTCCGCGACCGCTGCAGTTCCTCATTCTGCATCTCAAGCTCGATCTGATGCACCTGCAGTTCCTGGACGAGCCGCTGTGCTTCCTCCTCCGAACGGGGCGTCGCACCTTTGCCGGCCGGTCTCCCCGGCTTCTTTTTCAGGCGCTCTTCCGCTCGGCGGCGCAGCTGTGTGGCATCCGCCGGAGGGACAGAACTCTTTCTCATGGCGCCTTCCCTTTCTTTTGCCGGACCGGGGCTGCCCCGGCGGTCTTCCCGCCTTGCCCTCGTTTTCCCGCCGTGCGGGAATGCCCTTCAGACTTCTCCAGGTCCGCCTTCTGCTTCACGATCCGTTTTTCCAGAGCGGCCTGTGTTGTGCGCAGTTTCTCCTCCAGGGTTTTGGAAACGGTGATGTCCGTAAAGGTGATCACCACACCGTCAATCCGGTTATCCAGGGTGCGGTAGGGCATGATGCGCACGAGAAACCAGCGACCGTTGCTGGCGGCGACCGGTTTCTCTATGGTGGCCAGGGATCGAAGCACCTCCCGCGCATCCCCGGCCAGTTCGTGATAGGCCATATCCGAGGCGATATCGGTGATGGGCCGGCCCACGTCGCCGGGGATCAGATTGATGATCTGGGTGGTCCGGCTGGTGAAGCGCCGCACGTTCAATGCGTCGTCCAGAAACAGGGTGGCGATGTCCGTGCTGTCGAGGAGGTTTTTCATGTCGCTGCCGGCCCGGGACAGTTCGTCCACCTTGGCCTGCAACTCGTTGTTGACCGTCTGCAGCTCCTCGTTCATGGACTGCATCTCTTCCTTGGAGGTGGTGAGTTCCTCGTTGGTGCTCTGCAACTCTTCTGCAACTCCTCGTTGGCGGATTTGAGCTCCTCCTGGGAGGTCTGCATCTCTTCCCGGGTGGTCTGCAGTTCATTCCGGGTCTGCTCAATCTCCCGCTCAAGTTCCACCACACGGGCGCCGCGGACGGAACCCTTTGAAGCTTTACCCGGCGCGCTGACTTCCGGAAAGGTCGCTACGTCCGTAAAGACGATCATGACCATCCCGTGCAGGGCCTCCGGCTCCGCGATGGGCTGGACCGTGACGTCCACCGCCTGCACCCCGACGTTGTCCCGTATCCGCACGCCCTTCAGAACGACGGCGTCCTGCTGCCGGAGCGCCTTCTGGAAGGCAGCCGTCAGTTCGTAGCGCAGCCCTTCGCGAGCCATGGCGAAGATGTTCCAGTTGGCCTTGCCGGCCGCCGGCTCCAAGTACTTCCCCGTCCGCCCGCTGATGTAGAGGAT
>JAFGIO010000087.1 GCA_016929555.1 Deltaproteobacteria bacterium | reverse complement strand
TCCAGCAGGTCGAGGGCGTACCTTTCGCTCTGCGAACGATCCGCCAGGGGAAAGGTGATCACCTTTCCCGCCCCGCCCGCCATCGCTTCCAGCAACGGCGCCGTGAACCGGTCCGTCACGTAATGGGTCGCAAAACCCAGGCGATTCAGCGCCTTCCCCAGCGCCAGCGCCCCCGGCGGGCCGTCCGTCTCCGGCAGACCCGCAGATAGCGTGAAAAAGCCCGTGACGACGAAGATGTTGCCCCGTTGTCCAGGAATCAACCGGGCGGCCTCTTCGCAGAACCGCGGGGGAAGAAAGGGTCTGAGGGCGGCGACGCCCCGCCGGTCATCCGTGAGGATAACGTCCTCGATTGTCCCGTCAGGCTTCGGAATGATCACGGGGCAAGCACTTTCCGGACAAAGGCGCGGGCGTTTTTCTCGTCTTCCGCATCGGGATGAGGACCGACCCTCGCCATGAGTTCTTCCCACTCCTTGTCGGAGAGCTTCTGCATTTTCTGAACCATGGACCAGAGGGCGGGATCGAGCTTCCCCGTGCAGTCGAAGCATCCCCCATAGCGGATGCCTCTGTCCCTGGCTATGTTCTCGATGTATGAGATGCCCTTTTCGAAATTCTCCCGACGGTAGGCCTCTGCCGCATGGGTGATGAAAGCCGCCAGGACATAGGAAGGCGATGCGGGGAGCTGGTCCAGCAGACCCTTCAGCGGGGCGGCAAGGCCGCCGCCGTGGATAGGTCCCCCCAAAAAGACGATATCGTAGTCGCTCAACCCACCGGGGTCGACCTCTTCGATCTTGCGCATCGCCGCCTCGTGGGAAAGGGATGCCTCCTCTAGAATCGCTTTCGCGATTTTTTCCGTATTGCCCGTCTGGCTGAAGTAAGCAACCAGGATCTTCATGACGTTCACCTCCATAGCCTTTAAGTTCGATCTCACCCTATTACAAAGACAACCCTTCGTCAATTCCTCGAAATGGAGGCTCTGATGTCTATGCGCATTGACAATCAGTTCGTCGCCGAGATTTTGGCGATTCCCGAAGCGTAGTTTTCAGGAAGGGCCCTTCGGGGGCTTGTCCAGATACCTCGGCAGGGGGCCCCTCACCTCCAGGAGCGTATCGTTTACCATGATCCGCAGTTCCCCCGAATCCGCGCGCAATCCCTCGGGGCCGAGGAGCCATTCATAGAACCGTTTTGCATCGTTGAGGACGGGTCTGTCGGGGTAGCCGTAAACCCTGTTCTGCATGTTCTCGTCGTAGAGGCCGATGCAGCCGTGGGAGGCCGGCCGGCCCGGCATATCCCTGGCGTGGGCCCAGAAGGCCGCATTGTCCGGCCCCACATAGAATCGGAACGCGTAATCCATGGGGTACTGGATGTCTCCTCTTTCCGTCTTGTACAGGGACGAGCTGTGGGTCCTGTGATGGGCGTCCACACGAAAAAGGCCCTCCGGCGTGGGATGTTGCGCCGTGCCCGTCGCCGCCGGTCCGGAGAATCGGAGCTTTCCGTGCTCATAGGCCCCGATCCACTGTTCGGTCGCATCGACCAGAATGTACTTCCGATGCGGTCTCGCCGGTTCGTAAATCATCGGCAGCGGATTGTAGTTCCGTATCTCATCCATGTTTCTGGGAACCTTGATGGTCATGCCGGGATAGGCATGGCGGCGGTCGATCCTGTTGAACCTTGCCACAGGAACCCAGTCGCTGCCGAAAAGTCTCTCCAGGCTGTCCTGGGGACGGATGAAATAGGGATCCCAGGCTATGCCTTTCGTGCTGGGATATTCGACGCGGCTTAGGTCCTCCCTGGCGCGATCCCCAGGGGAAGCGGCCGGTTCGGAAGTGGAACGGGGATCGTGGACAACGACGGCGACGGCGATGGCAAACGCCAGGGCGAACATCGAGATGCGATGCAGGACCGCAATTTTATCGAAGGACCCAAGATTCATGAATCGCCGGCTCCATGGCCGTTCCCATTATCACTGTCTCTTCTTTCGGTAAAGCAGAAATGACGAACTTGTAAAAAATCGCAAACCATCTCACCCCTTGCAGCCTGCCCCCGCGAAGGCTGGGGAAAGCGGGGATCCAGAATATATGGAATTTACTGGATTCCCGCTTTTGCGGGAATGACAGGAAGGGGTCCAATCGGACTTTTTGCAAGGTCATCAGAAATGACGCGGCGTAAGTCTTAAAAGGAGGCGGTTCCTTCGATGTGTTCCTTCGATGTTGACATGACGACCCGTCATGTTAATATGCGGCGCAGGGCGGAAATTCACGAGGTTGACGGGTATCGCGCCATGGGCGATACCGGGTGAACAATCGGCGGGTTGAAAAGGATGGAAGGGAAACAGGAGGGAACGGGATGACAGCTCATCCGCTGGCGGGAAGACCGGCACCGTCTTCCATGGTGGTGAACCTATCCGCGTTGATCGATGCATATTACACCGTACATCCCGATGTCGGTGATGCTTCCCAGCGGGTAGCCTTCGGCACATCCGGCCACAGGGGCTCGTCGCTTTCGGGAAGCTTCAACGAGGATCATATCCTCGCCGTCACCCAGGCCGTCTGCGACTATCGAAAGGCCAGGGGCATCTCCGGCCCCCTCTTCATCGGCAGGGACACCCATGCCCTCTCGGAGCCCAGCCTGACGACGGCCTTGGAGGTCCTGGCCGCCAACGATGTCTCCGTCATGACACAAAAGGATCGGGGCTACACCCCCACGCCGGTCATCTCCCACGCCATCTGCAGCCACAACCGGCACAGGGACTCGGGCCTCGCAGACGGCATTGTCATCACCCCCTCGCACAATCCGCCCGAGGACGGCGGGTTCAAGTACAACCCGCCCGAAGGGGGTCCGGCCGATGTCCACGTCACGCAGGGGATCGAGCGGCGGGCCAACGATATCCTGGGGGCGGGCCTGAGGGAAGTCCTGCGCATGCCTTGCAATCGGGCCGCCAGGCAGGGGACAATCCGGGATTACGACTATGTCGATCCTTATGTGAAGGACCTCGAAAATGTCCTCGAAATGGCCGCTATCAGGGATGCACAAATCCGGATCGGCGTCGATCCCCTGGGCGGCTCCACTCTGGCCTTCTGGGAACCCATAGCAACCCGCTACGGTTTGCGGCTCGACGTGGTCAATCCCGCCGTTGATCCGACCTTCGCCTTCATGACCCTGGATTGGGACGGCAAGATCCGGATGGACTGCTCATCGCCCTGGGCCATGGCCGGCCTCATCGATCTGCGGAACCGTTACGACATCGCCTTCGGAAACGATCCGGACGGCGACCGGCACGGCATCGTGACGCCCGCCGGCGGCCTGATGAACCCGAACCACTACCTCTCCGTCGCGATCTGGTATCTCTTCCGGCACCGTCCCGGATGGCGGGCCGACGCCGCCGTGGGCAAGACGCTCGTCAGCAGCAGCATGATCGACAGGGTGGCCGCCAACCTTGGAATTAGGCTCGTCGAGGTCCCCGTGGGATTCAAGTGGTTCGTGGCGGGGCTTCTGGACGGTTCCTACGGCTTCGGCGGCGAGGAGAGCGCCGGCGCATCGTTCTTGAGAAAGGACGGAACCGTCTGGGCGACCGACAAGGACGGCATCATCATGAACCTTCTCGCAGCCGAGATCACCGCCAGAATCGGCAAGGACCCCTTCGTTCAGTACAGGGAACTGGCGGAGCGCTTCGGCGATTCGATATACGAAAGGATCGATGTGCCGGCCACGGCCCGGCAGCGCTCGGTGCTCAAGGAACTCTCGCCGGAGGGAATCGCCGTGGAGACCCTGGCGGGAGACCAAATCCAATCGAAGCTGAGCCATGCGCCGGGAAACGGAGAGGCCATCGGCGGCATCAAGGTGTCGACGCAGCAGGGATGGTTCGCCGCCAGGCCCTCTGGAACCGAGGATGTCTACAAGGTTTACGCCGAGAGCTTCCGCGACCGGAACCACCTGGAACGGATCCAGCGGGAGGCCCAGCGCATCATCGACATGGCCTTCCGAAAGGCCGGATGACAGGACCCTGAGATCGTTTCAACAACTTCACTTGCAGGAGGTGCCTCCATGAAGCTATTCGAACCCGGGAAGATCGGAACCATGACCGTCAAGAACCGCATCGTAATGGCCCCGATGGGACTGTACGGCCTGCCGGCGCCGGACGGGTCCCTGACACAGAGGAGCTTGGACTTCTACCTGGAGAGGGCCAGGGGCGGGGCGGGCCTCATCTTTCCGACGGCCACGGGAATTTCCCGGGAGTTCGAGGACTTCGAGTCGGTGATGTACAGTCTCGACGGCGTGGGCAAGGCCCTCAAGTGGAGCGAGATGGCCGAAAAGATGCACCACTACGGCTGCAGGTTGGGCATGCAGATGAGTCCAGGCGTGGGCCGGATGAAGAGCGATTTCCTGTACAAGCCCGATCATGTTCCGGTGTCGGCATCGGCCGTCCCCGCCTTCTGGAGGCCCCGGGTCGTCTGCAGGCCCCTAGAGGTGGAAGAGATCAAGCGGCTCGTGGCGGCGGCGGGCAGAACCGCTCTGCTGGCGAAGCGCGCCGGTGTGGACACCATCGAAATCCACGGCTACGGCGGCTATCTCATCGACCAGTTCATGTCCAGCCTCTGGAACCGGAGGAATGACGAGTACGGCGGGGACCTGGACGGCAGGCTCCGCTTTCCCCTGGAGATGCTTGAAGAGATACGCCGCCGGGTGGGGGCCGAGTATCCCATCGTCTTCAAGTTCACGCCCGATCACGATATTCCGGGCGGCCGAACCATGGAGGAAGGACTCGAGATCGCCAGGCGCCTCGAAGCGGCCGGCGTCGACGCCCTCCATGTGGATTTCGGCTGCTACGAATGCTGGCACAGGACCATTCCGCCCGTTTACGCGAAGCCCGCCTCCCAAATAGAGGCAGCAGCAGCCGTGAAGGCCGCCGTGAAGATCCCCGTCATCGGCCACGGAAAACTCAACGATCCGGAACTCGCCGAGCGCGTCCTCGCCCAGGGCAAGGTTGATTTCGTCGGGCTCGGTAGGGCCTTCCTCGCCGATCCGGAGTGGCCCCTGAAGGTGAAGGAAGGCCGCCCGGAGGATATACGCCACTGCATCGGGTGCAGCGAGGGATGCTTCGCCAGGGGCATCGCGGGACGATACGCGAGCTGCGCCGTCAATCCCGAATGCGCCATGGAAAGGGACTACAGGCCCCAGCCTGCGGAAAAGCCCAGGAAGATCCTCGTCATCGGGGGCGGGCCGGGCGGCATGACGGCGGCCGTGACCGCGGCGAACCGGGGCCACAAGGTATCGCTCTGGGAGCGCGGAGCCGAGCTGGGCGGAACCCTCTGGCCTGCGGCGGCTCCGGAATTCAAGAGAGACATCCGTCGGTACATCGACCACCTCAAGGCCCAGGTGGCGAAGGGCAACATCGATCTGAAGCTAAAAACCGACGTATCGGCGAAAAAGATCATGGCCGTGAATCCCGATCTGGTTGTCATCGCCACGGGCGGGGAGCCCCTGGTGCCGGACCTGCCGGGCTTGGACAGTGATCGCGTCATGACGGCCGTGGACGTCCTTCTGGGAAAGAGGCGGCCCGGCGAGAACGTCCTGGTCGTCGGCGCCGGGGTCGTCGGATGCGAGACGGCCGTCTTCCTGGCAGACAAGGGAAAGAAGGTGACCCTGATCGAGAAACTGGGACGCCTGATACCCGAGCCGCTCTTCACGCTGAACTACAATGCCCTGGTCGAGATGGTGTCCGGCAGGGGCATCCGCGTCATGGTGAACTGCAGCCTGCTGGAGGCGGACGCTGCGGGCGCCGTCGTCGAAATGGAGGGAGAAAAGAGGCATATCGACGCCGACTCCATCGTCCTGGCCATGGGTTTCAGACCTGTTGACACCCTGGCGGAGGAACTGAAGGCAAAAGGCAGAGAGGTCGTGGTGATCGGCGACGCCAAGAAGCCAAGAAAAGTGCTGGACGCCGTCTGGGAGGGCTTCCACGCCGCCCGCCTCGCCTGAGGCGGGAAACGATGTTTCCAGATTATGAGGAGATTTCGTGGTTACGGTCTTGACATGAAAAGAGTCCGCCGGTGCAGTTGGTCTGCTCCAACGAGTGGTCCGGTCACTCATTCCGCATTCAAATTCTTAAGGATTCTCTTTGCCAAGGGCTCTTTGATCTCAGCATGCCTTGGAACCGCCTCCACAACCCCGGTTTTCGGATTGATCCAGAGGGAGTGGGAAGTGCCTTCCCGCTTCAAATAGCAACCGGCGATCCGCAATTAGCGTTCCAAATCCCGACATTTCATCCAATCAGCACCTTGTCCTGGATGGCGTCTTCGGGCAATCCGCGAAGGATGTCAGCCCTGCGATCTTCCAGAATCAACTCGATAGCCTGCCGCAGTCTTTCCTTCGTTTCCTCGATCATCTCCCCCTGTCCATTGGCACCGGGTACCTCCGGGCAAATGGCCCAGTAGCCGCCCTCGGGTGCGGTTTCGATAATTGCTGTAAATTCGGCTCTCATTGAATCTCCTTTCTTGTATTGGCCCAAAGAGCTTGAATTGATTGGAGAGCATCTCAAGAAAAGGAAGAAATATCCAGAACACCATCAGATCCTCATCGCCATCAGGGCGCCCCGAAACATGAAAATCACCCCCACACCAAC
>JAFGIO010000011.1 GCA_016929555.1 Deltaproteobacteria bacterium | reverse complement strand
GGAACAGATGGCGTTTCCGTAGAAGTCCTGGTCCATGCTGTTCGAGTTGTCCAGGATGAACAAGACGTTGGGTTGAACCGATGCCGTCGTGAACAGAGAGGTCTCGTCGGCCGGGCAGGGCGGACTGTAACAGACCAGAAACCCGAGGAAAAGCACCATCCAGAAAATCCCTTTCAAAAAACGACCGCGTCCCTTCATGATTTGCCTCCCGATTTCCATGCAGCCTTCAGGGGTGAACGATCACTTCCCTGAGCCGGTCATCCACAAAGATCATCTCGACGATCTTTTTCTTCGCGCTGCGGGCGGGCTTTTTCGACCCCGCCTTCCCGTAGACGACCTTCACCCCGCTGAGGTTATAGGATTTCTTGTTTTGCAGGTATAAGACGTTGTCCTCGATCCTGTCCATAAAAGCGGTCACTCGCTGCAGCTTGCTCTGGACCGTGGTCTCGGCGCCCTTTTCCGTCTTGAGGGTCCCCGGTTTGGGGGTCAAGGCCGAGGCCGCCCCGCAAAGGGAAAAGGTGATCGCGACGACGATGGACAGAATCTGTTTGGTCCCGGACATGGTGTGCCTCCCTCTTCAAAGGAGACGGCTGACAGGAGCATCTCGATCCGCCCTCCGGGGCCACGGTTTCGATGCCCCGTTGAAAACGGTTCCGTCAACGTCTCCCGATGGATTTCAGGGGGAAATTTTCCCTCTTACGGCGGCACTATAAAATAAGGCAGGGAATTTGTCAATAGCAAAAATAGCGGTTTTTACTATGATTTTAGTGAAATGTGTCACAATCGAATCCCCTGCCGGATTTTCCGGCAGGGATTCACGATTCGAGATCGTCCTCCCCCGAGGGGAGAAGCTGTTGGGGTTCTCCGATCAGAAAATCGCCCCGTTCGATCCATTCCTTGAGGATCTGGGCGATCTCCCTGGCCTTGAAATAGCTGGAGAGGGGGGAGGTGGCTATCCTCTGACCGTTCAGAACGATCGTACCGCTGCGAAGGTCCCGGTAGCTCACCTGGCCGAGGCTCTTGGCGGCTCCTTTCGGATAATCCATGCCGTAGTCGTAGACCTGCGTATAAATATCTTCGTCTTTTACGGCCGTATAGCGCGCCATCTCCTCGTTGAGAACGGGAATCGGTATCCCGACACCCACATAGAGCGAAACGCCGTAGCCCATCATGCTGGCGCCCACGAGCCAGTCGGGACTCATCTCCTTGAGGTTGCCGACGGTGGCGATCGTACCGGCCCCTTCCAGCGGAATGCCGTTCCTGCCCCTTTTTACATGGGGGTTGTGCTGGGTTCCCGGCCAGGCCACAAAACCCTGGGCGCCGCCCAGAAAGATCCGCGTCCCGATGCCGATGGTCCGGTAATAGGGATCGTTGAACAGCGGGCTCAACTGTCCCGAGGTCGCGTAATTCGCATTCGCCATGCGGGGACGCAGCATCCCCATGTAGGTGTAGATGGTCCTGTCCGACATGTTGACGGCGCAACTGTAATTCTGGTAGGCGTTTCTCGGGTTAAAGAGGATGCCGTCCCTCAGGTCGCCGATGGTGATGTTGCGTTCGTATTTTCTGGCAGGATAGCAGTCCGTGCCGTACCCTTCCGCCCGAAGCCGGATCACGTTGCCCCCCACGAGATCCTGGATGACGTGGCCGCCGCCGTAATTGAATTCACCGGGATAGACGCTGTTGAGGGGATCCCCCTCCACGACCTCCGTCGCCCCGATGTAGCAATCCACGGCCGCAATGCCGCCATAGGCGGGCACATCGTTGAGCCAGACCCTGGAGGCCCTGATCCTGGGCGCCGTATGGCCGAAATTCAGGAAGGCCCCGGAAGAGCACATGGGACTGAAGGTGCCGGTGGTGACGACATCGACCTTCCTGGCGGATTCCACGTCTCCGTTTCTCTCCACCATGTCGATCATCTCCTCGGCCGTCAGAACCACAGCCCTGCCCTGCCGAATCTTCTCGTTGATCTCCCCGTATGTCTTGTGAACCCTGCGCTTTTTCATAACGCGCCCCATCATCCGTCATCGTGTATGACCGAAGCCGCCTTCGCCCCGAACCGTTCGATCGAGCGCCCCGCTCTCCACCCAGGCGACCCTCGCCACCCGGTGGACGACCATCTGGGCGATGCGGTCTCCCCGTTTCACCGCGAAAGGCTCCTGGCCGTGGTTGATCATGATGACGCCGATCTCGCCTCGATAATCCGCATCGATGGTGCCGGGCGCATTGACCAGGGTCACACCGTAACGCGCCGCCAACCCGCTCCGGGGCCTGATCTCCGCTTCGTACCCCTCGGGCAGGGCCACGGCGATGCCCGTCGGAATGACCTTCCTTTGCCCCGGCCCGATGGTTTCGTGATCGTCAACGGCGGCGCAGACATCCATGCCGGCCGCACCGTCCGTCATGTAGCGGGGAAGCGGAATATCTTCCTGGCCCGGCATCCGTATGATCGTCACCTCGATATCCTCGACCACGATTCCCCCGGCAAATGTTGACGGTCCCGTAAAAAGTCACAAAGCACCCTCCCCCTCGAGGGGGGAGGGGTGGGGGTGAAACATGTTGATTGTGCTTATCCTTTATTCACCCTCCCCTTAATCCCCTCCCCTCGAGGGAGGGGAAACGCACTTTTCACGAGGTCGTCAGTGTTCTCATTCCTTTTCAACAGGTCAGTGTCAATGCCATCTCAGACCCACATCCGCCTCTTCCACAGGCCCCAGTGCCGCCAGGCAAACGGTGGAGGGATCGAACATCGCCCCGGCCAGATCCCGGATATCTTCCCTGCTCACCGCGCCGATTCGGGCCAGAACCTCCTCCTGGGCAATGTTTCGTCCGAAGCATATCTCGTTCTTCGCCAACTTCGTCATCCGATTATCGGTGCTTTCCATGGAGAGCAGGAAATTCCCCTTGACCAACTCCCGGGCGACATGAAGCTCCCGATCCGTTAACCTGTCTTCGCGAAGTTCCTTGAGGTCTTTGAGGATCAACGTGATGACATCGGCAACCTTATCCGTGGCCGTTCCTACGTAAATGCCGAGCATCCCCGTGTCCGTGTACGGCACCATATAGGAATGAACCGTGTAGGCCAGCCCCCGTCTCTCCCTGATTTCCTGAAAAAGACGCGAACTCATGCTGCCCCCCAGGGCGGCGTTCATCAGGAAGCAGGGATACCGCCCGTCACTGACGGCGGAAGGTCCCACGGTTCCGATGACGAGATGCACCTGTTCCAGGTCCTTCCTGAAGACGGTCACCTTTGACTTGACGCCCGGCACGGCGACAACCGGACCCGGAACCGCCTTTGGGAGCGATCCCATGGCCTCATCGACGAGGCGGACCAGATGATCGTGCTGCAGGCATCCCGCTGCCGCCAGCACCATATTTCCCCCGCCGTATTTCTTCCTGAAGAACCCGAGAAGCCGCCGCCGGTTAAAGGACTTCAGGCCTTCCCTGCTTCCCATCACCGGATTCGCCAGGGGATGGCCCCTCCAGAACAGGCCGTCGAAATACTCGTGGACATACTCGTCCGGTGAATCCTCCAATTGCTGGATTTCCTGAAGAACCACCGATTTTTCCCTGCCGATCTCTTCGGGATCGAACCGGGAATGGATGAAGATATCGGCCAGCAGATCGATCGCCAGCGGCAGGTGATAATCGGGCACTTTGATGTAGAAAGAGGTCAGTTCCTTGCCCGTATAGGCATTCATGACGCCGCCGACGGAATCGATGGCGGCGGCTATATCGAAGGCCGTTCTCTTGTCGGTCCCCTTGAAGAGCATGTGTTCGATGAAATGAGCCGCTCCGTTCAACTTCCCGTTTTCGTGGCGGGAACCGCACTGTACCCAGATGCCGATAGACACGGACCGGACATGGTCGATCCGCTCCGAAACGATCCGGATGCCGTTATCCAGAACCGTTTTATGATACTCAGGCTCCAAGCGCATCCTTCCGGCTCAGTCTGATCTTTCCCTGTTTGTCGATCTCGAGAACCTTCACCATCACCTCGTCGCCTTCGCGCAGAATGTCCGTAACCTTGTTCACCCTCTCCTTGGCCAGTTGCGATATGTGGACCAGTCCCTCCGTCCCCGGCAGGATCTCGACAAAGGCGCCGAAATCAACGATCTTCTTCACCGTTCCCCGGTAGATTTTCCCGATCTCCGCATCCTCGGTGAGCCACCGGACCATGGCAACGGCCCTGGCCGCCGCCTCGCCGTCGCTGGAAGCGATGGTGACCGTCCCGTCATCGTCAACGTCGATGGTGACGCCGGTCTCGGCGATGATCTGACGAATGTTCTTGCCGCCCGAGCCGATGACATCCCGTACCTTCTCCGGCCTGACTTTCACCGTCGTGATGCGCGGGGCATAGATGGAGATATCCTTGCGCGGTTCCGACAGTGTTTCGCGAAGCTTGTCGATGATGAAGAGCCTTCCCTCCTTCGCCTGAAGCAGGGCCCTCCTCAGGATGTCCTCGGTAAGACCGTCGATCTTGATATCCATCTGCATGGCCGTGATGCCCTTTTTCGTTCCGCAGACCTTGAAATCCATGTCGCCGGCGTGGTCTTCATCGCCGAGGATGTCCGAGAGAATGACCACCTCGTCGCCCTCTTTCAGAAGCCCCATGGCGATACCGGACACAACGTCCGCGACAGGCACGCCGGCATCCATCAGCGAGAGACACCCGCCGCAGACCGTCGCCATCGAGGACGACCCGTTCGAAGACAGGATTTCCGAAACGATCCTGATCGTATAGGGAAAGGCCTCTTCCGCGGGGAGAACGGGAAGCAGGGCTTTCCGCGCCAAGGCGCCGTGGCCTATCTCCCTGCGGCCCGGAGCCCGGAGCATCCTCGCTTCTCCGACGCTGTAGGGCGGAAAGTTATAGTGCAGCATGAAAGAGCGCATCTCTTCGCCACCGATGTAATCGAGCCTCTGTTCGTCGGAAGACGTTCCCAAAGTGAGCGCCGCAAGGGCTTGGGTCTCGCCCCTCATGAACAGGGCCGATCCGTGGGCCCTGGGCAGCAGCCCCACCTCCGAGCTGATCGGCCGGATATCCGTGGAGGATCGCCCGTCGATTCTTCTCTTTTCCTTGAGAATCATCTCTCTCAGAACCCGTCTTTCCAATGAATCGATTACGGCCAGAACCCGGGGGCGGGCTGCCGGATCCTCAGCGGTCAGCGCCTTGACCACATCGTCACGGATCTGATCGAGCCTGGCATAACGCTCCAACTTTGCAGCGATGCGATAGGCCTCCTGAAGGCCCCCAAGCGCCATCTCGGATATTTTCTCGACGAAGGCCTCATCCACATCCGCCGGCGCCACCGTTCTCTTCTCCTTCCCGAGGGCTTCACGCATCTTGTCCTGGAGCTCGATGACGGGCCGCATGGATTCCAAACCGAAGTTGATGGCGTTCACAATGATCTCTTCCCCGACCTGCCTGGCATCGCCCTCTACCATGACGAGGTTCACATCGAAGGCCCTGCCCCCATCCGTGGAGGCGACCTTTCGTCCCACCAGGAAGATGTTGATTTCGCTCTTCAGAAGCATTTCCGCAGAGGGATTGCAGACGTAATGGCCGTCGATGCGTCCCACGCGGACCCCTGCGATGGGTCCCTTGAAGGGAATGTCCGATATTGCCAGGGCCGCCGAAGCGCCGACCAGAGCCGTGACGTCGGAATCGTTCTCGTTGTCGACGGACAGCACCGTCGCGACGATCTGCGTCTCGCAGGAAAATCCCTTGGGAAAGAGCGGGCGGATGGATCGATCGATGATCCTAGACGTCAGGATCTCCCGCTCGTTGGGCCGTCCCTCCCTCTTGAAAAATCCGCCGGGGATCTTCCCCGCCGCAAAGGTCATTTCCTGATAGTCCACCGTCAGCGGAAGGAAGTCGATGCCTTCACGCCCCGTTTTCAGGGATATCGCCGTGACAAGCACCACCGTGTCGCCGTAGACGGCCAGGATCGCGCCATCGGCCTGAGCCGCCATGTAATCCGCCTTGAGGGTCAAAGCCCTCCCGGCAAAGTCCGTATTGAACACTTTCGCCATATTGATTATTTTGCCTCCATAATGGTCAAGGGTTTCCCTTGCAACAACACCACCGTACCGGTAGAATGCCTTTGATATCCAGAGGATATAGCTTCATTTCACCGGCAGGTGCAGCCTGTCTATTTTCTGATTCCCAGTCGCGCGATGATGCTTCTGTATCGCTCCACATCCTTTTTCTTGAGATAGTCCAGGAGCCTCCTGCGCTGTCCGACGAGTTTCAAGAGGCCGCGACGGGAATGGTGGTCCTTCTTGTGGACCTTGAAATGATCCGTCAGGTATCCGATTCTGGCACTCAGCAACGCGATCTGGACCTCGGGAGACCCTGTATCCTTGTCATGCAGCCGAAAACCGTTGATGATTTCCCCTCTCTTTTCCGTATCTAACACTTCCCGATAACCTCCCTTACATAATGATGGTGAATGCCTGTATATGCCTTCACCCTGTTCACATTTTCATCCGCCCCGTGACGGTACAGGAGCCGCCGCCTCAACCGTTGAACACCCTCAGAATCTTCACGGCCTGACGTCCCCCTTCCAGCGTTTCCATCCGCTCGGTCGAATAAAGCATTCTTGCCGCAGCGACCAGACGGCGCCCACCGTCGACGAAACTTACCATATCGCCGGCCGCAAGAAAAGGAATAGGATACCCCCGAAGCACCGCCGCAACAGGCTGATAACCGTCGCGCAGCTTGACAGCCAGGTTTGCGTCCACGGAGATGGCGGGCACACCCGGCAGGGCATCGGCCATGGGGATGATGTGCCTCAAGATTTCATCCCGTTCCGGCCAGCCCCCGTCTGCGCCGATGGCCAGGGCCGAAGCCTCGGTGAAGGCGCCGCTCCTCATTCTCCGAAGCGCGGCAAGGCAGGCCCCGCATCCGAGACGATCACCCGCTTCCGCGCAGAGGGATCGGATATACGTCCCCTTGGAACAGGAGATATGGAAGGTCACATAGGGCAGCGATACCGACTCCACCTCGAGGTTTTGGATTTCCACGGTCCTTGGGGGAGGATCGATAACGATCCCCTTCCGCGCCCATTTATAAAGCGGCCGCCCCTGGTGTTTCAACGCCGAATAGCGGGGCGGTTTCTGCTCGTACCGCCCCAGGAACCGACCGAGCGTCCCATGGATATCTGCGTCGGAGACATCCGGATCGACTCGGGAGAGGACGCTGCCGTCGATGTCCTCCGTATCCGTCCGGACACCCAGAAGCATCGTCGCTCGATAGTCCTTGCTGTCCAGCGCGAGGAAGGAAGCCAGCTTCGTCGCCTCGTTGAGGCAAACGGGCAGAACCCCCGTCGCCAAAGGATCCAGGGTGCCCGTATGGCCTGCTTTTCTGGCGCCCGTACGTTTCTTGACCTCGCTCACCACAGCGAAGGAGGTTCGTCCCGCCGGTTTGTCGACGACCAAAACACCGTTCATGTCGCCAGCACCTTATCCCTGACGAAATCCAGGACCTGTCGTCGGATGTCGGCCAGTTCACCTTCGATCCTGCAGGCCGCCGCATTGACATGCCCCCCGCCGCCGTAAAACCGGGCAAGGGACTCCACATTGAGCTTTCCCTTTGACCGCAGGCTGACCTTGAAGAAGCGATCGGACAATTCGCTGTAGAGGATGGACACCTCCACACCATGGATCGTGCGGGGAAAGTCAACGAAACCATCCGTATGCTCGGACAAAGCCGAGGTCTTGTCCAAAAACTCCAGGGAAACCACCATGGAAGCAACCTTGCCGTCAAGATCGATCTGGAGAGTATCGAGGACGAGGGTCAGCAGCTTGAACTTCGCCAGAGGATAATTGTCGTAAACGTTCTCGGAGATCCATTGGGGGTCGGCACCCCTGTCAACCAGGTTTCCCGCTGTAATGAGGCTTTCCTTGCTGGTGTTGCCGTAATGAAAGCCGCCCGTATCGGTGAGAATCGCCGTATAGAGATTCGTGGCCATATCCTTCGAGACCCGCTGGCCCATTCTCTCCAGGAGACGGTAGACGAGCTCTCCCGTCGAACTCGCTTCGGGATCGATATAGGTAATGTCGGTGAATCCTCCGTTGCTCACGTGGTGGTCGATATTGACGATCCGGCTCGCGGAGGCAATCGCCGCGGCTTGCTCTCCCACGCGGTCGAGATCGCTGCAGTCGAGAACGAAGACGGCGTCATAGCCTCCGAGCGGTGGAAGTTCGGTGACGATCCGGTCGCTTCCGGGGAGAAAGCGATACTGCGAGGGAACGGGATCTTCATTGTAGACGAGGGCCGTCTTTCCCAGGGATCGGAGCATTTCGCAAAGGGCCAGTTCGGATCCCAGGGCGTCGCCGTCGAGCCTCACATGGGACGTAATGAGAAAGGCGCGGCCCTTTTCGATAAGATCAATAATTTTCTGACTCAAAACCCACCTCGGCCTTGTGTATTTCCAGAAGCAGCCGGTCGATGCGGCTGCCGTAGGCGAAGGATTCATCGTAGATGAAAAGGATTCCGGGAAGGTATCGGAGCTTGATCCTTTTCGCCAGTTCTCTTTTCAGAAAACCGGTGATGTGCTGCAGACCCGCTTCGGTTTCGGGGCTGCAGACATCTTTCCCCTGCTCGACATAGAATACCTTTGCCAGCCGGAGATCGCCCGTAACCCTGACATCGGTGATCACCAGGGATTTCACTCGAGGATCGCTGATCCTGCGGAGGAAAATATCCGAGATTTCTCCCCTGAGCAGATCGGCCACCCTGTCGGCCCGCTTAAAATTCGTCATATTTCCCCGTACCGAAATCCTCCCGCACCGGCAGATCGGAAATGCCCGTGATCTCGATCTTGGCGTTTATCACCTCCGCGAGACGCATATTATCGATGAATCTCAGGATATGATCGATCTTTCCATTGATGTAAGGCGCCTCGTTTCCGACGACACTGAAGCCCACCCGTGCACGCTTCCAGTGATCGTTGTCACCGATTTCGGCGATGGAAACATTGAAGTTGTTCTGCGTTCGTTTCAGAATGCTGTTTATGACACGCCGTTTTTCCTTCAACGATCTGCTCTCGGCAATCCAGATTTCTAAAATCCCGTATCCGACAATCATGGGGACGCCCCCAAATGCAACCAATCCCTGAGGCCTTGCGCTACTGGAGCCTTCTTTCGACTCTCTCGCTGATATAGGCCTCTATGATATCGCCCACCTGGATGTCGTTGTAACTCTCCATGCCAATTCCGCATTCGAAGCCAGAGGCGACTTCCCGGACATCGTCCTTCATCCGTTTGAGGGAGGCAAGTCTTCCGTCGTGGACGACCATGCCTTCCCTCAGGAGTTTGAGACTGGAATTCCTCGTAATCTTTCCGTCGGTGACATAACTTCCGGCAATCGTTCCCACCTTCGGCACCTTGAATATCTGTCTTACCTCGGCCCGACCTTGGACGACTTCCTGATATTTCGGTTCCAGAAGTCCTTCCATGGCTGCCTTTACATCGGCGATAGCCTTATAGATGATGTCGTAGGCCTTGATCTCGACACCTTCCTGTTCGGCGATTTCCATCACCCGGGAGTCGGTCTTGACCTTGAAGCCGATAATAACGGCATTGGAAGCCGAAGCCAGCATCACGTCCGTTTCCGTAACGGCGCCCGTGGAACTGTGAATGATCTTCAGTTTGATTTCCGCCGTGCTCAGGCGGTTGAGGGCCTCGATCAGCGCCTCGCTGGATCCCTGAACGTCCGCCTTGATGATCACGTTGAGTTCCTTAACCCCCTCCTTCATCTTCTGGTAGAGCTGTTCGAGGGTAATCTTCGTAGAGATGGAGAGCTCCCGTTCCCGCTCCTTCCGGATCCAGTACTCTCCGATGCTGCGGGCCTTCTTCTCATCCTCCACGACGACGAATTCGGCGCTGACCTGGGAAACGCCTGAAAAGCCGATCACCTCTACCGGCATGGACGGTCCCGCTTCTTTTACCCTCTGGCCCTTGTCATTGATCAGGGCCCTTACCTTGCCGTATTCGGTCCTGGAAACAAAGGAATCCCCCTCTCTGAGGGTGCCCTCCTGAATCAAAATCGTCGCCACGGGTCCGCGGCCCCGATCGAGTTTCGCCTCGATGACGACGCCCCGGGCCGGACTGTTCGGATCGGCCTTCAACTCCATCATGTCCGCCTGCAGCAGGATCAGTTCAAGCAGTTCCTCGATGCCGATCTTCTTCTTGGCCGAGACTTCGCAAAAAATGGTTTCTCCGCCCCATTGCTCCGAAACGAGATCATGGTCCGCCAGGGCGCGCCGGATCTTTTCCGGATCGGCCTCGGGCTTGTCGATCTTGTTGACGGCCACGATGATCGGGACGCCGGCCACGCGCGCGTGGTTGATCGCCTCCACCGTCTGGTCCATGACGCCGTCATCGGCGGCTACGACAAGGACGACGATGTCCGTCACCTGGGCCCCCCGGGCGCGCATGGCCGTGAAGGCCTCATGCCCGGGCGTATCCAGAAAGACGATGTCCCTGTCCTTGATGTGAACATGGTAGGCGCCGATGGCCTGGGTGATCCCCCCCGATTCGCCCTCTATCACATTCGTATGACGAATGGCATCGAGCAGAGAGGTCTTCCCGTGGTCGACATGACCCATGATGGTGACCACCGGAGCCCTTGGCTGGAGATCCTTCTCAGGGTACGGTGTCAACTGGACGGTATCGCTGAAATCGGAGACGGAGGCTTCCACCTGGTAGCCGAATTCGCTGGCTATCAGCGTTGCCGCATCCAGATCGATGGATTGGTTGATGTTCACCATGAGTCCCAGACCCATGAGCTTGTTGATCACTTCGCTGGCCTTTACGCCCATCTTCTTTGCCAGATCCGCAACGCTGATCGCCTCCCCCACCTTGATTCTCCTTTTGCTTGCCTTCGGCACGGTGATGACGGTCTTCTTCATCCTGACGACGGCCGCCTTCTTCTCATCGCGCCACTTCCGGGGCCTGCCATCTTCTTCTCGGTCCTCTCGCAGATCCCTCCGCTCCACAAGAGACTTGATGAAGGCTTTTTTCCGCACCGGAACCGGCTCTTCCATCTGAATCTGAACCCGCTTGGCTCCCTTGGGCTTCGGTTTCTCGGCCTCGGCTTTCGCCGGTTTTTCCTCTTTGGGCGGCACGGCCTCCTTGACGATCTTGAGTTCCGGTTTGCGGGGAATCTCTTTCTTCGGCTTGGCCTCCGGTTCCGCCGGTGCGGGCGGCGCAACGGTTTTTACCGCTTCCACTTTCGGGGGAATCACTTTCGTTTCCGCCGGCGGGGGGACAGGAGGTCTCTTCTCGACGGGTTCGGGCGGCACAGGTTCTTCGGCCTTTTGCTCCAGCTTCTTTGCGGCGATCTCGATCGGCCCGGCTGTTTTATCTTCCTTCTTTCTCGCAACGGCCGCCGGCTGCATCCTGGCGTCCTTTCCGGGGGGCTCCGGAACCGCTTTTTTCACCGGTGGGACGGGCTCGGCCTCCGTCTTCTGCGCCGTTTTCCCCCTGCGCTCCTTCTCAAGAAGCGCCTCCCCACCCGGCTCCGCCTCGAGCCCGACGGTCTCTTTGGCCGGCATTTCTTCACTCGCGACAACCTCGGCTTCGGCGCCGGACGTCTCTTCGGAATCCTTTGGAAGCGCTTCCTCGCCGGGAACATGAACGACCCGCCTGCGGATGACGGTCGACTTGATCCTTTTCTCAACCAGCTCTCCCGTCTCGCTGGACATCAGTTCCCGCCTTATTCTCTCCACATCGCCTTCCTCGATGGTGCTCGAGTGCGACTTCACGGCAATGCCGATCTTCTCCAGACGGGCTATCAATTCCTTGTTGTCCAGACCCAATTCTTTGGCCAGTTCATAGACTCTCGTTTTAGACATACTCGAAACCCCCGACTATGGTAAACAAATCCTTCTTGAGAGGCTCAGCCGCTCTCCTTCACACCGACCGATTCCTGTTCGATGATCCTGCTGGCCGCTTCCGTCCACAACTGGGCCATCTTTTCATCCACCTGGGGCAGGAAGGCTAGAGATTCCGCATCGGCCGCGGCGATCGCCGCGATGCTCTTCAATCCACCGTTGAAGAGCTGCTCGGCCATGCCCTCCGTCATTCCCGGAATTTTCATCAGCGCCTTGTATCCCTCTTTTTCCTGCAGCGTCGCCATGGATTCGTTTTTCACATCGATCTTCCAGCCTGTCAACTTCACGGCCAGCCTCACGTTCTGGCCCCTTTTCCCGATAGCCAGCGAGAGCTGGTCATCGGGAACGATGACCTCCATGGCCCGGTTGTCTTCATCCATGAAGACCCTGTCGACCTTGGCCGGAGCCAGGGCGTTGCAGACGTACATGGCCTGATCGTCGGAGTAGGGAACGATATCGATCTTCTCCCCTCTCAATTCCTGAACTACGCTCTGCACACGGGAACCCCTCATGCCCACACAGGCCCCGACGGGATCGATATCCTTGTCCCTGGTTCGCACCGAAATCTTCGTCCGCTTGCCCGGTTCCCGGGATACGCTGACGATATCGATGAGGCCTTCGGATATCTCCGGCACCTCCACCTCGAAAAGAGACTTCAGAAAGCCGGGATGGGTCCTGGAAAGAATGATCTGAGGCCCTTTGGACTCCCTCACGACATCGACGACATAAGCCCGGATGCGTTCGCCCCGTTTGTAGGTCTCCCGAAAGATCTGTTCCGAGGCGGGGATGACGCCCTCCGTCCGGCCCAGATTGACGATGATGGAAGACCCCTCGAACCGCTGAACGAATCCGTTCACCAGTTCGCCCTTCCGATCCTTGTATTCTTCGTAGATGTTATCCCGCTCCGCATCCTTCACCTTTTGGATGATGATCTGTTTCGCCGTCTGAACGGCAATCCTCCCAAAGGTGCTTGTGTCGACTTTTATCCCGAGGCTGTCGCCGGGTTCCGTCTCCTCATCCAGGTCGCGGCGGGCCTCCTCCATCGATACCTGGGTATCGGGATCCACGACTTTTTCCACAACGGTCTTGAACTGGAAAACCTCGATCTCGCCGATCTCTTCGTTGTAATGGGCTTCAATATCCACCCGGGGGCCCATTTTCTTTTTCGACGCCGTAACCATGGCGGATTCGAGTGCTTTGATGATGATGGTCTTATCGATGCCCTTGTCCTTACCCATCTGTTCGATCAGACGTTTAAGTTCTGGTAGCATTCAGTACATCCTCCCTTTTCTCAGAGCAGGCTCCTAATTTGCGATCACCTCGGAGGGGCGCGGCCCACAGCCGGTACCCTCCGGATCGTTACAACACATACTCGAGGCGGGCCTTCTGCACCAGCGCTCTTGGTATGCGATAGATTTTTCCCTCCACGTCGATGACGAGAACCTTATGGTCGTCTTCCTCGAGAAAGTCTACGATCTCCCCCTTGAAATGTTTCATGCCCTGAAGTTTCTCAACGGTCGTGATCTTCACCCGATGCCCCCGGTATTTCAGGAAATCCTTATCCCGCGACAGGGGTCTGTCCAGACCGGGGGACGAAACCTCCAGGGTATAGGGGCCCCGAGGGATATCGTTGACATCAAGGATATCACCGATCAGATGGCTCATCTCGGAACAATCTTCGATGGTGATCCCACCCTCCTTGTCAAGGTAAATTCTCACGAGCCATCGTGTCTTCATCCTCAGGCAGTCCAGATGGACCAATTCCATGCCCTCCGCCTCGACGACCGGCTCGATGAGCTTTCGGATCTGGTCTTCGTAGATGTGCATAAAATCTTTCCCGTACTTTCTGAAAAAAAAAGTGGGCATCAGCCCACTCATCAAGACAACCCGATGATTTTCGCGGTTTTTAACACAGAATCGGCAGCATTGCAAGGAAAAAAACAGAAAAAAACAGGCCATCTACTGGACGGGCAAAACCGATGATCCCTGCGGGCGCCCTCACCGGACCGTCGAGACGGCAAGGAATTGGAGCGGGCGATGGGACTCGAACCCACGACGTCCAGCTTGGGAAGCTGACATTCTACCACTGAATTACGCCCGCATTTGGTGATCCATCGAAGGGAAGCGCGTCAGAGCAGGACCCTCTGGTGCGGCCCATCTTAATCAAGGCACTTATTTTGTCAAGGTTTTTTTTGCGCCAGGCGTATCGCCACCGCCCTGCCGTGACCGTCCAGGCCCTCCATGCGGGCGAATCTCTCTGCCTGGGGACCGTATTTTGCGAGAGAGAGGGCGGAAAAAGAAAGCACGCTGGTCCGCTTTAAAAAATCGTAGACGGAAAGAGGAGAGGCGAATCGGGCCGTTCCCCCCGTGGGAAGGATATGGTTGGGTCCGGCGATATAATCGCCCATGATCTCCGGGGTATGGTATCCCAGGAACACGGCGCCGGCGTTTCTGATCTTCTCCAACAACTGTCGAGGATTTTCCACCATCAGTTCCAGATGTTCCGGTGCGAACCGGTTGGCGACGGAAGCGGCTTCATCCAAATCCCGGGTCACGATGGCAGCGCCGTAATCCCTCAGGGAACACTCGGCGACGGACCGCCTTTCGAGCCTTTCAAGCTGTCTCTCCATCTGGGCGGCCACCCGCCCGGCCAAGGTTTCCTCCGGGGTAATCAGGATGGCGCTGGACAGCTCGTCATGCTCCGCCTGGGAGAGCAGATCGGCGGCTACGAAGGAGGGATCGGCCCCCCCGTCGGCGATGACGAGGATCTCACTGGGACCGGCGATCATATCGATCCCGACCTGTCCGAAAACCATCTTTTTTGCGAGGGTAACGTAGGCATTGCCTGGCCCCACGATCTTATCCACCTGCGGGACCGATGCGGTTCCGAAGGCCAAGGCGGCAACGGCCTGGGCGCCGCCGATTCTGAAGATCCGGTCGACGCCGCCGATGACGGCGGCGGCCACGATGAGGGGATTCATCTGATCCGCCCTGACCGGGCTCGCGAGAATCAGCTCCCCGACGCCGGCTATTCTCGCCGGGATGGATGCCATGAGGACCGTCGACGGATAGGCGGCCAGGCCCCCGGGGGCGTAGATACCCACCCGCGCCAGGGGCGTCACGCGCTGTCCCAGTTGCACGCCTTCTTCGTCGGCGCTCAGCCATCCCTCCATCACCTGCCTGCGGTGAAACCTTTCGATTCTTTCGGCGGCCAGCTCCAGGACTTCCCGCTCCCGGGCATCGACCTTCGTCAGGGCTTCCGCTTTCTGCCTGCCGGAAAGCTCGACATTATCGGCGCTGACGGCATGGCCGTCGAACTTCAGCGTGTAGTCAAAAAGGGCCTCGTCACCCCGGAGGGCCACAGCGTCCAGGATCTCCTTGACGACCTTCCAGATCTCGTCGTCGACCATGATGCCCCTGTTCTGAATACGCCGGAACATCTCCTCGAAGGATGCCTCATGCGTGCGAACGATCCTCATTTCAGGCCTTCTCCCTCCGTATATCCGCTCCAAGGGCGGAAAATTTCTTTTCGATCTCCTGATACCCCCGGTCGATGTGATAGACCCTGGAAAGTTCCGTCCGTCCCTCCGCCACCAGCCCGGCGAGAATCAGCGACGCCGAAGCCCGCAAATCGGTCGCCATGACCCGGGCGCCCCGAAGCACGGGAATCCCCTTGACGATCGCTCTGCTCCCCCGGATTCGAATGTCGGCCCCCATCCGCATCAACTCGCTCGTGTGCATAAATCGGTTTTCGAAGACAGTCTCCGTAATCACGCTCAATCCGCCCCCTATGGTCATCATGGCCATCATCTGGGCCTGGAGGTCCGTCGGAAATCCCGGGTAGGGAAGGGTCTTGATATCCACACTTCGGATCTTCGAGCCGCCGGCCACCCGGACACCCCCCCCGATGGGAGTGATCTCGGAACCGGCCTCCTGCAGTTTGGCAATCAACGCATCCAGATGTTGAGGAAGGCATCCCGTGATCCGGACATCTCCGCCGGTCATTGCCGTGGCAATCATGAAAGTCCCCGCCTCGATCCTGTCGGGGATGACCTCGGCCTCCACCGGACGAAGGCGTTCCACCCCATCGATCCGAATGACATCGGTGCCCGCGCCGGAGATTCTGGCCCCCATGGCACCCAGAACCTGTGCGAGGTTGACGACCTCGGGTTCCTTGGCCGCATTTTTCAAAATGGTCGTTCCGTCGGCCAGACAGGCCGCCATCAGAATATTTTCCGTTCCCGTAACCGTGGAGATGTCGAAAAAGATCGTCGCTCCCTTGAGCCGCCTGGCCCTGGCCTCGATATACCCGTCCTTCAGATCCACCTCGGCCCCGAGTTCCTTCAGCGCTTTGATGTGCAGATTGACGGGCCGGGCGCCGATGGCGCATCCCCCGGGCAGGGATACCCTCGCCTTTCCCATCCTGGCCACAAGCGGTCCCAGAACGAGTATGGAGGCCCGCATCGTCTTTACCAGATCGTAGGGAGCCTCGCATTTTCTGATATTCGACGCATTGACCCGAAAGGTCTCCCCCTCCTCGATCTCAACCCCCAGGTTCGCCAGGAGTTTGCCGATGGTCTTGATGTCCATGAGGGAGGGGATGTTCCTGTACGTATTCCATCCCTCTGTCAGCAGCGACGATGCCAGGATGGGAAGGGCGGCGTTCTTGGCGCCGCTGATCGCGACCTCTCCGCAAAGTCTCTGCCCTCCGGCGATAACGATTTTGTCCACCTTTACCCCTTGATCCTTGCCCGGACCACGCGGTCCAGACCTCCGTAATCCTTCCTGAAGCCTACACCCTCGTATTCCGGAAAAGCCCGGAAGAGACCTTCGATGACAGGCCGCTGTCCGGCACCGATTTCCATCAAAAGGAAGCCTCCTTTCCGAAGACGGGATGCCCCCTGCGCGATGAGACGCCTGTGAACGTCCGTCCCTTCCCTTCCGCCCATCAGCGCTGCCGGCGGCTCGTAGAGCCTGATCTCACGGGGCAGTCTCTGGTATTCCGAATCGGAAATGTAGGGAGGATT
>JAFGIO010000086.1 GCA_016929555.1 Deltaproteobacteria bacterium | reverse complement strand
GGGGGCTGACCCGTCTCAAATTCTTCTCGCCACTTTCACCAACAAGGCGGCACGTTCAATGCTGCAGAGGGTACGGTCTCAGGTGGATCAAAACATTGATGACCTCTGGGGGGGGACCTTTCATCACATCGCCCATCGCATTCTCAGAAAGAACAGTCATTATCTTGGTTATGATCGGAATTTCTCGATCATCGACAGTGAAGATGCGCGTCAACTCATCAACACGGGGCTGGCCGCCAAGGGCCTGAAGGAAAGAAAGGGCTACTTTCCCCAGGGGAATGTTCTTGGGGAGATCATCAGTCTCGCCGCCAGCACCAGGCAATCCATCGCCCAAGTCATTCAACGCTACTTTCCGTCATTTTTGTTCTGCCTGGATGAAATCACCGCCATGGCAGATTGGTATCGAGAAAAGAAAAGATTCTTGAACGTCATGGATTTCGACGATCTTCTGTCCAATTGTGTCTGCCTTCTGTCCGATTTTCCAGATATTCATAATGCCTATGCTGGAAGGTTCAAACATGTCCTTGTCGATGAATATCAAGACACCAATCTCGTTCAGGCGGAATTGGTGGATTTGCTGGCGCATCGGTACAGAAATTTGATGGTTGTCGGTGACGACTCCCAGAGTATTTATGCCTTTCGGGGAGCGAATCACGAAAACATCATAAACTTTCCGATCAAATACCCGGATTGCAAGATTTTCAAGCTGGAGACGAATTACCGGAGCACGCCCCAGATACTCAACTTGGCGAATGTAAGCATCCTCAATAACAAGCGGCAGTTTCCAAAGGAGCTGACGGCAGTGAAGAGTTCAGGGATCAAACCCGTTTTGGCACCTATAAAGGATGCCCTTCAGCAGGCGGCTTTTGCCTGCCAGCGAATCCTTGAATTGATCAACAGTGGCATTCCTCTTCAAGAAATCGCCGTTCTGTACCGGGCGCACTATCATTCCCTGGAACTCCAGATGGAATTGACGAGAAGGAGAATCCCTTTCGAAATTCGATCGGGCATTCGTTTCTTCGAGCAGGCCCATATAAAGGACGTAACTGCCTATATTAGGATTGTCGCCAATCCCTTTGATGAACTGGCATGGAAACGGATTCTGGGATTGTATCCCAAGGTGGGTAAGGTCACTGCCGGGAAATTGTGGGACTTTCTTTCCACCCAGGCCTCCCCATTGTCGGCAGTGACGACGGAAGCGTTTCTGAAGAGGGGAACGAAATCTACTCGAGACGGGCTCGTGAATCTGCAAAACGTCCTTTGTCGATTGGTCGATGGGGATTCGCGGAAAAACCCCGAGGAACTCATTGCCGCAATCATGGACAACGGCTACAGGGAATGTCTGAAAGAAAGGTTTGCCGATGCGGATTCCCGTCAGGATGATATCGAGCAATTGTGCAGATATTCCGAAGGATATACGACGCTTGAAGCTTTTTTGGCTGAACTGGCGCTGATGACGAATATCACGGAAGAACCGCGCGGAGATTTCAGCGATATACCCAGTAACAAGATCGTGCTCAGCACGATACACCAGGCAAAGGGACTCGAATGGTCCATCGTGATGGTGATCATGTGCGCCGACGGCATGATCCCGCTGGCCCGAGCACTGCGGGATCGGGGTGGTGAAGAAGAGGAGCGTCGCCTTTTTTATGTTGCCGTCACGCGGGCAAAAGATGAGCTTTACCTCTGTTATCCTGTATACGACTATGGTCGAGGGATGGGAAGCATCCCGCTGAGTCCGTCCCGATTCATCAGAGAAGTGTCGTCGAATAGCCGCGAATATAAGGAACGGCCCTACGATTTGTGGCTGATCGATGAGTCTTAAGGACCGGCCGGGTTGTCACTTTGTGACAAGCCGGCTCAGCGCCTATCCGAAGTGTCCTTACAGCCAGCGGTCCGATTTCGCCTTTGCTTCGTACTCCTCTCGGAGTGCGATTTGGGTCGCCTCGGCGATGTCCTCCACCCGTTTCACCCAGTCTTCGAACTTGATATCAACGCCGAAGATGCCCACCATCTCATCGTTCTCATCGACAATGGGCGCCGCCACGGTAATGCAGAGCGCGCCGGTCATCTTGGAAATATAGAAATTGGTCACATGCATCTTGCCTGTCTGGAGGGGTTTGATGAACCAGTCGCGGTCCGATTGGTCGGTACCGACGCCGTAGTGTTCGTACTTTGCGCGGTCGGCGATATTGGTGATGTTGCGTGTGATCTTCCGGCCGTTCATATCGACGACGTAGGCAAACTGGATGGAGGGATTTTCCTCGATGAATCTCTGCATAACCGGTTCCTGGAGCTCCGGCTTCATCGTCCGCATGACAGGGTGCTGAATGACCTGTTGAACAACAGCCGTTGCGGCTTCCGCAGCTTTGAATTTTATCTTTTCGAGGTCGGACATGAAGAGTTCGGGCAGATATTTGCGAACCTGTCTTTCCATCTCATCGTTGGAGATGCTTGTGACGCGGCCTGTATCGTACTGCTCCAGGACCCACTTCTCGATCTTGGAGACGCCGGGATGGCGTTTATCCACGGCATTGTCGCCTTTCAAGCCGAGATTGGAGTTTATCCAATAGGCAATGCCCGCCTTTCCGGACTTGTCGGTGATGGTCGCCATAATAGGCCGCTTGAGTATCTTTGACGTATCGAAGATATTATAGATCTCTTCAGCCTTGATGAGGCCGTCAACGTGCACGCCGGCCGAGGTCACATTGAAATCGGAGCCCGCGAAGGGATAGTTTGCGGGGATCCTGACACCGATCTCCTTTTCAAAATAATTCGCGATATCGGTAATGATCGTCGTGTCGATACCGCTGCTGCTCCCCTTTAAGCCTATATATTCGATGATCAGGCCTTCGATGGGCGGATTTCCCGTTCTCTCTCCGAAACCGAACAGGGTTCCGTTCGCCGCCGAACAACCGTAGAGCCAGGCAGTGGAGGCGTTGATCAGGGCCTTGTGAAAATCGTTGTGGCCATGCCATTCCAGAAGATGGCCCGGAACGCCGGCATCTTCGATAAAAGCCCTGACCAGCTTGTCAATGCTGCGCGGCAATGACGCACCGGGATAGGTGATGCCGTAACCCATGGTGTCGCACAGCCGTATCTTGATATCGATGCCGGAGGATTCCCGCAGCTTCATCAATTCTATGGCGAAGGGTATGCAGAATCCGTAGATATCCGCCCGCGTGAGATCCTCGAAATGACAGCGGGGGATGATGCCCGCCTCCAGGATCGCGTTCACAATACCCAGATAGTCGTTCAAGGCTTGACGTCTATTCTTGTTCAATTTCAAGAAGATATGATAATCAGAAACGGAGGTCAGTATTCCCGTTTCCTTGAGACCGGCCTCCGTAACGAGGTTGATGTCTTCCTTTGCCGCACGAATCCAGCCGGTGACCTCGGGGTAGCGAAGGCCGAGATTCAGGCATTGCTTTACGGCTTCCCGGTCTTTAACGCTGTACAGGAAGAACTCGGATTGCCTTATGACGCCTCGATCACCGCCGAGGCGGTTCATCAAGGTGTAGAGATCCACGATCTGCTTGACCGTGTAGGGGGGTCTCGCCTGCTGGCCGTCACGGAATGTCGTGTCGGTGATGAAGATATCGTCGGCGGGATTGATAGGAATGATTTTATGGTCGAAATCGATCCTGCAAACCTCATCGTAAGGAAAAACATCCTTCTGTAGGTTGGGCTCTTCGACATCTCTCAGTTCAAACCGCCAAAATCTCGAATGTTCATGATCTAAAACCCGTTTATCCTTATTCCATCTGGTCATCTTTTCTCTCCCATTGCACACAACCGGTTTTCTCGATCGCGTACGTGAAGAATTACCCGTCACGATTCCGGATCATTGGCGATAAAATATAAGCAGCGCATCGCTTTGTCAATTAAAAAGCATTGAGATTTGATAGACGGTTTTTCGATTCCATCAAAGGCGGATCGAAGGAAAAATGAAATGAAAAGGGGCCACAAAGATCTCGAAGAATTTGTGACCCCCCATTGGAACTTCACCACTGAGACCGGATTTATGTGGCTTGGAAATTGTTGGTTACAGTTTGATATCCTTCTTGTAGCGTTCGCGGAGTTCCCGCTTGAGGATCTTTCCCGTCAGGGTCGTGGGAAATTCCGTCACGAAATCGACCTTTCTAGGGAGCTTGAACCCCGGGAGCCCCTTGCTGCGACAAAATTCCTTGATTTCCTCTTCGGTCGCTGCCTCGTTGTCCTTCATCCTTACGACCGCACAGACGAGCTGGCCGTAAAGGGCGTCGGGAATGCCGATGACCGCCACTTCGGCCACCTTGGGATTGCTGAGGATGGCGTTTTCCACTTCCGGAGGGGCGATATGTTCGCCGGCGCTGACAATGATGTCGTCGCTACGGTCTGCAAGGTAGAAATATCCCAGTTCATCGCAGTACCCGAGATCGCCGGCGCAGGCCCAGTCGCCGCGCTTGGACTTGGCCGTCCTTTCGGGATCCTTGTAGTAGCCCTCGAAGATGATGTCGCTCTTGATCCAGATGTTCCCGATCGTGCCGCGAGGCACTTCGTTCCCCTCGTCATCCAGGACCTTCACATCCACCCCGGGGATCGCCTTGCCGATGCTGTCCGGCTTCTTCGTCAGTTCATGGTGGCGCAGCGTGGTCGCCGGTCCCGTTTCCGAGGAGCCATAGCTGTTGCTCAATCTGACACCGCTGAAATAGTTGAGCATTTTTTCGATCACCGTGGGGTAGAGCATCGCGGAGCCGCTGCCCAGAGATGTGACGGAACTCACGTTATATTTGTCACGCACTTCCGGCGGCAGATCAAGGATCTTTGCCAGCATGAACGGTACGAGTGAGGAGGTGGTGACCTTTTCGTTGTCCATGATTTTCAGGACTTCCTCGGCATCGAAGCCCTTCGATCTATAGATGACATTGGTGCCGCCGTACCAGAAGGTAATGGAGGTGCTCCAGATGGAATTGGAATGCACAAGAGGCATGAGAACCAGGAGAGAGCGGTCTTCAGGATTGATCCCAGCTCGGCCCGTGCCCCTCATCATGGCGTTTTTCATGTTGTTCATGAGGGCCCTCTGGGATGTGACGACGCCTTTCGGCATCCCCGTCGTGCCCGAGGTGTAAGCGATATAGGCGATATCCTTGGGCTTGATGTCCGCTTCAGGATTTTCTGTGTTGTTCGAGAAGACATCCTCGTAGCGTGTCATTTGTACGGGGGCGTCTCCCACCAGGATATAGTTGTCTTTGGGAATGTTTTTGAGGTTGGGCATCATCGACTGAACCGTATCGATAAGCTCGCTCCCGACAAATAGACAGGTAGCGTCGCAGTGGTTGATAATGAATTCCGTTCTGGCGTTGTCGAGACGGAAGTTGATAGGGACCAAGACAGCGCCGATCCTCAGCATGGCCTGGATGATTTCCAGTGCCTCGATGTTGTTGAACATCATGTAGGCGATTTTGTCGCCTTTCTTGAACCCTCTTTCGAGCATTCCGTTGGCCAGGCGATTCACACGTTCGTCGAGCACCTTATAAGTACAGCGTTTGTCGAAATAAATAGCCGCCGTCTTGTCGGGAAATCGCCAGGCACTGATCCTCAAACCATCACTCGCGTTCATTTTTCTCCTCCTTTTTCCTATGGATGTTATTAATGAGCCCACATTTCATGAGCTCCGCACTATAAATTTACGTTCCCGGACTGTCAATGAAAAAGTGTCTATAATCTATTTCTATCCATATGCTCGATTAATTCGGACTCAGGCGATTTTGAGTGAAAGCTCCATCAACTGTTCAATGCTGACCTTCGTAGGCGCATCCGTGAGCAGACAGGTCGCCTTTTGGGTCTTCGGGAAGGCGATCACATCCCGGATCGATTCGGCTCCCGACATTATCATGATCATCCGGTCAAGTCCGAAGGCGATGCCGCCGTGAGGCGGCGTTCCGTATTCGAGGGCGTCCAGAAAATAGCCAAACTTCAACCTGACTTCTTCATCTCCCAACCCAAGGGCCTGGAAAATCAGAGATTGAACCTTTTGCTGATGAATCCTGATGCTGCCACCGCCGATTTCCGAACCGTTCAGGACGAGATCGTAAGCTCTTGCCCTGACTCTTCCCGGATCCGAGCGGAGTAACGGCAGATCCTCCATAACGGGGGACGTGAAGGGATGATGCGTCGAAACGTATCTCTTTTCCGTATCGCTGTACTCGAAAAGGGGAAATTCGGTAATCCAGGCAAAGGCAAACTGATTCGGATCGATGAGGTCGAGTTTTTTTGCCAACTGCAGACGAAGGTTTCCCAAAACCTCGCGGATCGTTTTGAGTGTGTCGGCTGCGAAGACGATCAAATCACCTTCATGCGCATCCATGGCGTCGTTGACCTTCTGCACCTCTTCGGCTTTCAGATATTTGAAAATCGTGGAAGTCCAGCCTTCGGGATTGATCCTTGCCCAGGCGGAGACCTTCGCATCATACGTAGCGATATAATCCCTGATGCCGTCGAGATCCTTTCTAGACAGCCGCTTGTTGTCCTTCACCAAGATTGCCTTGAGAACGCCTCCATTATCGATGACTTCCCGAATGACCTCGAAGCCGGTATCTCGAAAAATATCGGTCAAATCTCTAATTTCCATGGAGAATCGTGTATCCGGGTTGTCCTTCCCGTAGTGATCGAGGGCATCGAAATAGGAAAGTCTGGGAAAAGGAAGACTCAGATCCCGCCCGAGGCAATTTTTAAAGACTTCGGCCATGAGGCCTTCCATGACGGAGATGATGTCGTCTACGGAGATGAAGGACATCTCCACGTCGATCTGAGTAAATTCGGGCTGTCGATCCGCCCGGAGATCTTCGTCCCGAAAACACTTGACGATCTGATAGTACCGATCGAATCCGGAGATCATCAGCAATTGCTTGAAAAGCTGTGGAGACTGGGGGAGGGCATAGAACATCCCTTTATTGATACGGCTGGGAACGAGATAATCCCTTGCGCCTTCCGGCGTACTCTTGGTGAGGAAGGGCGTTTCCACTTCGATGAAGCCTGCATCCTGGAAATAGCGCCTTGCCTCCGCGGCTACCCGGTTCCGAAGCAGCAGGTATTTCTGGATTTCGGGCCTGCGAAGGTCTATGTAGCGGTACTTCAACCGAATGTTTTCGGAAAGGTCGGTATCGGCATCGAGACTGAAGGGAGGTGTCTTGGCTTCGCTGAGTATGGCGAGTTCAGAGACCATCACCTCTACTTCACCTGTCTTCAGGGTAGGATTTTCCATCCCCGCAGGCCTTCTGCGGACTTTTCCTTCGACAGCCAGAACGAATTCACTTCGGATCTTCTGTGCCTCCAGGTGCGCTTCCGGGCATATATCTGGATTGAAGACGACCTGAACAAGGCCTTCACGGTCCCTCAAGTCGACGAATACAATGCCGCCATGATCGCGGCGTCGATGTGCCCAACCCATCAGAACGACGTTCTGATCCACTTCGGATGCCCGAAGGGCACCGCAGTAGTGGCTCCTTTTCTTTATCGAAATGAAGTCGGACAAAGTCGTTTACCTCTCTTTCATAGCGTTGATGACGGATGCCTCAAGATTCCCGATATCGAGGGTCCTTTGCGATCCTGTTCGCATATTTCTCAGGACAACCTTTCGGTCGGTTAGCTCCCTCTCGCCGATGATGAGAACATGGCCGCTCCTCAGTTTATCCGCACGTTTCATCTGCCCCTTCAGGCCCTTTCCCCCCAAGTCCATTTCAGCGCTGATCCCGGAAATCCTAAGGCGGTTGACGAGGGTATAGGCAAAAAGTTCAGCCTTTTCTCCCATGGCGGCAACAAACAACTGCAGTTTGCCGGCGCTCTGTATCTCCTTCATCGATGGCAGTGAGGCAATGAGTCGTTCGCAGCCTATCGCAAAACCGATACCCGGAATATCAGGCCCTCCCAGCAATTCTACGAGGCCATCGTAACGGCCTCCACCTGCGACGGCGTTCTGGGCTCCCGCCGATGGAGCGATGATTTCAAAGGTCGTTTTGGTGTAGTAATCAAGGCCGCGCACCATTTTCTTATTGATTTCGTATGAGATGCTCAATATGTTCAAGTAGTGTTGCAGGTTATCGAAATGGTCGATACAGTCCGCGCATAGGAAATCCAGCAATTCGGGCCCATCGGTGATAACGGCTTGACATTCCGCAATCTTGCAGTCAAAGACACGCAGGGGATTTTTTTTCAACCTTCTCCTGCAGTCGTCGCACAGGATTTCCTCCTTGTCTTTCAGGAAGACGAGAATCGCTTCCCTGAAACGGGGGCGGCATCGGGGGCATCCGAGGGAATTAATGTAAAGACGGAGATTCGCAACGCCGAGCTTGGCAAAGAGCTCCTTCAGCATGAAGAGGAGTTCGGCATCCATACGGGGATCTTCGATGCCCAGCACTTCGACATTGATCTGATGGAACTGTCTCAGACGGCCCTTTTGTGGCCTTTCACGCCTGAACATGGGGCCTATCGTGAAAAGCTTCGTGATGGGATTGGCCGCATAAAGATGGTGCTCTATGTAGGCCCGGATGATCGATGCCGTCGCCTCGGGGCGGAGCGTGACCTGCTCATCGCTGCGGTCTAAAAAGGTATACATTTCTTTTTCCACGATATCTGTGGATTCACCAATACCTCGTGTGAAAAGTTCCGTTTTCTCCAAGATGGGTGTTCGGATCTCCTCGAAGCCGAAGGCCGTAAAGAGTTCACGGGACTCTGTCTCGATTCGGAGCCAAGTATCGACTTGATCTGTTAGGATATCCTTGAATCCCCTGACGGCGGTTATCATCTTCATAAAGATCCACTTTGCTATCTTATGATTGGGCGGTGACTGTTAACATATAAAGCAGGGAAACGCAATAGAGAGATTACAGAGCATGTCAGTCATATTATGTTGTAACAACAAATAGTTATCCTTTCTAATTTTGTTGGTTTCATAAAAGATGTACGGTGCGAAGGGACGTACCGTCATTTTAGAATTTGCCGAGAAACGCCCCGATAAGGGTGAACGGACAGCCTGCTTCCGTCAGATCGCAAGGAAACGGCACCGTCTCTGTCAGTCCTGTAAATTTGAACATTCAGCCGATGGAGTCTCTTGAGGACATCCGGATGGGGAAAGCCGTAAATATTATCCGTACCGCAACTGATGATCGCCACCTTTGGAGAAACGGCCTTCAGAAAAGGGGGCAAGCTCGAAGTGAAACCGCCATGATGGGCAACGACCAGCACATCGGCCGAAAGATCGGAGCCCCTGTTCAGGAGACGACTTTCTGCCGGGGCGGTAATGTCACCCGGAAGCATGAAACCCACGTCATCGTAAGAGAGTTTCAGAACCAATGACCTGTCGTTTACCGCATTGCTCTCGGTTCGATACCTTTCATCCGTGATGTCAACGGGCCTCTCCGGATTGAGAACGACGATTCGCAATGGTTTCCGGTAGAGAGCATTGTCCCTTTCTGATAACGAACGGTTGATGAGATGACGTTTCCGAATAATGTCGAGGAAGGCAAGATAAGCGGGGTCTTCCGTGGCCTCCCCGTTCGTCCAGACCTCTTTGACCTTGAAGTTTTCCAGGACAAAGATCAGTCCATGCAAATGATCGGGATGTGGATGAGAAAGAACTACAGTATCGATGTGATCGATCCTTTCATGCCAGAGAAAGGGGGCGAGGACATACCGTCCCACATCAAAGGTGCTGTTCGGAAAACCGCCGCCGTCGATCAGCATCGTCCCGCCGCCGGGGAGTTGAACGAGGGTAGAACTTCCCTGACCGACATCGATAACGGTAAGCTTGAGGTGAGCGCTGTTTCGCTCGCGGAGATGGAGATACATGCCGTTGAAAAGAAAGAAAGAGAGCATTGTGAAGAGGCCTATCCAAAGGACCATAGCGGGTACAGCCCGATTTTCGAAGGCTTCCGTGTCTTTTGCCTTCTTTTTCCGGTCAAGGAGAAGGACGACGAATACGATCATGAAATAATAGGCCATGATTTCCATAAACGTGGGTGTGGTGATTCGGAAAGCAGCAAAAGGAAGGGAATCGAAGAGGCGTACCAGTGTCAAGGAGGTTTGAACGAGCATTGAAGAGAGCTTCACTAAAATCATGGTGAGCGTAGCTGAAAAAAGATCGGCTAAAAGGATAGCCATACTGACGGGGATGGCCATCATGCCCAAAAGAGGTGCAACGGCAAGGTTCGCGGGCAGGGCGACGATTGAAAGCCGATTGAAATAAAACAGGATGAGAGGCAGTGTTCCTGTAATGGCACTTAGCGTGGCGGCTGTGAATAAAAAAACATAGCGTATCCACCGGTGATAAAGCGCGACGATACGGTTGGGGGATTCGGAGGGGACCTGCGGGAGCAGGCCGGACAATCTTGGTGTGATGAAAAGAATCGCGGCGACAGCCGTGAAGGATAATTGAAAGGAAACATCGAAAAGGGCGGGCGGATCGAAGAAAAGGATGACGATCGCCGCAAAGGAAAGGGTGTTGTAAAGATCACGCTGTTTCCCCAAAAGGATGGCTACCATAAAAACAAAAACCATAATGGCCGCCCGGACGACGGAAGCACCCATACCGGCGATGAAGACAAAGATGGCGATAGGAAAGAAGCTAACGATCGTTGCTATTTTGATGATGTTGAAGCGGAGCAATAGGTATTCCGATGATTTAAGAAAAAGACGAACGGTAAAGAAGGAAAAGGCGGCGATGATACCGATATTGAAACCGGATATGGCGATGATATGGGATGTCCCTGTGCGGTTGAACTGCTCACGCACTTCATCGGGGATTTCCTTCTGGTCTCCCAGGATCAATGCCTGGATGATTTCTCCTTGGGGAGAAGGTGCATGCGAACGGATCACTTCTTTGAGATGTTGCCTGTAACGTTCGATGAACGAGCGGAATGGATCCCCCTGGCCTTCGCGGAGGACGACAATGTCCGATTCCTTGCTGACGAATCCCTGCACAAGAATCTGGCGGTATCGAAGATAGGATTCGTAGTCGAATCTACCGGGATTTTGAAAATTGTGGGGTATCTTCAACCTGACTTGACAACGGATGGAATCGCCGTATTTGAAGGGGTAGTCATCCTTCACGGAAAGCAGGATCCGGCCCCGAACCGCGGTGAAGGAGCCGTCATGTTTTTTGATCCTTCTGACGGCCACGATCAATACGTTCTTATAAGGCGATACCTGAGGGGGTTCAGCGATCACCCCTTCAATGATCTGTTTTTCGTTTCGTAGATGGTGGAAGATGTGGTCAGGATCCGGTTGCCTGTTCAGGTGAAGGTCGATGTTCAAGCAGCCCAGTAGAAAAAAAGCGAGCAATAGAAAAAGGAGGCTGCCTCGATGACGATCCCTTCGGCCGACGACGAACAGGAAGGTGAAAACCAAAATTAAGGCAACCTGCAGGACTGCAACATCCAGGGGAAGCGCTTTCCCCGTTAGAATGCCCGATATGAATGCAGCCGCCAGTACGACCAAAGGTCTTTGCATGATCTGAATTTGTTAGCCTAATTGAAAAAAATATTATAACGTACGGGACTGGCAGCGGCAGATATTGCCATCGCTGACGGCAGAGCCCGAGAAAACGTTCGAAGATGAGATAAGTTCATCCCATGAAGAATCACCCGTTCACAGATGAAGAGAATGTAGCATCCCGACTGCACTGGTTGATGGCGTCTAGGGTGGCCATTGTAACCTTTCTGCTCGGTATTGCAACCTTCATCAACGTCAAGGGGATGGAGCCTTTCTCCTACATATCTCTGCCGCATCT
>JAFGIO010000010.1 GCA_016929555.1 Deltaproteobacteria bacterium | reverse complement strand
TCGGACCAAACCGGCGACAGAACAATCGGTTTTTCCGTCGAGCTGCAGACCTCGAGTGCGTCATGGACGATCGAGGCGAAGGGCGCCAGAAAGAAACCGGGGCAGATCACCATGTCGATGCGCTCATCGTCCGCCATGGCCTGCAGGCATTTCTTGTAAATGGTTGGATCCGTGGCGACGGCAGCCGTCATATCGACGGGATTGCGTGCGGAACCGAAGAAGGGAAGGTAGCTTTTCAGTTTTTCCCTCGTTTCCCCTGTGAATTCGGGAACAACAAGGCCGAAACTCTCGCATTTGTCGGCCAGCACCACGCCTTCTCCGCCGGAACCGGTCAGGATTCCGACATTGCGACCCCGGGGTCTGCGGCCGTTGCGGTGAGCGATCACGAAGGAGGTCAGTTCCCGCAATTCATCGATCCGGAGGATGCCCATCTGCCGGAAGAAGGCATCGTAGATCTGATCGTCGCCGGCCAGCGATCCCGTATGGGAGGCCACCGCCCGGGTGCCTGCCCGGGTCCGTCCCACCTTCTTCAACAGGATCGGCTTTCCGAGCCTGAGGGCCTTCTCGGCAACACGACGGAATTTGGCGCCGTCTTTGGCTCCTTCGATATAACCGCCCAGGACCGTCGTGTCGGGATCGTCCAGCAGATAGGCCATGAAATCGGTGAAGTCCCGATCGGCCTCGTTCCCGACGCTGATAAAGGTGCTGAATCCCACGCCTTCCCTCATGGCCTTGATGTACATCTTTTCCCCGAAGGCGCCGCTCTGGGTGACGAACCCCAGAGAGAGGGGGGGAACGGGTTCCAGATCGACGATATCCGTGAAGGAGGCCATGACCTTCGTCTTGAAATAGACAAGCCCCAGGCAGTTGGGCCCCAGGATCCGAATGCCCCTCTCCCTGGCCAGATTCCTCATGCGCTTCTGAAGCGCCTGTCCCTCCGGGCCGACCTCGGCAAAACCCGAGGTGAAAACGACCGCTACCTTTACCTTCTTGTTGGCGCATTCTTCCAGCATGTCCATGATCAGATCGATGGGAACGCTGATGATGGCCATATCGACTTCGCCGGGTACGGCGGCGATCTCCGGGTAGCAGGGAAGGCCGTCGATCCTGTCGTATCGGGGATTGACCGGGTAGATTTTACCGGGATAGCCCTTCCTCTTGAGCGCCCATATGGGCCTGCCGCCCGGCTTTTCAATGTTGGTGGAGGCCCCGAGAACGGCAATGGACCGCGGATTAAAGAAATACTCGACACCTGAAGTATCTATATCATTCTCCATCGAACGCTCCGAAAGGTGCACGACCTCTCTTTATTCTTTGTTTTTGAAACGAAAATATAGTCCCTGGATTCCCGCTTTCACGGAAACAGGCCGCATCGGAATGACATGAAGCCTATGCCTGCTTCATGGCGACCCGCGGGCATGAGGGTTTCTATCGGACCCCTCAGTTCCAACCGATACGTAAGGAACCCTATTCGTTTCCTGAAAGGCCGACGCCTCTTTCTTAATGATCGCCCGATAAATTGTCAAGAAAAATGCAGGTGAAAAGATCATAATACGTGAAATAATCCCGTTTTTTATATGAACACCCTTGTCTTGTCTCCAGGCGATCATTCTCCATCATGGGATTTGCAATCAGCCGTGTTTTACATTTGATCTTCTTATAGGTTTCTGATAATAAGTCTGCCCAGTTCTCTTCCAGAGGCAGCTTTGTGAATAGCCGCTTCCGGAATCAAGACGTAAAATAAGGATAAAAGGAATGGAGTCCAAGGGCAGACCCTTCACCGCCACCGATTACGATCGCATTTTCCATCCCAAGCGCGTTGCCGTCATCGGCGTTTCCGCTGCGGGAAACCTCTTCGGCAGCGGTATGATTCTATCCCTTCAGGATATCGGATACAGCGGAGAGATCTGTCCCGTAAATCCGAAAGGGGGCACCTTTGCCGGTCTGCACATATACAAGAGCGTGGAAGAGATCCCCGGGCAGATCGATTTTGCCGTCATCGCCGTAGCCGCCAAAAACGTACCGGAGGCCCTCGAGGCCTGCCGCAGAAAGGGGGTGGCCGGCGCTGAAATCTTGTCGGCGGGCTTTAAGGAACTGGGGACCCCTGAGGGGATCGCCCTGGAGGAAGAGATCAAGCGCATCGCCGCCCGGGGTATCCGTGTCGTCGGGCCGAACTGCTTTGGAATCTACTGCCCGGCCAGCGGCCTGACCGTCCTGCCCGGTTCGGATCTTTCCCGGACACCGGGACCCCTTGCCTTTCTCGCCCAGAGCGGGGGCATGTCCATCGACTTCGCCGCCACCGGGAAGTGGATGGGGCTGAATTTCAGCAAGCTCGTCAGTTTCGGAAACGGCGCGGACCTGCGGGAAACGGAGCTGCTGGACTATCTCGGCAGGGATTCCGATACGGGTATCGTCGCCATGTACATCGAGGGCATCGAGGAGGGAGAATCCTTCTTTTCCACCCTCCGCGAGGTCACGCGGCGGAAGCCCGTGGTCATTTACAAGGGCGGCCTCTCCGAAGCGGGCCAGCGGGCGGTTACGAGCCACACCGCCTCCCTGGGGGGGAGCAAGGCAATTTGGGAGGCGGTGCTTCGCCAGAGCGGCGCCGTTCAGGTAGACAACCT
>JAFGIO010000085.1 GCA_016929555.1 Deltaproteobacteria bacterium | reverse complement strand
GTGCTTAAAAAGGAACTGAATGTTCCCGTCAAGTGCGCTATCGTGGCGGAAAAGGCCGCCTGGACGGAAGCCATGGTCAAGGCCGCCCAAGTGTACATTCCCAAGATGGGCTTCGAACTTGTCGGGGTATGGCAGCCCTCACAGGTCGCGACGGATGTGACATCCGAGCTTGCGGCCATTCAGAAGAGCGGCGCCAATCTCATTTTCACGATTTTTTCATCGTCCGTCGGCATAACCTTCGCCCGTCAGGCCGGAGAGCTGAAAGTTCCGGCACTCCAGGTGGGCATCAACGTGGAAGCCCAGAAGGACGGCTTCTGGGAGGCCACCAAAGGCAAGGGCAATTATGTCTTTACGATGAATACCTACGCCAAGGGCATCGAACAAAACGAACTGACCAAACCCTTCATAAATACCTACATCAAAAGGTACAAAGAAACGCCTACCTACACAGCCGACACTTACACCGCCATCAAATACAGCCTTGTCCCTTCCATCGAGGCCGTCGGCTCCCTGGACGCCGATAAGATCGTTGCCCATCTCGAAAATCGCACGTACAAAGTACCCAGCGGCATTATCAAATATGAAATGGACGATAAGGGCAACCCCACCCACGACCTGACCTGGGGACCCGGCTATCTGACAAGCCTGGGCGTCCAATGGCAGAACGGCAAACTGGTCGGCGTCTGGCCCAACAAGTGGAGGGCCACACCCACGTCCCCCGAGGTCACATACAAGGGGATGGTCTCACTCAAGATACCGCCCTGGATGAAAAAATAGCTTTATAAAACCGCCCGGCAGGGTTGAAAACGATCAAGGGTCTGCGGATTTCGTGTAATTCGCAGACCCGCGCCCCGCCTTGGGCGTCCCTTTATAGTCCTCATCCTTCATTCATTGAGGCGTTATGAATATTCTTATTTCCGGTCTCATCACGGGGAGCATGCTGGCCCTTCTGGCCATAGGCTTCTCTCTGATTTTCGGGGTGGCCCGCATCATCAACATCGCCCATACGGCCTTCTACATGTTAGCCGCCTACAGCATCTATTATCTGTCCGTCCGATCCGGCGTAAACCCTCTCCTGTCGATGCTGGTCGCCGTTGTGGCGGTAACCGTGCTCGGTCTGCTGGTGTACCTGTTTCTCATCGACCCGATACGCGAACACGAGGGCGCTGTCCTCATCGCCACGATTGCCCTGGCCATGGTGTTTCAGGAGGTCGTCTTGTTGACCTTTACGGGGGACTACCGGACCGTCGATTTTCTAATCACCGGATTCTTTACGGTCGGAGGGGTCAAGGTCTTTTATCAGCAGATGCTGACCTTTGGCGTGGTCCTTTTGACCCTGGTCGCACTCTGGCTCCTGTTGATGAAAACCAAACTGGGTCTGGCCATCCGTTCCATGGCCGAGGACCGGGAAGTGGCCAATCTCATGGGCATGAATGAAAGCCGCCTGGCCATGATCACCATGGGCATTTCCGTCGCCCTGGCCGGCTTCACCGGCGCCGTCCTCGCGCCGCTGACCGTCCTCAACCCCTACATGTGGATGGAGCCGTTGATCATCATGATGGCCGTCGTCGTCCTGGGCGGTATGGGCAGCATCAAAGGCAGTTTCGTGGCGGCCTTCATCCTGGGCTTTACGGAGGCCGCAGTGGTTTTTTTGATTCCCAAAGGCGCTTTCCTCAGGGGATCCGTCGCCCTGACGATCATGATCCTGGTTTTGCTGATACGGCCGGAAGGGCTCTTCGGCGTTGCCTTCGAGGAGGAGAGATAGCCATGGACCTGGTTGTATATTCCCTGAAAAAACTCTACAAAATCTTCCGCAACGAGGTGCTCGTCCTGCCCAGCCGGGTTATCGTCGCGCTTTTCTTTATCGCCCTTCTCGGCCTGCCCCTGGTGACCCGGGACCCCTACATCATCAGGATCGTCATTCTAACCAGCATCTTTGCCATCTTCGCGGCCAGTTGGGATCTGTTGTCCGGTTTCACGGGACAGATGAACTTCGGACACGCCCTCTTCTTCGGGGTAGGGGCCTATTCGTCGGCCCTGATCAATCTCCATGCCCACATCCCTCCCTGGGGAAGTGTGCCGTTGGGCGCCATTGCCGCCGTACTGGCCGGTTTGATTGTAGGCATCCCCTGTCTCAGGCTGAAGCATACCTATCTGGCCCTGACCACCCTGGCCTTTCCAATCATCTTGACAGGCATCATCTTTGCCCTGCCCGACTACACGGGCGGTGAACTGGGCGTCTCCGGGATTACGCGTTTCACCAACTCTCTGCTCGGCAACTACTATCTCCACGTCGTCACCATGCTCACCCTGGCCGTCATCATGTGGAAAATCACCGATTCCAACACCGGGATCATCTTCCACGCCATCCGGGAAGACGAATTGGCCGTGAAGGCATCCGGCATCAATACCACCTTCTACAAGCTTTTGGCCTTCAGCCTGAGCGGGCTGTTCGCCGGAATCGCCGGCGGACTATACGCCCATTACATGAGGATTGCGGGTCCTTCCACACTGGAAGTTTCCATGTCGTTCATGGTGGTCATCTGGGCGATCTTCGGAGGGGCTGCGACGATCTACGGCCCCATCGCTGCGGTCTTCATTCTCTTTCCGCTGTTGGAATTCTTCCGCTTCTGGCCAGAATACCGGACGATGATCTTTGCGGCAGTGGTGCTGGTCATCCTTCTGTACATGCCGGAGGGCATCATCCACTGGATAAGAGACAAGATAGAGAAAGAATGTCCCCGATGCAAAATCAGGAATGTGGCAACCCGGAAAAGCTGCCGGATCTGCACCGCCGATCTGGATTGAAGCAAAAGTGGACCGTGTGCTCGATGCGCCGACGCAAAAGGCCTGTTTCTTAGATCCCTTAGATCCTCGATGCTAAAAGAAAAATGGGGGAGAAGGAACCCATCATGAACCCAAAAGAACTGTATCTCTCGAAACCATGGCTGAAACATTACACGGAAGGGGTGCCCGCGGAAGTCGAAATCCCGGACATATCCGTACCGCAGCTTTTCGATGAGGTCGTTGCGAAGTACGGGCAAAAGACCTTCGTGATCTTTTACGGCAAAAAGCTGAACTACCTGGAATTGAAGGATGCCGTTGACCGCATGGCGACGGCCCTGGCCGATCTGGGGGTAATCCAGGGAGATACGGTGGCTTTATACCTTCTAAACAGTCCCCAATATATCATCTCCTACTTGGCGACTCTCCGCCTGGGCGCCAAAGTGACGCCCATCAGTCCCGTTTATACCAGTATCGAAGTGAAACACCAGATCGAAGACAGCGACGCCAAAACCGCCATTTGCCAGGATATTCTCTACGACAATCTCGACAAGGCGGACGTTTCTCTGGATCGGGTTATTCTGACCAGCATCGGGGAATATCTGCCCGCCCTCAAGAAGCTCTTCGGCGGCAAGGGAACCCAGGCCAGGGAATATGAGGGCAAACCGGCTCCGAAGATCGATTCGATCACGAAATACAGGGCTTATGCCTTTCAGGATCTGCTGAAGAAATATCCCCCCAATCCGCCGGAAGTCTCCATCGATCCGGCAAAGGATTTGGCCGTGTTGCCTTACACCGGCGGCACGACGGGCCTTCCCAAGGCGGCCATGCTGACCCATCGCAATCTCATCGCCCTCACGAGACAGGTGCAGGCCTTCTGGACCATCTTCGAAGAGGGAAAGGAAGTGGTGATCGCCTTCCTGCCCTTTTTCCATATTTACGGTCAGGTGGTCGTCATGCTGAGCGGTATGTCCCAGGGGTATACCCTGGTCTTGTTCACGACCCCGGACATCGAAGAGATCCTTTCGGCCATGGAACGCTATCAGGCCTCGGCATTCTACGGCGTGCCGACCCTCTTTCAGTTCCTCACGGAATACGAAAAAACCGACAGGATCAACTGGAAAAAGCTTAAATTGATCGCCTGCGGCGCTGACACCCTTCATGAAGCGACCGTCGACGCCTGGGAAAAACGAACGGGTGCAACGATTTACGAAGGATATGGCATGACGGAAACCACCGCCGTCAGCCACAGCACCCCCCATCAACGTTCCAAGAAGGGGTCTTTCGGCATTCCCATTCCCGGCGTCAAAGCAGCCGTGATCAACCATGAAGGCACCGAATACCTTCCCGTTGGAGAAGTCGGGGAGATGGTCCTGAGCGGACCGAACATCATGCGGGGCTACTGGAAGAGACCCGATGGAACGGCGGAATCCATGATGGAGCTCGACGGGGAGGTGTGGCTCCGGACGGGCGACCTCGTCAGCATGGACGAAGAGGGTTACTTTCATTTCTTCGACCGCAAAAGGGATCTGATCAAATACAAGGGATACTCCGTTTTCGCCAGGCACGTGGAAGAAGTGCTCTATCAGCATCCGCAGATCAAGGCAGCCGGCGTGGTCGGGGTGCCGAATCCCGCGGTGGGAGCCGTCATCAAGGCTTATGTCGTCCTGGAAAGCGAGGCCAGAGGCAAAATCTCGGAAGAGGAAATTATCGCATTCTGCCACGAGAAGCTGGCCCATTACAAGGTGCCCAAGATCATCGAATTCCGGGGCGAACTGCCCAAGACGGATGTGGGCAAGGTCTCCCGGCGGGAACTGAGAGAGGAGAACGAGGAAACCTGATATGGCGGAACCGCTGCTGCAAGTGGAATCGCTGAGCAAAAGCTTCGGAGGCCTGAAGGCGGTCGATGATGTCTCCTTCCGCATGGAACAGAAAGAGGTATTGGGTCTGATCGGACCCAACGGCGCCGGCAAAACCACCCTGCTGCGCCTGATCACGGGCATTCTGAAACCGGACAGGGGAAGCGTCCGATTCAAGGGAAAAGAACTGGTGGGCCGGAGCATCTGGAACATCGTCAATCTCGGTGTGGCCTGCACCTTTCAGAATATGAGGCCCTTCCGCAGAATGCCCATCATCGCCAATGTCATGGTCTCCTGCCTCTCCCCCCGGTCATCGACCCGCGGAGAATGGGTAAAGAAGATCGAGAACAAGGCCATGGACGCCCTGGAATTCGCAGGCATTTCCGACATGGCCCTGGAAAAGGCGTCCGTCCTGTCCCAGGGCGATTTGAAGCGCCTGGAAGTCGCCCGCGCCATAGCGACGGATCCGGAACTTCTCCTTTTGGACGAGCCCTTCGGCGGCCTGAGCCCGGCGGAAACGGATCTGATGGCGAAATCCATCCGGCGCCTTCACAAGGGCGGCCGCTTCGGCAGGTTGCACAGCGAAGGCCCGGCCATGATCATCGTGGAACATAAACTGCACCAGTTGATGAAGATCGTCGATCGCATCATCGTCCTGAATTTCGGCACCCTTCTGGACGAAGGGACCCCTGAAGAAGTCGTCAACAACCCTCGGGTGATCGAGGCCTATTTGGGCAAGGGAGGAGATTAACAGCCGTGCTCTTGGAAATCGATCACTTGGTCGTCCGCTACGAAAAGGCCGTGCTCATCAACGACATCAGCCTGGGTGTCGACAAGGGGGAGCTTGTCAGCCTGGTGGGACCCAACGGGGCGGGCAAATCCACCACCCTTCGGGCGATTACGGGATTGGTGGCCTGGGAAAGGGAAATCAAACGCCGATCCACCCAGGGGGACATCCTCCTGGAAGGAAGGGTGACCTTCGACGGCGAACGCATCGATGACGTGCCTGCCCACGAAATCGTGAAGCGGGGCCTCGTCCTCTGTCCGGAAAGACGGAGGCCTTTTCGGGAATTGACGGTCTCGGAGAATCTCTGGGCCGGAGCCTATCTGGAGAAAGACAAGCGCAGAAGCAAGGAGCGGCTGGAAAAGGTTTATGACCTCTTTCCCGTTCTCAAGGACCGGTCCAGGCAGATATCCGGGACCCTTTCGGGCGGGGAACAGCAGATGCTGGCCATCGGCAGGGCCCTCATGTCGGAGCCGAAACTGCTTTGCATCGACGAACCGTCCACCGGGCTTTCTCCCCTGCTGCGCCAGGAGGTTTTTGACAAGATCATGCAGCTCAAAGGCATGGGGATTACCATTCTCCTCGTCGAACAGGAGGTCAGCACGGTTTTCAAAATGACCACACGGAACTATGTCCTGTCTTCCGGCAAGATCATAGCCCAGGGGTCCGGCGAAGAACTGATGGAAAACGAAGTCATCCGCAAGACCTACCTGGGGCTTTAAATATCGGGAAGACCGAAAGCTCCGCCTACCCATTCAATGCAAGTTTCGACACGCTGTTTGTCCAAACGACGGGACTCGAGAATCATTCGGGATTCGACAAAATCGGGATAAGGAAAAACCGTTTGCATTACTGTGAGCCTTTTTTGACATTCTACACCGTTGCGGGAGGAAAAGGCCTTTACAATTGAAGATGCCACCAACGCAGGCACCACAAAAGGCTACGGCCTGCATCCGGGACGAACGCATCGAAACTGTTAGACGATCAGGCGCGGAAGGTGATGAAATCCTCATCCTTGACTGCCGGCGCTCCCTGGCGTTCTGCAGATCGTGTTTACCGACCGGTGAACTGTGGGGGCCGCCGCTCGAGAAACGAGGCTATTCCTTCGGCATGGTCGTGGGAATGGAAGCACTCGTCCAGGGCCTTGCGATGATGTACGATATGCTCTTCCGGGCTCCGCGCCAGTCCCTCGTAAACAAGCCGCTTGATGCGACGTATGGAAAAGGGCGACCCTTGGAGGAAGCGTTGCGCCTCCTCCCACGCAGCGCCGGCCACCTGATCGGGCTCCAACACTCGGCTGACATAGCCGATAGCCAAGGCCTCCGGCGCATGGAGAAAATCGCCTGAGTATAGGAGACGAAGCGCCGGCTGCAAACCGATGAGCCGGGGAAGAAGCCAGCTGCCCGCTCCCATGTCCGGCACGAGGCCGCGGTGGACGAAGTTCCAGGCAAAGCGTGTCCGCGTCGAGGCGATCCGCACGTCGCACTGACTCGTGAACTCGGCCCCCATGCCAACGGCAGCGCCATCAATGGCTGCAATCACCGGTTTGGGACACGCCAAAAGTGGCCATGGCGTCGCTTTCCGCTCCTCACCTCCCCGGCGATCCTCGGGGGTTGCCTGTAGATCGGCGAGATCGATCCCCGCGCAGAACGCCCCGCCCGAACCCCTCACGATGAGAACCCACACATTCTCATTCTGGCCGGCTTCCGCCACCGCTTCATGAAAAGCGTCGAGCATGGCAAAGGTCATGGCGTTTTTCTTCTCGGGCCGATCAATAACGATCGTTGCTATCCTGTCCTTGATCTCATATCGGATGTGTTTGTCCATTTCCTACCTCCCGGTCATGATGGTCCCGTAAAAAGTAGTCATTCCCTCGCAGGCGGGAACCCAGCTATTTCAGCAGGTTCTGGACTCCCGCCTTCGCGGGGGTGACATGGTTTGTGACGTATTAAGAAAATTTCCCCTTCCTGTATCCCGCCCCCTCGAGAGGAGAGGGATAGGGAAAGGAGGTGATTTTCATGCTTCGTGGCGCCCCACGGAGCATGAGGGTTTTTTACGATGTCGTCCATTTTATGCTTTACAATGTGCATTGCAGGAGTTCTAAGGAGTTATTCGGCGTTTACGGAATCGACAGACCGTGACGCCTGTTTTTTCGGATTTCGAGCAACTGTACTATGCCGTAGCAGGTGAAACCCTGCCTTACGATTTCAAATCCCGCATCTTCGATTTCGCTGAACAGGCTTCCGCTTATCATCATTCTATATGCTTCCTTGCTGCTGTCGAGATGCGTATAAGCGATTGCAGCCAGTTTTTTGATGCAATTTTCCGGCAACCTGTAGTCGAAAATGTACAGCTTGCCTTCCCGTACCAGTATCCTGTGCATTTCTTTCAGGGATTTGGTTCTTTCCTGCATAGGCATGTGGTGCATTCCGAATGAAACCACGCATTTTTCGAACGTACCTGAGGAAAAAGGCAAATCAGCGGCACTTGCCAGCAGGAACCCGGCTTTGGTATACCTCAACCTTCTTCCGGCTGATTCAATCGAAGGTCCGGAAATGTCCACTCCAACCAACCGTCCGGCGGTTTTCTGCCGGGCCAGCACAGCGGTAAACTCTCCTACTCCGCAGCATAGTTCCAGTAAGGCATCACCGTCGGTTAAAGGAATAAAGTCCATACAGGTGCGACGGAAGGCGGCCTCCCCACCGAAGGGAAGATAGAACAGGTAATCGAAGACAGCATTGAGGATCATTTTACAGCTGGCAATAGCTTTTTCTATCATGACCCGGCAGGAATGAGTTTGTATTTGCAAACCTTTTCGGTGCTGCACTCCCGTACAATCAATATGGTACAGACCTTATACAGCGCGGTCCCTGGAGCGATAAGGACTGGTATATCGGGCTATTTTTAAAGGTGTACCGGTCTCATTCCGGCGGCCTCTTCATGTTCGCGCCAGTTCCAGTTCAGGCGCTTTTTGAAGGCGTTCCGGAAACTCGGCTTCTCCAAGGACTCTCCTATTTCAGGTAGCCGGGCAACTGCTTGAGATCCTTGCCCTGGAAGCTGCAAGGTACGATGCAGGTTTTGCAGGGACTTTTCAAGGCGGGCAGGGGAGGTTCTCCCTTGATCCGGCCCTCGATGTACTTCAGGCATCTATTGACCTTTGCGTCCGGCCCGTCGACGATGAGGGTGACGGATCCCTCACCGCCCCCCCAACCTCCTGATGCAAAATGGATCGCATCGATCTCGAAGAGGCTTTCAATCGCATCGATCTCGGTGAACACCCTTCCATCTGCAACACAGGCCATACCGACGCGGGCGCCGATCGTCTTGCCGAGGGTCAGGGTTCCCCCATATTGGGCGGCCAATTCGACCGATGGAACGAGTTTTTCGAGACCCACGGGGTAAATGATTTCCAATCCTCTGGCCTTCATCGCCAGGTAGAGTTGACCCATGGTACCGCCCACGGGACTTGCCATGAGAACGCCGACTTTTCCTTCTGCGTCCAGGGCATTGGCGCCCTTCAGGAGGATATCGCCGGGGGAGAGTTTGTCGAGGACGGAAACCGGCTCCGCTGAAACAGCCTTTCCCTTACAGAAGATCATGGGCTTGATCCTTTCTTCCTGGCCAAGGACGCACAGGACCCCTTTGATGACCTGGCCGGCTACATATCCTTCTTTTTGTATTTTCTCGCCCAGAAGCTCTTCCAGGATGAAGGCGTTCGTCGATCCTCTGCCCACGAGAAGGTATCCCTTCTTCATGGCATTACGGATCTCCGGTAACGCTGCCATAGCTTTCCCGATCAGTCTCTTCGATTCCGATGGCGTCAAAGTGACAAGTGCCTGCATCTTCGAATCCTCCTTTCTCTTGAATCATTGCATCGCTAATTCCAGCGCCAACTTCGCAATCTCAAAAGATATGCTGTTGATATTGGTAACCTTTATATCACCGGAGTCGATAATTTTGGCGGTTTCCGTATCTATGAGTTTCGCCGTGACCGAAATGACGTCGCCGAACTTGATCACACTGCCGGTTACGATCGCCTCAACGCCGCGCATTTTTCCGATCTGGGCTATCGTCTCTTCTTCCATTAGACCGCTCATGCCAAGTTTGTGCTCTTCCATCAGCTTATTAATCGAAAGCCTCTCATAAACTTCAAAAACACGCGTTTTATTGAGGGCCGTGGTCATCCATTCGGCAACGATGGCACCGGCATCTCGAACACCCAGGTCGCCTCGTTCAGTGAATTCGACTACCGCTGTTTTTAGAACCTTTGTCCTGAGCCTTTGACCGACGTGCGGAGGACCGACAATGGGTACCGGCTGAATCGAGCGGTCGGCTTCTGCGAGATCGAATTTGACCGAGTATTGCGCCCGAATGAAGTGGTCGTATTGACACCCGGTCTGCTCATCGATTCCTGGCAATCCGCCTCCCGAACCGTCATCGCTGGAATGCAACATCACGGCGCTGTACATGTTGCCGTCTCCATCGAGAAGCTCCCATTTGGCGCCGGGCCTGACTTCAACGGGCGGCTCAAACACAAACTTTAAAAGCCACTTGTGTTTCACGGGATACGTCTCAAAATCAGGTTTGACGGCACTGACGGCAGAGGCCCGTCTATCGGCCAGCATGAGCGTCAGAGTCGTCGGTCCTTCTCTGACCTTTTTGTAATAACTGCTCTCGCGGCTGGTCAAGAGATAGAAAGATACGGCTTCAACTTTTCCTGTGGGAAAATCGTCTGGAAGGTTTCCCCAGTGTTTGACCTTGCAGTTGCAACAGGAGACACCCCCCGCAAAGGGATATTTGTTCTTTATCCGTGCGCCGGAAGAAACGTACAGCAAGGGTTCAGCCGCCGCTTCCACATGCAAAAGCACCAGCAAGGTCGTGACTGCGATCTTGAGAACCAGGCGTGATCCTTTCATGAAACCCGTTCTCTTTCCCTTTGAACGGGCAAAGAGGCATTCCATATGTATCTCCTGCACTCTGTGGGTATCCAGATAATTTCGTTTCCGATCACATCGCGATTGCCATAGAATCATTTGTGCGCAGCGGAAAAGTGCCGGGGTTCGATCCGTTTGCTCATGGACAATACGGGCATCCAAAACGTGGGTTGATTGTCCTATCTGCATTCGCCTCAGGAGAATTCACACGAAAATAAAACCCTGGATTCCCGCTTTCACGGGAATGATCTGGCTTATTTTCATGCTTCGTGGCGCCCCATGAGGCATGAGGGTTTATTACGAACGCGTTTCACGGCGGCGGCGTCCGGATTCACGCCCTCGGCAACGGGCGTTTGCAGAGCCCTGTACGTAATGATGCTTTAGCAGCAATGGAGCACATCGTCAAAAAAACAGATCGTGATCCCGGCTGCAGAAATACAGCGGCGGCACCCACCCGTCGGGGGCCTCCAAGTTCTCTATAATCCCGCAAACAGGCGCCGCGGATTGTCGATGAGTATGGTCTTGATCTTGTCGTCCGTGACGCCGGCCTCCTTGAGGGCGGGTACGAGATCCTTGAAGACGTGCCGCGCATGCCAGTTCGGTTGCACTTGGGAAAGGATATCCCCCAACGGACGGCCCAGCCATGTCATGATGTAGTCGTGGGACATCATGATCCGGTTCGCGAAGCCGATGCCGATCAGACCGATGATACAGGCCATGCTCCAGCGATCCGACATTTCCTGAGGCACTTCGATGCCCAATCGGTCAAAGCCGAGATAGACGCCCTTGTCGAGAATGGCAGTATGGTACTTAATATCCCCGTTCCCATTTGCATGGCCGATCATCATTTGCTTCGGATCGGCTCCCTCGGCTATCAGGAGGTCCGCCTGCTCGGGTCCCATCGTTCCCGCTTCCGTGTGGCTGATGATGGGCACGCCGGTTTCCTTCTGGGCCTTCGCAGCCGCCTTCAATGCTGTCTCCTCATAGGGTGATATGGCGCCGTGCCCCGTGGCGACCTTGATCACACCGGCCTTGATCCCTGTCTTGCCGATCCCCTCGGTGATCTCTTTTACGAAAACCTCTTCCATTTCCTTGACGACGTCGAAGAGGGGAATGTTGCTCCGGAAGTGGTAGTACCCGGCAGCGCCGTTTTTCTCGTAATAAACGCCTGTGGCACAGATGATGTTCACGCCTGTTTTTTCGGAGATCTCTTTGAGAATGTCCGCATTGCGGGATGGAAGGCCTAAATCGATGGGAGTAGCGTCAACGTAGGACTTGAGCCCGTAGGTCTTGAGTTCTTCGAACGTGGCTATGGCGTTTTTGATGCAGGACTCGCGGTCGAAAGGGGCAACGGAATCTTCTATGAATGC
>JAFGIO010000084.1 GCA_016929555.1 Deltaproteobacteria bacterium | reverse complement strand
GGAAAACGTATTTCGCGTACCAGGCTGTATAAAGCAGGCGGTTGCCGCTGGTTTTTGGGTGGGATATGCGTACGCGGCCAGTCGAGTTTCGACCGTTCGCGTTGCGGGCCCATTTTAAAATTTTAAGGAGGTGTTATGATGGATCCGATCTATGAAAAGCTGGCCGATGCGGTGAATGCGAGAACGGGGTATCCTGCGCTCAAATGCCCGGAACTTTACGCGATACTGGAGTTTCTCTATACGCCGGAAGAGGCCGAATTCGCCACAAAGCTGCCCATGTCGTTGGGTACGATAGAAAAGATAGCCTCAAAGACCGGGTATGAACCCGAAACGACAAAACGCCTCCTTGAAGGCATGGCGAACAAGGCCCTCATCTTTACCGACGATTCCCGCGGCGTCAAGGCCTACGTTCTCGTACCCCTGCTGCCGGGCACCTTCGAGGTCCACTTCATGAGGGGAGGGACGGATGACAGGACAAAAGAGCTCGCCCGTCTCTTTCAGAACTACTTCGACACCGTAACCAAGGTTAGACAGAAAGCGCCCGCCGCCGCCCTCGGCAGGGGCTATACGGCCGTTCCCTTCTCCCGCGTGATCAGCGTGGAGGAAGAGATCCCTGCGGGCACGAAGATTCACCCCTATGACCAGGTATCCAAGTACATCGACGAGTCCGAGTTCATTTCCGTGGGCACCTGCTACTGCCGCCATTTCGGCGAACTCACGGGCAATCCCTGCACGAAACCGAAGGATAACTGCTTTTCCTTTGGGCAGCAGGCCAAGTTCATGCTGGAGCGCGGTTTCAACAAACCCGTGACGAAAGAAGAGGCCCGAAGGATCCTCGACGAGGCTGAAAAGGCCGGATTGGTGCACTGTTCGAGCAACACCACGGAATCGATCAACTTCATCTGCAACTGTTGCTCCTGCCACTGCGGCATTCTGGAGAGCATCAAGACGGCCGGTGCCATCCATGCCTGCGCCGAGTCGAGCTTCATCATGCGCATCGACGAGGAGGCCTGCATCGGCTGCGGCGATTGCGTGGAGCGATGCCAGACCGAAGCCCTCAGCCTGGACGATGACAAGGTGACTCAGATCGTGGAGCGCTGCATCGGCTGCGGTCTGTGCGTCTCGGCCTGTCCCTCGGGGGCTCTCACACTCGAGGCCAGGGAGAACGCTCCGGTTCCTCCCGCCACCCTTTCGGAACTGACCGCCGCCATGATTGCATCCTACCAGCAGCAGAAGACGGAGCAAGGGCCGGAAACTTCATAAATTCGAAGGAAGGGATTTTTCGATTAGACGCCGTTGATCGCATTGCTGACCTCGATGTAATTTCTCAGGAATTCTCGGGTGCGCTCCATTTCCGGTTCGGTAAATATGCGGGACGGCGGACCTTTCTCAATGATCCGTCCCTTGTCGAGAAAGCAGATCCGATCAGCGATTTCCCGGGCAAATCCCATCTCGTGGGTGACAATGAGCATGGTATGTTCATGCTCCTGGGCCAGGTCTTTGAGAACCTTCAGGACCTCGCCCACCAGCTCCGGATCCAGGGCCGACGTAACCTCGTCGAAAAGAAGGATTTGGGGCCGCTGAGCCAGCGCCCTGGCGATGGCCACACGCTGTTTCTGACCCCCGGACAGTTGGGCGGGGTACTGGTCCGCCTTTTCGGAGAGGCCGACCATATCCAGGAGGGCCAGGGCCCGTTCCCGGGCCTCCTCCTTGCTCATTCCCAGAACGTAAATCTGGGCTTCCGTGACATTCCGGAGAACGGTCATGTGAGGAAAGAGATGGAAGTGCTGGAAAACCATACCGATCTTTTTTCTCATCTTTCTCAGATGCTTTTCCGTGGCCGGGACGATCCGTCCTTTTTTTTCCATGTGCCACAGGGATTCTCCTTCCACCTCGATGAACCCCGAGTCGGGCTTTTCCAAAGTCATGAGGATCCGGAGGATAGTGCTCTTTCCGGAGCCGCTGCTTCCGATGAGGACAAGCCTTTCCTTGGCCATGACCTCAAAATCCAGCTCCTCGAGAACGACGAGGTCGCCGAAACGCTTTGTCACCTTCGAAAATCGGATGATGTGTTCCATATTATCCTTTAATCTCCATGGCTTTTTCAATTCGCCGGTCCATGGAAACTCCCCGTTCGACCTTTCGGATGAAGGCAGAAAAAACCAGGCTCACGAGGAGGAAGAAGATACCCACCATGGTGATGGGCTCGAGATACCGGAAGGTTTCCGAACCGATGATCTTGGCCCTCTGCATGATTTCCACCACCGCAATGGCCGAAAGGATCGGCGTATCCTTGATCATGCCGACGAGATAGTTCCCCAGAGCCGGAACGATGGGAGGAATAGCCTGTGGAATGATGATCCGCCGGTAGATCTGCAGTTTCGTGAAATTGAGGGACCGGGCGGCCTCCCATTGTCCCTGGGGAATCCCCTCGATTCCCGCCCGGTAAACCTCCGAGGTGTAGGCGCTGTAGTGAATGCCCAGCCCTAAAATTCCCGTGACGAAAGCGGGGAGGGTCAAACCGTAATTGGGCAGGATGAAATAGAGGAAATAAAGCTGGATGAGAAACGGGGTGCTTCTCACAAACTCGATGATTCCGCCGGCGGTCCAGGATATGGCGCGAACCCGGCTTCGCCGGACAATGGCCAGCACAAGACCCAGAGAGAGGGCCATGGCATACCCGAGGGCCGTCGCCTCGAGAGTGGTGATCGCGGCTTTGAGGAGCACTGGGAGAATGTTCCAGGCGAAATCCCATTTTACGATCATCATGCCGCTCCTCTGTAAAGGATACCCCTGCCGAACCACCGTTCCAGAAGCCGGATGATACCGGTCATGCCCAGGGCGATGATGAAATAGATGACGAGGACCATGCTGAAGATTTCGGTGCTCCGGAAGGTGGCCTGGTTCAGTTGGTAGGCCTTGAAGGCGAGATCGGACAGGGTGATCAGGGAAACCAGTGCGGTGTTCTTCAGCAGTTCGATGAGGAGGTTTCCCCAAGGGGGAAGCATGGCAACGACGGCCTGGGGAATGATGATCCGCCGCATCATCCGGCTATGAGAGAAATTGAGGGACCGGGCTGCTTCATATTGTCCTTTCGGAACGGCCAGAATAGCCCCCCGGACGACTTCCGAGCCATAAGCACCGACGTTCAGGCCCAGGGCCAGCACGGCGGCCTCGAAGGCGGTCAGATTGATTCCGAAGAAAGGGAGGACGAAAAAGAGCCAGAAGAGCTGGACCAAGGCGGAGGAACCGCGGAAAACCTCAACATAAACGACCGTCACGGCCCGGACGATCCACCATCGGGACAACCTCGCCAGACCTGCCGCAAAGCCCATGATGATGGCAAGAACGGAGGCGCAGGCCGTAACTTCGATGGTGACGACCGCCCCTTCAAGCAATTGGGGAAGAAAGAGCATCATCGCGTTTTTCTTTCACAAAAGCGATTCCCTGATCCGATGTCCCGCAAAGCCGCAGTGTCGGAGCTGGGAATTCCGATCACTTGCTGGCGCAACACTCGGCGGCGGTCTTCTGGGGGAGTTCCGCTTCGGTGAAGCCGAAGGGCCCGACCAAATCGAGATGAGCCTTCGTCCCGATGAACTGCTTCAGTTCCCTGTTGAAGGCCTTCAGCAGAGCCTTGTCCTTTTTCCGGAAGGCAAACCCTCCCGATCCCATGGCCTCCGGGAGTGTGGTGAAGGGATGGGCCCGCTCCACGGCCTCACCACCTTTTTCCGCCATGTTCTGGATGGAAAGAGCCGTCAGGGCCGCCGCGTCGACCCGACCGGAGCGAACGGCGGCGAGCATGGATCCCTGGTCCGGGAGGCCCACAATCCTTTCATCGGGGATGCCGGCGATTCGGGCATAACCTACTTCCACGGCGCCGGAGAGGACACCCAGCTTGACATCGGGATTCTTTGCCGCATCATCGTAGCTGTGCAGGTTCTTGGGGTTTCCCGCTCTGACGAGGAAGGCCTGGCCCAGTGTGTAGGTCGGTTCCGAAAAGGCAACTTCCCGGCACCGCTTCGGGGTGATGAACATCCCGGCGGCGATTACATCGAAACGACCCGCTTTCAGGCCGGGTATGAGACCGCCCCACTCGGTGAGAACGCCGTCCACTTCCGGGATTCCCAGTTTTCTGAAAATGATCTTGGCGATTTCAGGGGCCTCCCCTGTCAGTTTGCCGCTCGTGGTCGCATAGCCGAAAGGCGCTTCGTTGGCGAAACCGACCCTGATGAAGCCTTGTTTTCGGGCCTTCTTGAGGGTATCCGCGGCATTCGCCGCATCTCCGAATGAAATGACCATGGACAGGGCCAACATCAGGCCGGCAAGAAAAAACGATGATTTTCCAAGGTGTTTCATGGTTTCTCCTTTCCTGTTTTGTTAAACGGTGCCATGGGTTACGGACACGACCTGACGCGTCAAGTTACCGCCGAAGGGGAACGAAGACACGGGCTTTCCAGAGGCGGTACAAGAGGACAGACTTGAAAAAGGAACCAATCATTGATAGTAATTACAACATTGAATTAATGATAAGAACTTCCTTTTTCGTGAGATGAGTATAGACGGGCGGGTCTGGTGTGTCAAGCAAAAAATCCTGCAAAAATAATGTTCTCAAAATCTTCTTGACACGAAAGTATTATCTTAATATACTTTCGACACAAATGAATTTCCTGTCAACTTCAATCATGGATAACTGGAAATTATAAATTTCTAATTGATGTAATACAGATGTATAGTTGAATCGATTTCAGGCAGTCGTGGGCCGTTGTCGTTCCCTAACGTCGGACGGCCCGGTAAAGGATCAGGCTGGCCCGGAAAGGCGGGAATCGGGAATTTCTTATGACGCAATCCGAACTGGAAAAGCTCGTTCTGAGCAGGATCCTTGAAGAAAAGGCCAGGAGCCTCAAAGGGCAGATCTTCCTGAAGTTTAAAGAGGGAGAAATGACCTATGGGGAGGTGAAGGACATCGTAAATCGGGTGACAAGGGGCCTGGCCGCGCAGGGGGTCATGCCTCGCGACCACGTGGCTGTGATGCTCCCAAACTGTGCCGAATTTCTCTACGTGATCTTCGCTCTGGCCGAGCTCGGCGCTGTCGCTGTTCCGGTCAACACAGCGTACAAAGGAGAGATTCTTCGGCATGTTCTGCACTCCTCCGATTCATCGCTCCTGATAATAGACGAGTCCCTTTTGGATGTCATCGCCCCGCTGAAGGATCATTTGCCCGACCTCCGTTCCGTTGTTGTCCGGAAAAATCACCCCGCAAGCCGCTTGGTACCCCGATTCCCATGGCCGGTTATTCCCTTTGAACAGTTGTTGAGCTTCCGCAATGAGACATCGAAGCCCCTTGTTCGATACTGCGATCTCCAGGCCGTCATGTACACATCCGGCACGACCGGACCATCCAAAGGGGTAATGACCCCGCATGCCCTGGCGCTGACTTGTGCCCGCGATTCGTTGAAATACCTGGCGTATGAACCGGGAGAGACCATCTATTGTCCCATTCCGCTTTTCCATGCGGCTGCCCTCTGGGACGGAGCCATGACGGCCCTGCTTGGGGGGGCTTCCATCGCCTTGGTGGAGCGATTCAGCGCGTCGCGGTTCTGGGAGGATGTGCGGCACTTCAACGCCAACGTGGCCATGGGTGTCTTTTCCATGATCCCCATACTGATGAACCGGCCTCCTGTTCCGACCGACCGTGACCATGGCCTCCGGGCCTTCTATGTGGGCAAATCCGCTCTGGACGAGGCGTTCAGGGAGAGATTCGGTGTCCGCAGTGTGGAGACTTATACCAGCACGGAAGCGGGAATCGGAACGGGCAGTCCCTACGGCCGATGGCGCCCGGGTTCCTGCGGACAGGCCAACGATGAGATCTATGAGGTAAAGATCGTCGATGAAGATGACCGGGAGGTCGGCAGCGGTGAGGAAGGCGAGATGGTGTTGCGCCCCAGACTGCCTTTTGTGATCACAACGGGCTACTACAAATTCCCGCAAGCCACAGCGGATACCTTCAGGAACCTGTGGTTTCACACAGGGGACCGGGCTTACCGGGATGCGGACGGTTATTTCTACTTTGTCGAGCGGATCCAGGATTGTATCCGCCGCCGCGGAGAGAACATTTCCGCCTTCGAGGTGGAGCAGGTCGTGAACAGCCACCCGATGGTGGTGGAATCTGCGGCTTTCGGTGTGCCTTCGGAGCTTGAGGAGGAAGAGGTCAAGGTCGCGGTCGTACTCCAAGAGGGTGCCGATCATGACTACGAAGGACTGGTGGTCCACTGCCAGGAAAGGCTGCCCTATTTCATGGTTCCCCGGTACATCGAGTTTGTCGGAGAGCTGCCCAAGACGCCCATAGGAAAAAATTCCAAACACGAACTTCGGATTCGGGGCGACCATGGAATCACGGCCGCCACCTGGGACAGGGATAGGGTGATGGGACGCCTTGGAAACCCGCAAACCGGCAAGGATAAAGGGGGAAAAACTTGAACTGGAAAGACAGCGAGGAACAGGCGGCCTTTCGGGATGAGGTCCGCGCGTTTATCAGAGAGCGGTTTCCCGCGCGTTACGTACCGGATACCGAAAGCGAGCAGAGTCTCGAACCGGAAGACGTCTATGGCTACAACTGGGTCATTGACCGCAGATCGGACAATCCGGAACGGAGGTCCGCCGCGAACGAATGGGCGGCCGCGCTGGCCGAAAAAGGATGGGTGGCGCCCAACTGGCCGAAAGAGTATGGCGGAGCCGGCCTTGGCGTGATGGAGGAATTCATCCTTCATGAGGAGATGATGCGCGCCCGGGTGCCCACCGTGAATGGCATTGGCGTTTTCCTTATGGGGCCGACTTTGCTCCAGTACGGAACGGAGGAACAGCGGCGGAAGCATTTGCCGAAGATCAGCTCGGGGGAAGAGGCCTGGGCACAGGGGTTTTCCGAACCCAATGCCGGTTCGGATTTGGCCGGAGTGCGAACACGTGCCGTAAGAGAGGGCGATGCATACATCGTCAACGGCCAGAAGGTTTGGATCAGCCAGGCGCAGTACGCCGACTGGCTGATGGTCCTCGCGCGCACCGGCACCGATCCGGAACAACCCCGGCATCGCCAGCTCACTTTTCTGATAATGGACATCAAGACGCCCGGAATCACCGTCCGGCCTATCGTGGATATGCGGGGTGACACACCGTATAACGAGATCTTCCTGGAAGATGTGCGCGTGCCCGTGGAAAACCGGATAGGCGATGAAAACCGTGGTTTTTATGTAGCCATGAGCACCCTGGACTTCGAACGCTCTGGAATCGGGTCGACCATCAAATACGAGCAGGCGCTCTTGCGACTGATCAACTTCATGAAAAGTGAAGAGGCTGGAACCTATCTCAGAAGGGATTGGCGGGAGTCGGTCCGAAAGGAGATCGCTCAGCGCTACATCGAGATCCGGGTTCTCTACAACCTTGCGCTGCACACGGTTTCGAAACAGGCCGCGGGGGAAAGCCCCGACTATGCCGCATCGATCAACCAGCTCTTCAGCTTCATCGTGCACGATGGACTGGCAGGTACCGGTGCCAAGACTTTCGGACAATACGGAAACCTATGGCAGCGGGAGGACAATCCGCTGGGAGGTTTCTTCACGCATGATCTTATCGACGTTGTGGCCCAGCCCTTTATCGCAGGCAGCGCCGAGATCCAACGAAACGTCATCGCCACACGGGGGCTGGGACTCCCGCGCGCTTAGCCTGAAGCGTGCCGGAGAAACGATGGATTCAAAGCATACAATGAGAAGGAGGATAGAGGCATGTATGAAACACTGGATGTGAAGGTCGAAAAACGCGTGGGCTGGTTGACATTGGACCGCCCCAAGAAAATGAACGCCATGAACCTCACGATGATGATGGAGCTTCGCAAGGCCTTCGATGAGCTTGACGAGAGAGAGGACGTGTCCTGCGTGGTGCTCCGGGGGGAGGGACGCGCTTTCTGTGCGGGAATGGATCTCAAATGGTCCGAAGAACTGACGAAAAAGGATCGCCTGGAAAGCAACCGTCTCGGCCAGAAAACCTTCAGCAAGATGGAGGCCATGAGCAAGCCGGTCTTTGCCGCAGTCCACGGATACTGCCTCGGCGGTGCGCTGGAACTGGCGCTGGGTGCGGATTTCATCATTGCGGCGGAAGATGCCCAATTCGGTTTTCCCGAAATAACCCTCTCCGCCGAGCCGCCCTATCGGCCGAAGATCGCCGAGGACGGGGACCCGGACCAGCCCGAATACGGCGGAAGCGCACCCGGCTGGGGCGGGGTCAAACGCATGCCGGAGCGCGTAGGGAAAGCCCTGGCGAAGGAACTGCTTTTTACAGGTGCGCGAATCGACGCCGCCCGTGCCTTCCAGATCGGGCTGGTAAATGCCGTCTACCCCATGGATAAATTCGAGGAGGAGGTCAGGGAGCTTGCCAACCGTATCGGGGCTATGAACTCCTATAACCTGCGGTTGGTCAAGGAGCTTGTCAACAATGGATACGACTTGCTGGAAGGTCATCCGAGCTGAGGCTGTTCCGCCGATGGGAGAAACCTGCTAATGAAAGGAGTGAAAGGTGCTGAATATATACCGTATTGATCATATCTGCCAGGTTGTACCCGATTTGAACCATCAACTGAAGCTTCTGGAGGGGTTGTTCGGTTTCCGGAAGTCGCAAGAGTGGGAAAAACCCGATGAGGGAAGCCGGGGAGTGCTGCTGGAAGTTCCTGGAAGCTGGGGGCACCGCTGGGAGGTCCAGGAGCCTCTCGGCAAGCAATCGCCGCTCCAGGAGTTTCTGGACAGCCCCGCAGGGCCGGGCATCCATCATCTTGCCGTCGAGGTTACGGATCTGGACGTTGCTTTGAAGCGGGTGTCGGAGTTGGGGATCCATGCCGGTCGCCTCTCGACGGGTCCGTCGAAACGGTTTGTCGATGTGCCCTTTGTGCCGCCGGAACGCGAAAGCGGTCTGTTGTGGCGTCTTTTCGGGCCGTCGTCGGCCGGTATCTGCTGTAGCGGCGGGTCCGCCGTCCCGGCGAAGGCGACCGCGCCCTCGGAGCCGACGCTGGGTATCGTAGCCATCGAGCAGGTCGGCCACGCCTGTGAGAACCGCGACGAACTGGCGCAGTGGTGTGAAAAAGCCGCGGGAATGCAGGAAGTTTACAGGACACCCGAGGGCAAGCATCCGGACATCAAAACCCTAGTGCTTACGATCCCCGGGACCCAGATGCGCTGGGAGCTCATTCAGCCGGTGGATGAGGAATCCTTCGTGCATCGTTTCTTAAAGAACCGGGGGCATCAGGCCCACCACGTCACCTTCGAGGTGGCGGACTGGGATAAGGCGCTGGCTGCCTGTGAACATCACGGGATCCCCACCTTTGGAGCGAACGATGGTGTGACGGACGGCGGTCGCTGGGCGGATACCTTCATCCATCCAAAGCACGCGGGCGGTTTCCTTGTCCAGTTCTTCTGGGAGGAGCTTCCCGGAGTCTGGAGTCGTTCGGACAAGATCGCCTGGAAAGCAAAACAGACAGCATAAGCCGGTCCGTAACGGGCCTTTTGAGGAAGGATTCCCATGGACCTTCGATTCAATAAAGATCAACAGATGATTCGGGACACGGTGCGGAGGTTCCTGGAAGGAGAATGTTCCAGGACCCTTGTACGGGAACTCGAGGCCTCCGAGCAGGGCTTCTCACCTGAACTGTGGCGGGGGATGGCGGAACTCGGCCTGATGGGTGTTGCCTTCCCCGAAGATTACGGAGGTCTCGCGAAAGGTTTTCAGGAACTGTGCATCGCTGTGGAGGAACAGGGCCGCTATCGGCTGGCCTGTCCCTATGTTCCCACCGTTGTCCTGTGCGGGATGTCCATTGCTTGCTTCGGCACCGAGGAGCAGAAGAGGGAGTACCTAAGGTCAATCGCCGCGGGACAGCGGATCATGACCTATGCTGTCTCGGAACCAGGCGCCGTTTGGGAGCCCTCGGAGAGCCGAATGGCAGCGGAGAGAGGAAACGGAATCTACACGCTGAACGGCAGGAAGATCTTCGTGCCTTACGCAGTGGTTGCCGACGAGATGCTGGTTGTCGCACGGACAGATCTGGATGGAAAGCAGGGGCTTACCTTGTTTCTCGTCGATTCGGGCGACCGGGGGATCGCCGCCCGTCGCATGAAAACCTTGGGTCCCGAACACCAGTACGATGTTCTGTTCCGGGACGTCAAAGTCCCCGAGGGCCGCATCCTCGGCCGGCAGGGTGAGGGCGGCGCCATTGCGGAAGCGATCAGCCAATGGGGAGCCGCGGCGAAATGTGCCGAAATGGTCGGCGGCGCCGGGAAGGTTTTGGAAATGAGCGTGGAATATGCCAAGGAACGGGTGCAGTTCGGGAAACCCATCGGCTCATTCCAGGCGGTGCAGCATCATTGCGCCAACATGGCGGTGGACCTCGACGGCGCCCGGTTTATCGCCTACGAAGCCATCTGGCGGTTGGCCGAAGGGCTGGATTCAATCACCGAGGTTTCAATGGCGAAGGCCTGGGTCAGCGATGCCTATCGGCGTATCTGCGCCCTGGCACATCGGATCCACGGGGCCGTCGGATTTACCATGGAACACGATATGCAGCTGTATACCCGTCACGCCAAGGAATGCGAGGTGGCCTTCGGTGACGGTGACTGGCATAGGGGCCGCGTGGCGGGATTGATAGGGCTGTAAGAACCATTGAAGGATTCACCATCGGGCAGGACGTCTCCATCCGGAGTCTCTTCTTGCCGTTAAAATGAAATTCGTCCCGGCTAATAGATGACAATCCCGTAAAAAGTCACAAACCATGTCACCCCCTTGCAGCCTGCCCCCGCGAAGGCGGGGGAAAGTGGGGGTCCAGAATATATTGAATTACCTGGATTCCCGCTTTCGCGGGAATGACAAAAATGGTTCAAATCGGACTTTTTACGGTTTTGTCAATAGATGACTTTGTCCTTTTCCAGGTCCTCGACTTCCTGCGGGGACATTCCAAGCAGATCGCAAAATACATAGCGGTTATGCCCGCCCAGAAGAGGCGCCGGGCGGGTGATATGCACCGGTGTCTCGCTCATTCTCCAGTGGGGGGCTACGACGACCCGTTTTCCCATGACCGAATGATCCAACTCGATGAAGGCGTTCCGTTCCTTCAGATGGGGGTCATGGGCGAGGGCTTCGCTGTTGAAGGAGGGAACTGCCGCGACACCGGCGCGCTGCAGGACCGTCATGACCTCGTTGGGGGTGCGTTCCCTGGTCCAGGTTTCGATGATCCTGTCCAGCGCCTCCCGGTTGGTGTGACGGCTGTAGGCATCGGCAAACCTTGCATCGTTTTTCAGGACCGGGTTGTCGAGCACTTCCGTCAAAGCCTTCCATTCCTCTTCGGTGGCGACGGCAATAGTCACCCATTTGTCGTCCCGCCTCAGGTCTTTCCATTCCTCTTCGGCGGCGGCGATGGTCATCCCTTTGTCGTCCCGGCAGCGGTACACGTTGTGGGGGGCCATAGCGTCATCCTCGTTGCCCCTGCGGGTGCGGCTTCTTCCGTTCATGGTGTATTCCATGAGGGCATCGCCGATCAGGGCGGTGATGGTCTCCTGGGAGGAAACATCGATGTGCTGTCCTTCGCCCGTTCTCTGCCGGTGGACGAGAGCGGCGAGCATGATGAAGGCGGACGTGGCGGCGCTGCGCAGATCGACGGATCCGGTCAGCGGCTGGGGAGCCATGTCCGGATAGCCGGTGAGATGGACCCCGCCACCGAGGGCGCCGAAGGTGGGGGCATAGCCCACATATTCGCGGTCGGGACCGGTGGCGCCGCAGGCCGACGAGGACAGGTAGATGATGTCGGGCTTGACCTTCTTCATAGCCTCGTAGCTAAAGCCGAGCCTGTCCATGACGCCGGGCCTCATGTTCTGGAGCATGATGTCGCTGATGGAGACGATCTTTTTGGCGATTTCCACGGCCTTGGGATGGCCCAGATCGAGGGTGACGCTCAACTTGTTCATATTCAAATCGTTGAAGAAGGGGGATGCATCGGCGCCCCTGAAGTGACCGAAGCCCAGGGCACGCAAGCGCACGTGATCCAGACGTTTCATGCTTTCGATCTTGATGACCTCGGCGCCGAAGAGCGCCAGTTCCATGGCCGCATAGGGCCCAGCCCAGGCCCAGGAGAAGTCGGCTACTCTTACGCCCTTAAGGGGGGGTCTATCCGTCATTGTGCTTTCCTTTCTATATAACACCCAGTCGTCTCAGTGCGACCAGGTCCTCTTTCGTACAGTTCAGAAGGCCCGTAAAAATCTCCTCGTTGTGCTGTCCCAGAAGCGGGGCGGGACGCCAGGCGGCCCAGGGGGTTTCGGACAGCTTGTAAGCTGCGGTCGGGTATTCGAACCTGCCGGCTACGGGATGGTCTATTTCAGCGAAGAAACCCCTATGTCTCATTTGCGGGGAATGAACCAGGTCCTCCGGTTTGGTGACGGCGCCGACGGGAACTCCCCTTTGCTGTCCCCCCCGGAAAATTTCCTCCATCGTGTGGTCCATCATCCACTCCTGCACCTTTGCCGTTGCCTCCCTGGCATGGATGGCGCGGCTTTCCTCCGAGACGAACCTTTCCTCCTTCGTCCAGTCCGGGTTGCCCATCAGATCCACAAGACCGGCCCACTGATTGTCCTGCATGGCCGCCAGAACGACATAGCCGTCCTTGCAGCTCAACAGCCCCCCCACCATACCGGCCCCCTGAATGGAGGCCTGGACCAGCAGCTGTGTCTCCTCTTTGTCCTGGTTGTGGTACAGGACGTTCTGCAGCCGATCGATGGCGATGGAAGACTCCTGTTTGGAGATGTCGATGTGCTGTCCCCGCCCGCCGGCGCCCCTGCTGTAGAGGGCTGCCATGGCCCCCGTAGCGCCGCTCAGTCCGGCGTCGCACTCGCCCATGAAGCCGGGACCATTGAGAGGAGCCCTGTCGGAAGGGTTGACCATCTGATTCATGTAGTACATGTTCATGGACTCGCCGCCGGCATGAAAACTGTTCAGCGGATAGGCCTTGTAATTCCGATAGGGGCCCGTCTGTCCGAAGGGGGTGATGGAGACCATGATCAGATCGGGATTGAGGGCCTTCAGATCTTCATAGGTGAGCGCCATCTCTTCCATTTCCCCTGGGCTGCGGTCCTCGATCAGAATGTCGGCCCAGCCTACGAGCTTGAGAAAGAGATCCCTGCCCGTCTTCGATTGCACATTCAGGGTAATTCCCCGCTTGTTCGTGTTGAGGTAAAGAAAAAGCCCGCTCTTTTCGGGATGGGGGATGTCGCCCGGAAAGGGTCCGCTTGTGCGCGTTTCGTCCCCCGTGCCCGGCGCCTCGATCTTGATGGTGTCGGACCCAAGGTCGGACAACAGCTTGGCGCAGTAGGGACCTGCGACGACGTGGGCAAGTTCCAAAACCCTGATACCTTCCAATGCCTTTCCTGCCATAATGAAAAAAACCTCCCTATCGGTTCCTTTTTTAGTAAAAAACCTCATGCCCCGTGGGGCGCCATGAAGCATGAAAATCATCCCCGCCCCAACCCTCAACCCTCGAGGGGGAGGGATACAGGGAAGGGGATTTTTTTGCCAAATCGATCCCGCCGTTTGGGGCTTATCTTTTCTTGTCCCCCCGATGTCGGGGATGTTTTTTCCTGCGTACCGGCGCCTTCTCCGCTGGCTCCGGCGGCGTCTCGGGCGGCGCCTGAAGGATCCGCTGATAGTAATCGTCCAGAAGCATGGCGATCAGGGGGGACTCTTCCTCCGCTTCCATGAGGCTTCGGCCCAGGCTGACGAAGCGCTGCATCCTTTCGTATTGGAGGCTGTCGCGCGAGCGGAGATCGGCCTCCAGCATGGCGATGACCCGCTGGGAAACGATCGCTTCGACGTCCTCATCCGTCGGGAGCCTTCTTTCCTGCATTTGGATGTTGAAACTGCGGGAAATGTCCCGGAGTTTGAACTGCTCCATCCCGGCCACGATTGTGACGGCCGTGCCGATTGCCCCGACGCGCCCGGTGCGACCCGCCCTGTGGATATAGATTTCCGGGTCTTCCGGCGGCTCGTACTGGATGACGTGCGAAAGGTCGGTAATGTCTATTCCACGGGCAGCCACATCGGTTGCCACGAGGAAGCGCAGGGTGCCGCTGCGCACCCGCGCCATCACCCGCTCGCGTGCCGCCTGGGCGAGGTCGGAGCTGAGCTCGTCGGCGTCGTAGCCGAACCTTTTGAGAACGACCGAAACGAAATGGACGGTCGATTTCATGTTGCAGAAGATGATGGCCGAAGCGGGATTCTCCATTTCGATGATCCGAACCAGCGACCGCTCTCTCTGCATCCCGGGCACGACGTAAAAGATGTGTTCCGTTTCGGCCACATGGACGTGGTCACGGCTCAGGCTGAGGAACTCGGGCTGTTTGAGGAATTCCCCGGCGAGACGCAGCACGTAAGCCGGAAAGGTCGCGGAGAACATGGAGCCCTGGATCGGGCGGGAAGGAAGAAAACGCTGAATCCGCTTCATATCCGGGTAGAAGCCCATCGAGAGCATGCGGTCGGCCTCGTCGAAGACGAGGATCTGCAAGGCATCGAGGCTGAGGGTTCCCTTTAGGAGATGATCGAGTACCCGTCCCGGCGTTCCAACGACCAGTTGGGCGCCCTTTCGGAAGGCCTCGAGCTGGGGGCCGTATTTTACGCCGCCGTAGACGACGGCCGTCTGTATCCCCGAATCCCCCGCCAGGAGCTGCGCCTCCCGCGAAACCTGAAGGGCCAGCTCGCGCGTGGGAACCAGGACCAGCGCTTGGCATCTCCTCTGGGCTGCGTCGATGTGCTCCAGGATCGGCAGGAGGAAGACGGCCGTCTTGCCGCTGCCGGTCTGTGACTGCACCATCAGGTTGCGGCCGGCCAGAAGGTAGGGTATGGCCCGGGCCTGCACCGGCAGGAGCCTTGTCCACCCCGCCCTGGCGCAGGCCGCCCGGAGCCCTTCGGGAAGGTCTTCTAGGGCGATCTCCGGCAGCGCGTTGCTCGGTTCAATGATCCGTTCGACATCCTGTATCTGAGGGCTGCTGTCCTCTGTCAGGGATTGATCTTTCTTTGTTTCCGAGGCGTCCTTTTCACTAAAATCTTCCTGCATCATTCCGTTGTTCCGCACGATTTGCCGCTCATAAATTCCTTTTGGCGGGCGGGAGTATAGGATAAAGGATGCCGCCTGTCAATGGTATAACGGGCTAAAAAATGTCACAAAAATATGGGGGGGGGGTGGAAGACGATCGTGGGAAGATGCCTTTTGCGCCGACAGTCATTTGATCTGCTGACTCAGATATGGCCGATTTAAGGGGTTGCAAAGACGTTTTGGGGCGCTATTCGAGCAAACCCCACCGGCACATCTGTTGAGATGTTGTCATACGTCAGGAGTGGAGATAGGCATCCCAGGTATAATCGGGATCGGCGTAGTTGAGGTAATCCGGTTGTTCATGATGAGAGTCCGCAGTCTCCTCGTAATAGCTGATCGTCGGCGCCTGTATTTTGGGAGGCGGTCTTGCCTTTACCAGCCAGAGGCCAAGATGTTCGAGGATGATCCGGATCACCGGAGGGTCTTCGATGCTGCTGCTGATCCGCATCGGTCCCCGGCAATGCGGGCAGACCAGAGGATCCACCTCGTAGATTTTTTTGATCAGCTTGGCCCAATTTTTCCGGAAGACGTTTGAATCGTCATTTGGTTCAAGGATGGCGGAGATTGCGTTATCTTGTCTGGCTATTTGCCTTTTCCTCCGGGATACATCGCTATAATATCCGTAATACCTGACCATCTGCTCGCCCTGTTGGGGATGTGAGAGCACATGGCTGCCAGCCATTCCAGGGCGGGAAATATTTTGTGCGTCTCCCCGTCCTTGGATGTGTAATCGACCTTACCTTCCCGCTCCAGGTAATGCATGCGCTCCTGAGAGAAGGATGCCCGGACGATTTAGCGGGCCAGGTCCTCCATGAAAACGGTCCACCAAGAATTAGTTGGCGCAGCCCAAATTTCATTAGAGCGCCCATTTCTTCAGTATTTTTGTAGAATTGGGAGGCATACTGAACAGCATGCCATCAACTCCAACGGTGATAGGGCCATCGTAGTAGTCTCTGGAATCGCCCAGAAAAGCAGAATTGAAAAAAGCCATCGGCGTCGGCGGAATGATATGGAACAATAATAGGTGCCTGACGTTTGCGTCCCGGGCGATTCGCGCTGCTTCTTCCGGGAAGGTGTGATAGGTCAGTATGTCCGTTGTAACTTTCGCGATGACTTTACTTCTAGTGATGCTTGCCTGACTGATTATTCTGAGCATTTCCGGTTGCAGCGCTTCGTGCAGCAGCAGATCGACCCCTTCAGCTTGGCGCCGCAACGATTCGCTCGGCAGGGTATCTCCGCTGATAACCACCGATCGGCCTTTATAGTCGAAACGGTACCCGAAAGCCGGTTCCACCGGGCGGTGATCGACCAGAAAGGCAGTCACCTTCAAATCACCGGTTTGGAAAACCACTGCGCCTTTGGTTTCATCGAGCACCTCGATGGTTTCGGGTGTGCCGCCCGCGCCTTTCAGATTTGCGACTGTCGGTCCATGGTGCGCAAACCGGAAACCTGCATCCACAGAATAGGCCTGGTTGAATCCCTGAACCACGCTGTCGACACCTTCTGGTCCAATTATTTTCAAGGGTTCTGTTCTTGCGCCCCCGGTCCAGGCTTTGAACATCAGTTCACCCAGCCCGCCGATATGATCGGAGTGTACATGGGTCAACAGGACGGCCTGGATGTTATCCAGCGGTACCCGCATAAGTTCCAGGTTCAGCGTACTTCCTGGACCTGAATCGATAATAAACAGGTGTTTACCGGCCATCACGAAAGTGCACACCCCTTTTCGTTTTCTATCTGGCAGGGGTGAACCGGTACCTGCCAGACCGACATGAAGTCCATCCGGCAATTCCCCGATCATATTCTGTCTCACTGACCGGCCGGCGAGCCCGTTCCATAACCGCATTCCAATCTGTTGACTTGCCGTGAAAGCGCCTGCAACCACGATAATCACGATTCCAAACACCACCAGGAATTGGAGGTTGAAAACCGTTTTCAATGCTGGCGGACTTTTCTGCGCCCTTGAGCTAAAGGAATAGGAAATGACTGACAGGGTAAGAACCGTTAAGAACATCAATTCAGACACGAGCGTGCCGGCCATCACCATCGGTAGATCGTCAACGACGAAGCTAATCAATCTGCCCAATATCACCAACGTCAGGAAAACAATGGGAACCTGCAACAGCCATCGGTGCGCGGAGAATACTCCCAGCAGGCAGAAAAAGCTCATTCCCAGGAATAAGGCACCGAAATCTCCCCTGAGGGAGTTGATACCAACGGCGCGGGCGGTATCAGCGAAGAATTGCGTAGTCGCAATAACTTCCGGCAATATCAGAAATCCTAGCCCCATAATAAGAAATATGAATCCGATGATCCCCGACAGTATTCGCAACAATGATTCAACCCGGTCATTTCCAGGGATGTTTTTCATCTCCGTGTCCCTCCCGCTGCTTTCATCATCAAGTTGGCCACCTCGGGTCCGGCATTCTGGTTTTGCCCGGAGATGATGCGACCATCGACGACCACGCGGTTGGCAAACATGTCACGAAAGGCGGTGGCACTTTCGAATTTGGCCCCGGCCGCCCTCAGTTCGCGTTCCGGATGCTGGGGCGTGATGGAAATACCGAGTTCTTCAACCTGCTTATCCGTGACCGCCGTGATTCGGCGTCCCCGGACCAGTGGCTGGCCCTTCTCATCGCGGGCCAGCAGCAATCCGAGCAAACCATGACATACACCACCGATGACTTTGTCGGCCGCGTACGCATCGGATATTTTTCTGCCCAATACCTTAGAATAACCGAGATCATAGGCGGCCCCCCAACCGCCGGCCAGATAGATGATGTCGTATTTTGTGAAGTCGATGTCGTCAATCAGCAGAGAGTTTTTGACCTTGCCCTGAAATACCGGATCCGAAAGATATCGTTCATCATATTCAGTCTTGATAAACCACTTGAAAGACATGGGATCGATGGGGATTTGACCGCCTTTGATACTGGCTACATCCACCGACATGCGGCCATCCTGGAATTCATAGTAAGGGGCGGTCAGCTCAGAACCGAATACGCCGGTTTCATCCCCGTCATTTCCCAGCCTGTCATGGCTGGTAGAGATAATCAGCGCCTTTCCCTCGGGCAACAGGTATCGCTGACCATCGTATTCCGGGTGCAAGCCCATGCCTGTCATTACAACCGGTAATCCGAGCCTGACCGATACCCCAATTATGATAAGGGCGATTAAAACAATTATAATTCGCTTTTTTTTCATTCACACACCTCCTGTTTTCTCTATCTATCCACTGAAACTGGTCTGATGCCCTGATCAATCCTGCTAAAATCAACTTGCTCTCCAAGGGCTTGTCTTATAATCAAGTTTATGACCTCCGGCTGATCATTCTGCAGGTAGTGGTTTGCCATCGGCAGTTTCCAGTACCAGGCTTTGGTTTGCCGATTTTTGAGAATTTTATTCCATACAAAATCAGAGACCTTCAAAGGGGCTACAGGATCATCAACTCCCCATATAATTGTGGTGGGAACGATGCTGTTCTGAAGATTTGCCAGCCATTCGTTCTCGTATTTATGTCTCTGATTCAGGTATTGTATGATACTGTGCTGCACTTTTCCACCGTCCTGATAATCAATATTAGATGCCACAGCGTCCACTTTTTCTAAAGGCTCGGGAATCGAGTGCGCAAGAGTGTTCAATCCCTTTGCAAATCTTTTTCCATTGATATAACGGGTAATAAAAGGACCGGTTCGTTTATTCAAAAGAAGTAACTGTATATCCGTCAGCTCAGCCAATGGAAGGTAAATATTCCCATTGGTGATAAAGTGATGGGTAATCTTATATTCATCTTGCTGGGTGTAAAGTTTTAATAGCGCCAACCCCACACTGTCTCCCTTATCATGGGTGTACAAGGCGAGGGAATTGAGTTTCAGAATATCACGGATATAGTAGTCCACTAAACGGGCGTCGTCTTCGATGGAGTAGACATAACCATCCCGGGGTTTATCCGTTAGTCCATATCCAGGGGAATCAAGGGCGCATACGTAGTAATCATTGCTCAAAAGCTCGAAAAGCTCGAAAAAATCAAAACTGCTGGTGGGATAGCCGTGAATCATCAGAATGGCAGGATTTTCCGGGTTTCCTTTCTGTATGGTGAAGATGTCGAGTTCTCCAAAGGATTTATTTTCTTCCAGTGTTGACCGCCAACTTATATATTTACCACTATTTAGCCATACCTGGGCCAGAGGTGAAAGTTCTTTTTTGGGTTGGGTCATGATCGGGACGATAATAAAAAAAAATATTATCACTAATGCTATGATTGATGCCAGGCATATGAGAATAATCTTTAGAGATTTCATTTCTTAATTCTTTCCTTTTCAGTTTATCGCCATTAGAACACTGCGAATGCTTATCAGTGTCGCAGTATATTTTTTCATAAGCGAATCCATTTGTAAGGATAGACTCATCCCAATAAAATATTTTACCATATGGTAAAAAATGTAATCTACAGTAATTTTAAAGTCAAGAAAAATTTACCAATCGGTAAAAAAATATTGACTTTACCAACACGGAACCTTAAAATCATATTCCATGAAAATAACAACTAAAAAAAGTCCTTCAAAGAGCAAGGCAACTAAGGAGCCCAAGAAAGAGAAAATTTTGAAAGCTGCAAAAAAGGTCTTTTGCCATTATCCCTATTCGACAGCCAGTATGCGCATGATTGCAAATGAGGCGCGGGTCGATCATCCCCTTGTCATCTATTATTTTTCAACCAAGGCTGTCCTTTTTGAAACGGTACTGAAAGATTTGATTGAACAGTACAAACAGGCAATGCCGGGCTGGTTTCTTGGTATCAGGGAAATGGGAATGGTTGACGGAGTGTCTACATATCTGGACAGGGCATTAGGTTTCCATTTTGAACATCCTGAAATTTTCAGGATCATATTACTAAACATGACCCAGTCCGTTAAAAAAGGAGAAATGGTACCCAGTTATCAGCTCATTCAGGATATCTTTAATATGTGGGCTAATGAATTCAGTAGACGTCCCCGTTTCAACATTGAGCCTGAACAGATTGTTTCATTTATTAGATGCATTAGTTTGCTTATGTTAAACCTGATAGGAGCAAGAGAATACCATGCTGAGATTCAGGATATGGATCCGAAAAGCGATGCATATTTAAGATGGGTGAAAAAGCAGATCATGTTTATCGTCGTTCCTGTGCTAATCAGATTTGACGAAACCGTAAAAAGTCTGATTTGACCCATTTCTGTCATTCCCACGAAAGCGGGAATCCAGTGAATTCAATATATTCTGGACCACCGCTTTCGCGAGGGTGACATGGCCCGTGACTTTTTTACGGGACCGTCAGATTTGAATTAGAGGAATAATATATGAAAAAAGGCGGCTGTTTAGATTCTTTAGATATGGATAGACGAAAGTTTCTTAAATTCATGGCCATAGCTTCAATGGGAGCTGTCTATCCTTGGAGAGTCGCACATGGGGCATTGGAAAATTTGATTGAAAACTTCTCTACCAAAGTCTTTCTGACAGGCGTCAAAAATGGTTCTGAAGATCGTGTGCTAATTGAAGCTGTAAAGAACTCTGTGAGGGCTGCAACTGACTTCTCTTGGCTCTCCAGAGGAGATTCCGTGTTTATCAAACCGGCATTGAATTCCGGAAATCCCTATCCGGC
>JAFGIO010000001.1 GCA_016929555.1 Deltaproteobacteria bacterium | reverse complement strand
GAGAGGTCGCCCTCGGGCACGTATCTGCCCGATGAGATCCTGACCAATGCGGGCAGGAGGCTTGCCGGGGAACAGATCTATGACGAGTTCAAGATCGTTGCCGACCTGGCTGGAGGCTTGTGCGCCACCCTGCCTTTCGAGGAGGAGTTCTTCTCCGAGGAGACGGCTAAGCTGGCAAACAAGTATCTGATGCGGAACCCCAACGTTTCCGCCGAGGATCAGCACAAGTGCTTCCGCGGCATAGAGAATCTCATTGTGTCCGAACTGGCCGGCGTGATGCAGGTGGCCGGATTGCACGGAGGCGGCTCCCCACAGATGGAGACCATCACCATGATGGCCAGATACGACGTAGAGAGCCTCAAAAGCATTGCCAAGTACCTCTTTGGGATCGATCCTGAACTTCCCAAGTACATAAGGCCTACGGTAACACCGCGCCTGATGCTCGAAAGGTTCCGTGCCATGTACGAGGTTGCGGCGAAGAAGTGACGTGCCGAACGGCTTGAGAAGGACTTCGGCATCACCCGAGAGAAAAGGGGGCAGGTTCAGATCTGCCCCCTTTTCTTGCATACCATGCATGCTGCCGAGGTTCCCAGCGATGCGATTCGTCCGGACATCACGCCTTCGCGATGACCGTCTCCGGGAGCTTTCGCGCCAGAATATCCACCGTTTGCTCCACCATCTCCTCCAGGATCCGGGCAGCCGGCTTGATGTCCTGAATCAGGCCCGCAACCTGGCCGGCGAAGGGACCGATGTATTCCTTCTTTCCCGCCTTCGTGAACATCTCCACCAGGGACGATGCAATCATGACCTGCGTCGGAAAGGGAAGCGCTTCGAGACCCGATTGTTCCCAGAGATCGTGGAATTTGTTGTACGTGGCCCGGGAGGTCTTGCCGGTATATAGATAGGTCCGGCGGGTGTCTTCGTCGGCGGCTGCCAGGATCGCCTCCTTCTGGACCTCCAGGGCTCCTCCCTCCTTCGAGGCCAGGAAGCGGGTCCCGACCCAGACGCCGACGCAGCCCATGGCGAGGGCGGCCGCCACGCCCCGGCCGTCGCCGATGCCCCCCGCGGCCAGAACCGGCGTCGGGGCCGCCGCATCGATGGCCTGGGGCCACAGGGCCGCCGAACCGATCCGCCCCGTATGCCCGCCGCCTTCGTGTCCCTGGGCGACGACGAGATCGACGCCGGATTTCGCGATCCGGCCGGCGTTTCTCGTGTTGCCGGCGATTCCCAGGACCCTCATGCCGGCGGCATGGGCGTCGGCCACCATGAACCCGGGATTGCCGAGCCCGGCGCAAAACAGGGGCACCTTCTCCTCGATGCAGGCTTGCACCGCGGCATGGGGACGCATGGTCGTGGCGCCCAGGTTCACCTTGGCATCGATATCCGGCAGCCCCATTTCCTCCTTGATCTTCATGATCCAGTCGTAATGCGCCTTGGGCAGGGTCTTGATGATGTCGCTGAGGGGTATTTCGGCTGCCCCTCTCACCTTCTGGTCCTCGACGCCGACGGTCTGCGCCGGCAGCAGCAGATCCACGCCGAAGGGCTTGTCGGTCAGCTTCCGGATCTCGCGGATGCAGTCCCGCATCTCGTCAACGGAATATCCGGCGGCCCCGAGGACGCCGAGCCCTCCGGCCTCCGACACCGCAACGACCAGCTCGACCGTCGCTCCGGTCTTCTCCCCCACAAGGCTCGGCCCCATGCCCGCGCTGAGGATCGGGTACTCGATTCCGAGGATGTCGCACAACTTGGTCCGCAATACCGGTTTGGCCATAGGACGCTCCTTTCGGACGATATTGTTGAAGGGCTGCGGAGCCTTGAGGGTCAGCCCCTAAGGGTGGCAGGTGAACATCACCGCATGTGGACAGCGATCCTTTAGCTCAAACGCTTCTCCCTGGGAGGCCCCTCTCCTCACCCCAGCCTTGGGAATCACTCCTTATAGAAATCGCTGTACTTTTTCCGCAGATCCTTCTTCAGGATCTTGCCGCTGGGATTCTTCGGGATCTCCGATACGATGACCGCCCGCTTGGGGACCTTGTACCCGGCGAGCCCCTCCTTGCTGTACCGGATGATCTCTTCCTCCTCGATCTCGACACCGGCATTCGGAACGACGAAGACCGTCACGGCCTCGCCCCATTTCTCGTGGGGCAGGCCGACGGCTGTGCACTCGGCCACCTTCGGGTGCTTCACCACCCACTGCTCCACCTCGACGGAGGAGACGTTCTCGGCCCCGGTCCGGATGACGTCCTTCTTGCGGTCCACGAAGTAGAAGAAGTATTCTTCGTCCATCCTCCCGAGATCGCCTGTGTGGAGCCAGCCGCCCCGGAAGACGTCGGCCGTTTTCTCGGGATCCTTGTAGTATCCAATCATCACCGAGGGGCTCCGCGCGACCATCTCCCCGATCGTCCCCGGCGGAACCTCCCTGTCCCGTTCGTCGAAGATCTTCATCTCTACCATGGTGTGCGGCTGGCCGATCGGCTCCGCCCCGTCGAACCTCTCATTGGCCTCCACGGTCTTCTTGAGGAGATTGTCGTGGAAGAGGGTGCATCCGAGCGGGGTCAACTCCGACTGACCGTAGTAGTTCTGGAACCGGCAGTTCGGCAGCAGCTCCATGATCTTGCGCAGAAGAACCTCGGAGGCGGGGCTGCCGTAGAGAATGGCCATCTCCAGCTTTCCCCACAGATTCCGGATGAGGTCTTCGCCGCCGGGCATGCCGAGCAGATTGACGACGACGGTTGGGGCCATGATGCCGCTGGTGAGCTCGCCCTCCTGAAACAGCTTCATGATGACCGGCGGATCGGGCGAATAGACGAGGATGTACTTGCCGGCCACGAACATGCCGGAAAAGACCGTCGCCTGGCCGGCCACGTGGAAAAGCGGCGCAGCCCCAAGACCCACCGGGGTTTTCGCCATCTGCTGGCCCTCGGCGGCGCAGTCCCTCAGGAACAGCATCTGGTCGATGGCGTTGTTCATGATCGTCGAATACCAGTTGGCATGGCTGTTCATGACCCCCTTCGGCATGGCCTCGGTGCCGCTGGTGTACATCAGGGTCAAGATGTCTTCGCCGTTGATCTCCACGCAGGGTTCCTCCTCGGAATACCGGGCCGCGCAGAGGCTGTCGAAATCGATCCAGCCCTTCGGCAGCGGCTTTTCACCGCTGAGATTGATCATGACACGGTGTTTGACGGAGTCGATCTCCTTTTCCACCTCCAGCACCGCTTCGACGAGCTCGTCCTCCACGATGAACATCACGGGCTCGCTGTGCTTGATGAGGGGAACGATCTCCCTCCCCTTCAGGGCGAAATTCAACGGCGTGATCCAGGCGCCCATCTTGGCCAGGGCCATCATGTACACCACGAACTGAACGCAGTTGTGGGACAGGATCGCCACGCGGTCGCCCTTCTTGACGCCCATCTCCATGATGGCGTGGGCGAAGCGGTTCGCCTCCCGGTTCAACTCGTCATAGGTCGCCTGCCTGGTCGTCGTCCCCTTGTAGTTCATCACGACGGCCACCTCGTTCGGGGTCTTCAGGACCCGGCGCCTGATGAAATCCCCGACGCAGATTCGCCTCATCATGTTCATCGATACCGCGTTATCCATGGTCCTTCCTCCTTTCTCCCTCGCGGGGTTGCATCAATTCGCCGGCCCGGCCGGCGCTTCATGCCCCAAAGGGCTACTTCTTCTTTCCGAAGGAGCTGATGCGCTCCGCCACATCCGGGCCGACGCCCTCGTTGTGTTCGATCTCGTATCGTAGCCCCTCCGCCAGGGACAGGCCGTCGGTCTTTCCGATCAGCCGCTTGTTGGCGCGGTTGCTGAACCAGGAGTTGGCCAGGATCGCTCTCGCCAGGGCCTCGACTTCCCGATCGAAATCCTCGTCGGAAACGCACAGGTTCGCGAGTCCCATGGCCACCGCCTCCTCGGCATTGTAGGTTCTCGACGTGAACATCATCTCCTTTGCCTTCGCCGCGCCTACCCGCCGGGGCAGCCGCTGGCTCATGCCCCAGATCGGCGTCAGGGCCCACTTCCCGTGGGTGTCGGCGAAGCGCGCCGAGGCGGCCGCGAGGATGATGTCCCCCGCCAGGGCCAGCTCAAGGGCGCCGGTATAGCAGTGCCCGTGAACGGCTGAAATCAACGGCTGGGGGAGATTGGACAGGTGTTCGACCGTTTCCGACTGGTAATGCGGATAGGGCGGCTGCTCCCCCGCCCCGATGTCCATCAGGTCGTGTCCGGCGGAGAAACACCGGCCGCTCCCCCTCAGGACCACGCAGCCGATGGTGTCGAAACTCCGCTCCAGGTCGTCCACGTGGGCGCGAAGCGCCTTGAAAACGTCCACGTTCAGCGCATTGAGTTTTTCCGGCCGGTTGAGCATCAATGTGCACAGCCCGTTATCGTCTTTCCGTAAAACCAATTCCGGCATGCGAGACACCTCCGTTCTTCATCGTATTGTAAACAAGTTAGATTTCGCTTCTTCCTGTCCTTCCTGTCCTCGTCATCGCCTCTTTCCCCCCTTTGACAAAGGGAACATCCTCTCCACCCCCCCCCCTTTTTTGGGCAGAGGGGGGCAAAGGGGAATTTCAGACGTGTCTTGATTGCCGTTGATCATGATCTCCAGCGTGAAAGACAGAGAAAAACCGAGCATTTCGGTTATTCGGGGAATTCCGGTCTTCAAGCTCATGGCCCCAATATCCCGCACGGTGTTTGTCGAAGGCACGCTGTTGGATGGAGGTGGCGATTGATTCTTATATGCTGATGGTTTGGAGAATAAACAACCGATCGTTGAATATCAAGGGAAAAATGCCAATGTAAAGAACGTCGGTAGCCGTCTGGCCTTTGGCCGGCGTCTCCTGTTCCGG
>JAFGIO010000083.1 GCA_016929555.1 Deltaproteobacteria bacterium | reverse complement strand
CGGCTGAAGAAATTGAACTGGCCGTGAATGAGGGGATTGTCCGTGTACTGGTGCAGCCACTCCTCGGTGGTAAGGCGGTCCGACGGCTCCTGCCAGATAAGGCCCTGACGGACCGCGGCCATGACCCTTTCCGCCTCGTCCCTGCTTGTGCTGACGGCGCCCATAATCATCCCGAGCTGTCCCTTGGGGGGAAGGGGAACGTCCTTGCCCTTGACCCAGAGGTGTGCGTGTGCCGGCTGCGGGACCCGCACCTCAATCTCGACTCCCAAATCAACCAGCAGTTTCCACAGGGGGCCTGACGTGCCGTGGAGCCCCACCGCCCATGACCCCGTGTTGATTCGGTATCCGTTGCGCTCCAGGGTCGTGTATCGACCCCCGGGATGGGAAAGCCGTTCGATGATTGTGGTCTTGTAGCCCTCTCGACCGAGGAGCAAACCGCACAGCATCCCTCCAAGGCCGGAGCCGATGATGACAACATCCGACTTTTTTGCTGTTCTCATGATATCTCCGAATCCCTCCTTTCATACCCGCGGTGGGTTCATTGGCTCATTAAAACTGAAGCACCCCTTTGCCTCGACAGCCGTCCCGCGGTAACGGAAGCGGTGTTTTTCTCCCTCATGCGGCGGGTTTCCACTTCCAAATGACATGCTCCGTACCCTCCGCATCTTCATAGAGGGTCTCCATGACGAGGTCCATTTCCATGCCTACGCGCAGCTTGTCCGGATCGACGCCCTTCACGACCTGTCCCGCCACCATGAGCTTTTCGACAGGCAGATCGACGACGGCGATCGTATAGGGAACAAAGGGAAGCGGAGACACGTACGGCGCGGGGGGCTGGTAAAAGTTCGTCGTGAAGGACCAGAGTTTTCCTTTCGTGCCGAGAAACACATCTTCCAGCTCCGTTCCCCGGCAATTGGGGTTGCGGCAGGAGATGACCTTCGGGAAGAAGAAGTCGCCGCAGGTCTTACATCGGTTTCCAATGAGCCGTTCAGGGGGGTCCAGGGAAAACCACCCGGGAACGACAGGCACCTTCTTTTTTTCTGTCTTCTGTTCCATATTTACCTCCTTATGTTCTTATGCTGCTCTTGGCTGCTTCGTCACCAGGATATCCTACATCGCTCGTGGACGCAATATCATCCGCCGAAGGCCCTTTCCACGATTTCCCAGGCGGAGAGGTCGTTCCATGCTATGGATGCCAGCTTTCCCTCCGTTACGGGCAGCATCGTTCCTATGAAATGCTTTGCCGTCAGGATCTTGCCCTGGAAAAAGACTGCATCCATATCGCCAGCGGTCAGTGCGTCCCGACTCGCCGCATCGGTTGCTCCCTTCTCCCGGCAGAGGGCCTCCAGTCTCTCTTCGGCGACGAGGGCGCTCCGCAGAAGAAACCAGCCCATGATCACGTCGCCGAAAGCCTCCAGGAAAAGGTTTGCCTTCAGGTAGGGAAAAGCCTTGTTGCCCTCGGCCGTCTGCCTGGAAAAGGCTGCCGGCATCTCGGCCAATCCGGCCTTCGTCCTTTTGAACTGATCGATATAAGCCTGCCATCCCGCCCTGCCTGCCATCTTCCCGGCGACGTCATCCATGGCCGCGAGGAAGTCGGCGAACACCGCTCCGCCCTCCATGGGCAATTTTCGGAAAACCAGGTCCATGCCCTGGATGCCCGTGGTTCCCTCGACGATGGTGGCCGTCCGTACATCTCGCATCAACTGCTCGACGGGATATTCCGCGGAAAGACCGTAACCGCCGTGGATCTGAACAGCCAGATTGGCCATCTCGAATCCCTTTTCACTGCAATAGGCCTTCAGAACCGGTATGAGCAAATCTACCGTCCCGCTCCAGCGTTCCCTTTCCTCCGCTGAAGAAGATACCCTCGAAAGATCGAGAGCGTAGGAAAGATAATAGACGAAAACCCGCATTCCTTCCGTATACGCTTTCATCGTCAGCAGGATGCGGCGTATGTCCGGGTGATTGATGATCGCAACCCTGTTTCTCGGATTGTCGAGGGCTCCGCCCTGAATCCGCTCCTTTGCGTACCGCAGGGCATGCAGATAGGCGATGGATGCGGTCCCTGTCCCCCAGGCGCCGATGCCGAGGCGGCTGGGATTGATCAGACCGAACATGATGTTGATCCCTGCTCGCTCCTTGCCGAGAAGATAGCCGATGCAGTCATTGTTTTCCCCGAAGGTCATCTGGCAGGTAGGCGATGCGTGGAGTCCCAGTTTCTCCTCGATCCTTGTGCAGACGATGTCGTTGGGCACGCCGCTTAGAGATCCGTCGGAATTGACGATGATCTTCGGTACGATGAAAATGGAAAGTCCCTTCGTACCCGGAGGATCTCCCTCAATCCTTGCCAGAATCAGATGGACGATGTTTTCCGTTACATCGCTGTCGCCGCCGGTTATGAATAGTTTCGAGCCGGAAATGGTGTAGGTCCCGTCGCCCCGTCGAGTCGCCTTGGTCTGGATAGCGCCTAGGTCCGATCCCGCTCCGGATTCCGTCAGCACCATCGTGCCGGTCCATTGGCCCCCGTACATCTTCTCCATATACAGATGCTTCTGTTCCTCAGTACCGAAGAGCTCGATCAATTTTGCGCCGTCATGGGTCACATGCGCAGTGGTCATGAGGGGAAAGTTTGAGGAGAGAAACAGTTCATCGGCGATGACATTCAAGACATTGGGCATCCCCTGTCCCCCAAGATCCTCGCTCTCTCTCGCCGTTAACCACCCGCTGTCGGCCAAGGCGCGGTAGGCTTCCGCCGTACCTGGTGTCGAAAACACCCGGCCGTCGACGAACCGCGCCCCTTCCTTGTCACCCTTCAGGTTCAGAGGAAACAGGACGTTTTCCGCAAATTTCAGCGCTTCGGCAATGATCATCTCCATGACGTCTTGTGTAAAGGAAGCAAAGGCTTCCGTTTTGCTCAATTCCTGTACTTTCAGCACGTCAAAGAGCGCGAAACGGACATCCTTTTCATCCGCGAGAATGTTTGGCACCGGTATTCCACCTCCTAGAAGCATGAATTGCTATAAACGCGGTCTATTTTGGACCATGGTCATTCTTTGCGCAAAAAAATTATTTTCTTTTCAATCCCTGCAGGATCAGTTCCAAAGCCGCATCGATCGTTGATTTTCGATAATCCGTTTTTCTGCCCAACATCCTTTTTGCTTGATGATGATAGACGCCCATGTACAGACTCCATACGACGATGGCTGCCAACTTGGGGTCCACCTCTCTGAAAAGACCCTGATCGATTCCCTTTTTTATAGCCGTTTCCATATGATGCGTATTTTCTCTGAGCATATGTTCCAGGCGGTTCAGTTTATGATCCGGGAGCGCATGGATATTGTGTTGCCAAAGCATCTGATAGACATCGGGATTTTGGTCGTAATGTTCATAAGACACGGTGAATATCTTGCGAATGGTTTCGCTTGCCGGCTCTTTCCCGTTCTTGACAAGGATTCCTATCCGTTCCGTCAACCGGGCGATTTCCGGTTCGAGGATGCTGTAAAGAAGATCGTCCTTGCTCTTAAAATATTGATATATTTGCGTTTTAGATATTTCACAAAGTCTGGCAATTTCGTCGACGGTTGCCGTGGCGTACCCTTTTTTTTGAAAGACGCTGGCAGCGGATTTTTTAATTTCGGCAAGGCGTATCTCTTTCTCCCTCTGTTTTCGCTCGGCGATGCCCATTGATTAAATTCCTTTCCCGGCAAGGTGTTTGCCAAGTCAAACCATGGTATATTTTAGACCATGGTCTGACTTTCACGGATGCGCTCTCTTGTCAAGAGATATTTTGCCGTCATCGGCCAACCGGTTACGGGATGGGTTAAGAATTGAACATTTTATGTTGTTTTTCATTGCCTATGGAAATCTTCGATACAGCCCTTCGGGCTTGACAGGCCGCTGACCTCGTGGTAGCGGCGAGTAGATTCTCCGGCGTCGGTGGGGGAAAAAAACGGATCACCCACCCGGAAGGCGGGAAAAGGCGCCGGTCAAAAACAAACGGAGGTTGCTATGGCCGACAACGACAGATTGTTCGATTTCTCCCAGGGACCGGTCAAGTTGATCCGGGGCAATGGGTATCCCTTCTGCCATGCCCTCCTCGTCGAGGGGGGTGCCAGGGCCATCGTCGATCCCGCCTGCGATCCGGCTAAGATTCAGGCCCTGTGCAAAGAGGTATCCGTCGATTACCTTCTGAATTCCCACGCCCACGAGGATCACCTGGGAGGCAACCATCTCTTCCCGGAAGCCATCATGCTGGCCCATCCGGATGAAGCTCCACTCCTGGCGGATATAGAGTGCTGGCTGAGTTCCCTCGGCGGAGACGGTTGGCCCGAGGAGGATAAGGCGCTGTGGCGCTCCTTCCTCATCGAGACGTGCCACTATGTGCCGCGGGCGGCCGATGGTGCATTGCGGGACGGCGATGTCCTGGACCTGGGAGGGGTTGGCGTCGAGATCGTACACACCCCGGGCCATACGAGCGGCCATTGCGCCTTCTATGTGCCTGAGGAGAAGATCCTGTACACGGCGGACCTGGACCTGTCGCGATTCGGTCCCTACTACGGCGATCCATCGTCCGATATCGACGACACGATCCGGTCTCTGGAGCGCCTCAAGACCTACGATGCACGAACATATCTGACGGCGCACGGAAGGGGCGTGTACGAGGGCCGCCCCGAGGTCATCGACCGCTATCTGGAATCCATCTATCTCCGCGAAGAAAAACTCCTCGCCTTCCTGGCGGACGGTCCCAAGACCCTCGAACAGATCGCCTTGGAGCGAATCGTTTACGGAGAACATGCCATAACGGGCGGGCCCTGGGATTTGCTCATTACCGAAAGAGGCATGATGGCCAAGCACCTGGAGCGCCTGATAGCCCGGGGCGGCGTGAAACGGCGCGGAGATTTCTTTTCCCGCGTGTACTGAATCATCCCATTCCTCGCCGTTCCGATTTTCCTGATTTGTGCAAAGCCTCCATGCCCTGCTTCAGGGAATCATCTTGTTGAGTTCGAGGGCGCTGTTTGCGGCGAGTTCCGTGCCGATGCCCCATCCACCCGCTTCGGATCCGACAAGGTAGAGATTCTTCACGGACGTCTTCTGTGAAATTCGCTTCGACCCGACCTGTTCCGTGTTCTGTGCCAGGCCGATAACGCCGCCGCCCTCGCCGACGAGCTTTTCTACCTCTTCGGGCGTGGTGGATTCCGTAAACTGGATATGTTTCTCGATATCGGGAAAGACCATTTTGACCGAGTTCAGCACGGCCTTCTCCCAGGCGTCCCAGTCCGGCTTGATGGCGGGGAACGATCCGGCGATGATGAGCTGCTTGCCCTCGGGGGCCGTCGTCGGATCGAGGTTGGAGATGACGGGGATCATCAGGTTCACCTTCTCGGGAACGAGGTCGTTTTCGATCATGTCCAGATATTCGTCCGCGTTCGGATGCCCGATGAGCATGACGAATTTTTCATCTGTGATCTTTTCCTTCAAGGCGAATTTCAGGATGAAGGCTCCAGGGGTATAGGTGAATGCCCTGACGTTCTCCGCGTAATCGGAGGGGAAATACTGTTCACCGGCCAGCTTCAGGATCGTCATGCCGGGATCGACATTGCTGATCACCATGTCCGCTTTGATGACTTCGCCCGAGGTGAGTTCGACCCCCGTCGCCGCGTTGTTTTCGATGAGTATCTTCCTTACGGGGGCGTTTTTCTCCACGGTTCCCCCGTTGTCCCTGACGACATCAAGATAGCTCTGCGGGATTGCCTTGCAGCCGCCCGTCGGATAGCCTGAGGCTCTCTTCAGCGCCTGCTCCTGCATGGAACGGATGAACTCCCCAGCCGAGGCCCTGCGAGGCGGCACGATGAAATACAGCTCCGATATATAGGCGAAGATATTGTAGATGATCTGATCCTTTGTCTGCCGGCGCAGCCATTCCGCCAACCCCACATGACGGAGTTTTTCTATTTCATCCAAAGGCATCGTGACGATCTTGGTCATGATGCCCATATATTCGTCTGCGTTGGCGCCGAGTTTGGCGATTCCCTTAGGAAATTCGACGGTCTTGCCGAGATAGTTCAGTTTTTGCGTCGGATTCTTGGTATAGGTCCACGCGATAGCATCGTCTCCCCGGCCGCATTGCCGGAGCACCTCACCAAGAGGGCCCGCCCCGGATTGCGAAAAGGTGTGCACGCCCAGATCGATGATAAAGCCTTCCCGCTCCCTGCTGCAGCACCGCCCGCCGATGAGATTCAGTTTTTCGAGCACCGTGACCTTGTAGCCTCGGTGTGACAGCATGGCGGCGATCGCACTGCCGCCTATCCCCGATCCGATCACGATGACGCTTTGTTGAGCATTACCCATTCGTGTGTCCTCCCAGAAAGGCGAATTTGTGTGAAGCTGGCTTCTGGTCTTGCAATGACACATCGCTGCATTGCAAAACCCGACCCTTCCACTTACTTTCATTGTTCCGGGGCGCGAGTTTAAACGGACCGTTCTCGGGTGTCAAGGAAGAGTTGTCGCCCGACAATTAGGGTATTGACTTTTGAAGGTCACATTGACATAATGCGCCGTCACGCCGTTTCCGGCTTTTTTTATCTTGGCGATTCAACCTGGAAGGAACCGCTGGAATGGCGCGGAGATTTTTTCTTGGTGCCGGGTATCGTTGCGGTTGTATCCGAGAGATAACGAACCAGCAGTTTCAAAGGATAGGGTGCTAACGTGGAAATAGGCAAATTTGAAGCACTGGAAGATAAAATCAGATACCTTGTCAAGGATTATTCGTTGTTGAAAACCCGGATTCAGGAATTGGAGGAGCTTTTAAAGAATAAAGTCGAGGAGATAGAAGAAGCAAAAATCAAAATAAAGGGATTTCAAGAGGAAAGGGATACTGTCCGGGCAAAGGTGGATTCGCTGATCGACTTGCTTCAGGATATAAATGTGAGCCAATGAGCATCTGAGGTGGTGCCTTGAATCACCGTATTAGGATACTGGAGCAGGAGTTTTATGTTTCAAGCGATTCAGGGGACGAATACGTATCGAAGGTGGTTGATTATGTTACCGTCAAGGTGGAGGAGATACGCAGCAAGACAGGCACGACCAACACCTTGAAAATAGCCGTCTTGGCCGCTTTGAACATTGCCGATGATTATTTCAAACTCAAGGGAGCGGAAGAAGATATTCACAGCGAAGTAGAGAACAAATCCGAGGAATTGATTAAACTGATCGATGAAGCAATCTGATGATGGAAATAATGATCTCAAAGGCATGCATGCGGCCCGTATTTTTTCGCCAAGACGTTGGAATCAGGGGTCACTCCCTATGAACCCGCTGTGAGGCATCACCACCCCGTGGGTGCGGGCAAAGCGGAACCGGATGAAAGATAGAGGAAGCCATTCAATATCTCGATTCTAACCGGCGGTGGCGAAGGCGCAGGGGTTTCATAGTTTATCCTTAATATGAATAAGTCTTCCTGATCCAACGAGCGGGTGAACCACCCTGCAAGGAACCGATCGATAGAGAACCCTCATCATTTCCCGTCACTTTCCTCAGAAATAACCAAAGCAAATTCAATACCATACACCGTGTTTGACCTTGAATCATGCAACGAAGGGGGGAGTGACTTTGCCGTATAGCGTTTTAATAGTTCTTTTGATTTGCGGGTCGATGGCCTTTGGGGTTGTGATTGGATGTTTTCTGATCCAGAGGTTGTCGAATAAGAAACTGGAGTCTTCGAAAAACCTATCGGAGAGAATTCTCGAAGAAGCGAAGAAAGAGGCCGAAACCATTAAGAAAGAGGCCATGCTTCAGGCAAAGGAGAATCTGCTGAGGGTTAAAACGGAATTCGAAAAAGATTCCAAGGAACGGAAACAGGAACTTGACGCGCTGGAAAGGCGAATACGCGCCAAGGAGGAGAATCTCGACAAAAGGATTGACACCCTGTCGCACAAGGAAAGCAGCATTGAAAACCGGGAAAAGGCGCTTGTCAACAAGGAAAACCAACTGGGAGATAAACATGAAAAACTGGATCGCCTGATAGAGGAACAGAAGGAAATGCTGGAAAAGGTCGCGGGGATCAATTCGGAAGAGGCCAAAAAACAGTTGATCCAGTCCATGGAAGCGGCGGCGAAGGTAGAGGCGGCGATGACCGTCCGCAAGATCGAGGATGAAGCCAAGCGCACGGCCGATAAGAGGTCGCGGGAGATCATTTCGTACGCCATCCAACGTTATGCCGGGGATTATGTGGCTGAAAACACCGTTTCGGTTGTCAACCTTCCCAACGATGAGATGAAGGGAAGGATCATCGGCAGGGAGGGAAGAAACATACGGGCGATCGAGGCGGCTACCGGAATCGATCTCATCGTGGATGACACCCCGGAGGCAGTGGTGCTGTCGAGTTTCGATCCGGTCAGGAGAGAGGTGGCGCGTATATCTTTGGAGCGGTTGATCACCGACGGCAGAATCCATCCGGGGCGGATCGAAGACATTGTCAATAAGGTGAGGGCAGAAGTGGACGCGATCATCAGGGAGACGGGCGAAAGAACGTCCTTTGACCTGGGGGTGCATGATCTTCATCCGGAACTCATCAATTTGCTGGGCAGCCTGAAGTTCAGGACCAGTTTTTCGCAAAATGTTCTGCAGCATTCCATCGAGGTGGCTCACCTGACGGGGATGATGGCGGCCGAACTGAAGATGAATGTCAAGGAAGCCAAACGCGCGGGACTGCTTCATGATATAGGCAAGGCCGTCGACCATGAAATCGAAGGACCCCATGCGGCGATAGGCGCAGATTATGCGAAGCGTTTTAACGAGTCGCCCCGGATCGTTGAGGCTATCGCTGCTCACCACGATGACGGCCGGACGAATACGATTTTGGGAGTCCTCGTCCAGGCTGCGGATACGCTGTCGGCGGCCAGGCCCGGCGCGCGGCGAGAGATGTTGGAGACCTACGTGAAGCGCCTGGAAAATCTCGAAAACATAGCGAATTCTTTCAGCGGCGTCGACAAGTGCTATGCCATTCAGGCGGGCAGAGAGATTCGTATCCTTGTTGAAAATGAGAAAATCTCGGACAACGATGCGGTGATGCTTTGCAGGGATATCATCAAGAAGATCGAGGCTGAATTGACCTATCCGGGTCAGATAAAAGTGACGGTCATCAGGGAAACCCGAGTGTCCGATTTTGCAAGATAGGATGGAAAATGAAGATCCTCTTCATCGGTGACATCGTGGGCAAGCCGGGTAGGAGAGCTGTTCAGGCGCTGTTGCCGGAGATCATCGAACGGCATCGGTTGGAATTCGTGATCGCCAATTGTGAGAATGCCGCCGCCGGTTTCGGCGTAACCCGGGATGTGGTGGAAGAGCTTTTCGGTTACCGCATCGACGCCTTGACCTCGGGAAACCATATATGGGACAAGAAGGAAATAACCGAGTTCGTTGATGATTATGAACCGTTGATCCGGCCGGCCAACTATCCCGAGGGAGTACCGGGACGGGGAAGTGTCGTTGCAAGAGGCAACTCAGGAATCCCTGTAGGAGTCATCAATGTGATGGGAAGGGTCTTTATGCATCCTCTGGATTGTCCCTTCAGAGCGGCGCAGCGGGAACTGGAAAAGCTGAAGTCGAGGGCAAGAATCGTCATCGTCGATATGCATGCCGAGGCCACATCGGAAAAACAGGCGCTGGGGTGGTTTCTCGATGGCAAGGTCAGCGCCGTTTTAGGGACCCATACCCATGTGCAGACAGCCGATGAAAGGGTCCTGCCGGGCGGTACGGCCTACATTACGGATGTGGGCATGACGGGACCCTTCAATTCAGTCATTGGCATAAGGAAGGATGAGATTCTGGAACGATTTCTGACGCATCTTCCGAAAAAGTTCGAAGTGGCCAAAGGCGATGTTCATCTTCAGGGCGTCATCCTCGACGTGGATGAACAGAGCGGCGCCAGCAGAGGAATCGAACGTCTGAGTTTCAAAATGAATCCTTGACCGGACAGCATTTGGTGTGCCGGGTACCGGGCGAATGATTGCCTATCCATAAGAGCGGCTGAACTCGCCGGCAGGAAAATGAACAGGGAGGCTTCCTTTTAATGGCGAAAAGCGTCTACGATCTATTTTGCGAACGGGGATTCATGGAGCAGGTCACCGATGAGCCCCAGGTGCGGGATATTCTCGGAAAGAGCAGCGTCACCTGCTACATCGGTTTCGATCCGACGGCAACCAGTCTCCACATAGGCAGCCTCGTTCCCATTATGTCCCTTGCCCACATGCAGAGACACGGCCACAGACCGATAGCGCTTGTGGGAGGCGGCACGGGCCTGATCGGAGATCCTTCAGGCAAAACGGAAATGCGCCAGATCCTTACGAAGGAACAGATCGACTTCAACGCCGAATGTCTTCAAAAGCAGCTTTCGAACTACATCGACTTCGACGGGGGGAAGGCCCTCCTGCTGAACAATGCCGACTGGCTTACGGCGCTCAATTACATAGAATTTTTAAGGGATATCGGGCGGCACTTCAGCGTGAACAGGATGTTGGCCGCCGAAAGCTACAAGATGCGCCTCGAAAAGGGCCTGAACTTTATCGAGTTCAACTACATGCTGCTTCAGGCTTATGATTTTCTATATCTTTTCGACAACTACGATTGCATCATCCAGATGGGAGGGAACGATCAGTGGGGAAACATGGTGGCCGGTATCGAATTGATCCGTCGGATCTGCGGGAAATCGGCCTACTGCATGACCTTCCCGCTGATTACGACCTCGTCGGGACACAAAATGGGCAAGACGGAGAAGGGAACCGTTTGGCTGGATGCCGAGCTCACCTCGCCCTATGACTATTACCAGTACTGGATCAACACGGAAGATGCCGATGTGGAAAGGTTTCTGGCACTGTTCACCTTCCTTCCGATCGAGGAAGTGAAACAGGTGAGAACGCTTTCAGATGAGAAGCTCAACATGGCAAAGGCGGTTCTGGCCTTCGAAGCAACAAAGATCACCCACAGCGAGGAAGACGCTATTGCGGCCTGGGAGGCGTCATCGAGGCTGTTCGGGAGTCGGACCTTGGACAAAAACCTTTTTTCTTCGAGCACCATCCCCAGAACGGGTATCAAGGGTGATGTATCGGCGACACCTTCGGGAGTGAAGGGAAGACAGGAATTCGTTTCAGGGATACCGGTTCCGGACCTGTTCCGTGAAACGGCTCTTTGCGCTTCAAGAAGCGAAGCGAAACGTCTGATTGAACAGGGTGGGTTGTACGTCAACGACGTGCAGGTTCGGAGCGCTGACGAGCGGATAGGTCTGAATGCGATGAATGACCGGGGCGAAATTCACCTACGCAAGGGCAAAAAGAAGCATTTTATCGTTTTTGTAAAATGAGGCCATTTTTTAGTTGACTTTTCCGTTTCCGGGAGTTAAAAGCACCGATTCGTTCCTGGACATACCGTAGGATTCACCACCCCCGGCAAAAGGGGGGCTTGACATCTTCCGGACAGGTCCGTTAATCTGAAGGCGTGGTGCACAGACAGAGGAACGGCATATTCAAAGATTTTTTTAAAAATAGTTCTTGACAAGAACGACCTTTGGGGCTTAGTATAGCAGCTCGTTTTAAACAGGTTCTTTGGAAATTGAATAGTGGGATAATTGATTTGTGGGTCTCTTTATCACTTTGAGCAAAAGGGAGAGCAATCTCCAAGAAGGATTAAAACTGGAGAGTTTGATCCTGGCTCAGAACAAACGCTGGCGGCGTGCCTAACACATGCAAGTCGTACGAGAAAGTCCGCT
>JAFGIO010000082.1 GCA_016929555.1 Deltaproteobacteria bacterium | reverse complement strand
AGGTCCATCTCCCCTCCCTTGAGGGGAGGGGATTAAGGGGAGGGTGAATAAAAGGTTAACAAATTCAGAATGGTTCACCCCCACCCTACCCCTACCCCCTCGAGGGGGAGGGTGATTTACGTCTTTTTACGGGACCATCAACCTTTTCACGATGGCCTTATTCACGGCCTTCGATCACAGGACAACGAATTTTCGAATGTAGTTCACAACCTCATCGGGATCATCGATCAGGGTGATGATATCGAGATCCTCCGGCTGGATCTTGTCTTCCCGGAGCATGGTGTCCCGCAGCCAGTCGATCAGCCCCTTGTAGTATTCCCCGCCCATGAGAACCACGGGAAAACTTTTGATGCGGCGCGTCTGAATGAGGGTCAGCGACTCGAAAAGCTCGTCCATCGTTCCGAAACCGCCGGGCAGGATCACGTAAGCCACGGCATACTTGACGAACATGACCTTGCGGATGAAAAAATAATGATATTCGAGGCTGATGTTTGCGTAAGGATTGGCTTTCTGCTCAAAGGGCAGGTGGATGTTCAGCCCCACCGACTTGCCGCCCGCCTCGGCGGCGCCCTTGTTGGCCGCCTCCATGATTCCCGGCCCTCCGCCGGTGATGACGCTGAAACCCTTTTCGACAAGTCGTTTGGCGAGAAATTCGGCCTTTTGATATTCCGGGTCGCCGGGATGGACCCTTGCCGATCCGAAGATGCTGACGGCCCGATTCACCTTGGACAGGGATTCGATCCCTTCGACGAATTCGGCCATGATCCGGAATATGCGCCAGGATTCATCCATCGACAGCGCGTCGACAACGTACTGCTTCTCACTCATCCCGCCAACCTCCTCTCACAGAGGACGTCGCTCCCCGCAGGGCTCCCTTCCCGATTTCAAAAAGGGGCATCAGGGTCGTCGGCGCGAGCTCGGGAACCCGTCCTTCGGCAGCGCTCAGGAGTTCCTTCGGCGCTGGACCTTGGCGAACCTTCTTCGGGCTTCGATGGCCTTGCGTTTCCTCTTGACAGAGGGTTTTTCATAGGCCCGCCGCACCTTGAGTTCTTTGAAGAGCCCGCTTTTCGAAAGCTTGTTCTTCAGGATCTTCAAGGCCTTTTCTACGTCATTGTCAAAAACTTTTACTTCCAAAACCTCCCCTTCCTTTCTCTTCACGGTTGTCCGACGGGAGACCGCCCTTCCGAATGTCCCTTCTCAGGAGGAAACCGGACGGTTGCTCGCTCTGATATCGTTGTGGTATTCCTGGATGGTCTTCACGCTGTCTTCGCCCCTCTGCATGGCCTCGATGGCATTGACGGCGGCCTGGGCTCCCGAAAGGGTCGTGATCAGCGGCACCCCGTGCAGGACCGCCTGGGAGCGCATGAAGGCCATATCCTCCCTCGGTTTCTTGCCGCTCGATGTGTTGATGATCAGGGCAATCTCCCGGTTCTTCATACGGTCGATGATGTTCGGCCTCCCCTCGGAAAGCTTGGGGAGCACCTCGACGGTAATATCGTTGTTCTGCAGGACGCCTCCCGTTCCCGCCGTGGCCACGATGGAAAATCCCATGTGGGCCAGTTGCTTGGCGATAAAGACGACCTGCCGTTTGTCCTTGTTCGTTACACTGATAAAGATCTTGCCCTCCCTGGGCAGGTTGGTGCCCGCGGCGATCTGCGATTTTGCAAAGGCCCGGCCGAAGGTGGAATCGATCCCCATCACCTCGCCCGTCGATTTCATTTCCGGCCCCAGGACGGCATCGACCCCGGGAAACCGTGTAAAGGGAAAGACGGATTCCTTGATGGCCACATGGGAAACATGGACCTCGGTCGTGAGGTTCAGTTCCCTCATGGTTTTGCCCGCCATGACCATCGTGGCCAATTTCGCCAGGGGAACGCCCGTCGCCTTGCTCACGAAGGGAATGGTTCGAGATGCCCGGGGATTGACTTCGAGCACATAGATGACATCGTTGCGCACGGCGTACTGAATGTTCATCAGCCCCTTGACCTGCAGCTCCCTGGCAAGGGCGTAGGTGTTCTCCGCGATAATATCCAGCAGCCTGCCGTCGAGGGTATAGGGGGGGAGAACGGAAGCGCTGTCGCCGGAATGGATCCCCGCCTCCTCGATGTGCTCCATGATCCCGCCGATGACCGTGGTATCGCCATCGGAGATGGCATCGACGTCGACCTCGATGGCATCTTCCAGAAATTTATCGATCAGAATCGGATGTTCCGGCGAGACGATGATGGCCTTTTTCATGAAATCTTCGAGCGCTTCGTCGTCGTAGACGATCTCCATGGCCCGCCCGCCCAGCACATACGAGGGCCGGACAATGACGGGATAACTGATCTTTCCGGCCACCTTTCTCGCTTCGTCGAAGGAGCGGGCCGTGCCGTTTTCGGGCTGGATGAGGTTCAATTTCCTGAGCAGCGCCTGAAAGCGCTTTCGATCTTCGGCCCGATCGATGCTGTCCGGCGAGGTGCCCCAGATGGGAACGCCGGCCTTCTTCAAGGGAACGGCCAGATTCAGGGGGGTCTGGCCCCCGAACTGGACGATGACGCCGAGGGGCTTTTCCCGCTCCACGACGTTCAGCACGTCCTCCCGGGTGAGGGGTTCGAAGTAGAGCTTGTCGGAGGTGTCGTAATCGGTGCTCACCGTCTCGGGATTGCTGTTGATCATGATGCTCTCGATGCCCATCTCCTTCAGAGCGAGCGATGCATGGACGCAGCAGTAGTCGAATTCGATTCCCTGTCCGATGCGGTTGGGACCGCCGCCCAGGATGATGACCTTGGGCCGGCCGCTCCTGACGCTCTCCTCGACCGATTCGTAGGAGGAATAGTAATAGGGCTTGTCTGCCTGGAACTCGCCGGCGCAGGTGTCCACCAGCTTGAAAACGGGGTTGATCGACAATCTTCTTCGCATTTTTTTGATCGTCGTTTCATCGACCCCCAGGATGTGGCCGAGCTGAACATCCGAGAATCCGTATTCCTTTGCCGTCCGCATCAGAGGGGCCGGAAGGCTCCGCGTCCAGTCCGCAAGCTCCTTTTTCTGCCCCGTGAAGCGGTGGCCGGCCAGGGTCTGCTCGATATCGAAGATCTCCTTCATGTTGTACAGGAACCATCGATCGATTTTCGTCAGATCGTAGATCTCATCGAGGTCCATCCCGGCCTGGAAGGCATAGCGGATATGGAAGAAACGTTCCGCGTTGGGAATACGCAGCTTTTCCCGGATGGCTTCCCCCCGGTCGGCGGCGTTGTAGAGCAGGTCCTTCCCGTCGGCGCCGAAGCCGAACCGGCCCGTCTCGAGGGACCGGAGCCCCTTCTGGAAGGCCTCCTTGAAGGTCCGGCCGATGGACATGGATTCGCCCACCGCCTTCATGGACGTGTTCAGGGTGGGATCGGCCGCGGGAAACTTCTCGAAGGTGAATCTCGATATCTTGAAGACGCAGTAATCGACCGTCGGTTCATAAAGGGCCGACGTCCTGCCGGTAATCTCGTTGCCGACCTCGTCCAGCCTCAGTCCCACGGCGAGCTTCGTCGCCACGCGGGCAATGGGAAAGCCCGTTGCCTTCGAGGCCAGGGCCGAGCTGCGGGACAGCCTGGGGTTGACTTCGATGATCACCACGTCCCCGTTGTCCGGATTGACGCCGAACTGAATGTTGACGCCACCTCCCGTTACATCGATCTTGCGGATGATCTTGCGGCAGAGACCGACGAGATGGGCGTACTCCCGGGCCGTCAAGGTCTGCGCCGGGGCGACGACGGCGCTGTCGCCGGTGTGGACGCCCATGGGATCCACGTTTTCCATCGAGGTGATGATGATGACGTTGTCCGCACAATCCCTCATCACCTCGAACTCGATTTCCTTCCACCCGAGGACGGACTGCTCCACGAGAACCTGGCCCACGGGGCTGTACTCGATCCCCTTGGCCAGAAATTCCTGGAGTTCCTGCTTGTTGTAGGCGATGGAGCCGCCGGTTCCCCCCAGGGTAAAGGCGGGGCGGAGAATCAGGGGAAAGCCGATCCCGAGGCCGATCTCCATGCCTTCCTCGACGTTCAGCGCGATGCCGCTTTCGGGCAAACCGATGCCGATTTCGATCATGGCCCGTTTAAAGAGCTCCCGGTCTTCGGCTCGGGCAATGGCCTCGGCGCTGGCGCCCAGAACCTCGACGCCGTATCGGTCGAAGACACCCGCCCTCGAGAGAAAGACCGCCGTGTTCAGTCCGGTCTGTCCTCCCAGTGTCGGCAGGATCGCGTCGGGTCTTTCCCGGGCGATCACCCTCTCCACGACTTCGGGGGTGATCGGTTCGATGTACGTGGCATCGGCCATTTCGGGATCGGTCATGATGGTCGCGGGATTGCTGTTGATGAGAACAACCTCGTAACCTTCCTCCTTCAGCGCCTTGCAGGCCTGGGAACCGGAATAATCGAATTCGCAGGCCTGGCCGATGATGATCGGTCCGGACCCTATGATCAGTATCTTTTTTAAATCAGTACGTTTCGGCATGATCGTTCTTGATGCGTTCCCCCGATGGCGTGGCAGGAAAACAAGATTCCCGGTCTCCTATCTTTCCGTGCATGACGAAAAACCAAGAATTTTCAATTATTGTAAGTTT
>JAFGIO010000081.1 GCA_016929555.1 Deltaproteobacteria bacterium | reverse complement strand
TTCCCCGATCCCCGGCAACTAACCAACGACCGAGGCCATCTTGAAGATGGGCAGATACATGGCGATGATCATACCGCCACAGACACCCCCCAGAAAAACCATCATGATCGGCTCGAGAAGGGCCGTCATGGCTTCTACGGCAGCGTCGACCTCGTCGTCATAAAAATCCGCTATCTTGGCCAGCATCGTATCGAGAGCGCCTGTCGCCTCGCCGACGGCAATCATCTGCACCACCATGGGGGGAAAGACCTCGCTTTCCTGAAGCGGCTCGGCAATGGTCCGGCCCTCGCTGATACTCTTTCTTGTTGCCTGGAGGGCATTTTCGATGACGACATTCCCCGCCGTCTTGCTCACGATATTCAACCCTTCCAAGATAGGAACGCCGCTCGTCATCATTGTTGACATGGTCCGGGTGAATTTTGCCACTGCAACCTTCTTCAGCAGGGAGCCAAAAACCGGTGCTTTGAGTACGAGAGCATCGACCGTCAATCTGCCCTTTTCGGTCGCGTAAAACCGCTTAAAGGCGATATAGATAGCGACCACGATACCGACCATATAGAGGAAATAGCTCTGTGTAAACTCGCTGGCGTTGACCAGAAACTGCGTCGGACCGGGCAATTCTCCACCCATGTCGGCGAACATCTTCTGAAAAACGGGGATCACCTTCAGCAGCAGCAATGCGATGACGCCGACGGCGATAACGAGTACGCTAGCGGGGTAGGTCAAAGCCCCTTTGACTTTGCTCTTGAGTTTCATCGCTTTTTCCATATATCCCGAAAGCCGCGCCAGGATGACATCGAGGATACCGCCGCTTTCACCGGCAGCGCAAAGGTTAACAAAAAGTTCATCGAATATATCGGGGTATTTCTTCAGGGCGTCGGTGAGACTGGATCCACCTTCGATATCCTCCTTTACGCTGGTAATGATCTTGGCAAACGTTTTGTTCTGCTCCTGAGAGGCGAGAAGATCCAGGCACTGGATCAGAGGGAGGCCCGCATTGATCATCGTTGAGAATATACGCGCAAAAACAACAACGTCCTTTTCTTCGACCTTCTGTTTGAGAAAGGGGAGATACTCCTCGAGATCCTTCGGTTTCGTTTTCACTGTGATGGCTTTAAAACCCTGCCGGCGAAGCTGACCCCTGATGATCCCCTCGTCAGCAGCCTCCAACTCCCCCTTCTTCACCTCGCCTTTTTTTGTCGTGGCTTCCCATACGAATACCGGCATAATTCCATTCCTTTCTTTCCTGCAGATGGTCTGTCAGAGACGTCTACCAGGGACCGGCTACATCAAATCAGTCCACGCTTTCTCATGATTTCGTACATGATGATCCCGGCTGCTACGGAAACATTCAGAGAATCGATCCGCCCCAACATGGGTATGGCAACGAGAAAATCACATTTGCTCTTGATCAGCGATCGCATCCCCTTTCCTTCACTCCCCATGATGAGACCCACGGGACATTCGTAATCGAGGTCGTAAACAGCCTTCCCCTCAGCGGCATCGGCCCCGTAAATCCAGAATCCCCTTTGCTTCATCAGATCAATCGCCCGTGACAGGTTTGCCGCTATGGCCACGGGTATGTAATTCACCGCCCCGGCCGACACCTTCGCAACGGTGCCCGTGACCGATGCGGACCGGTTCTGGGGCACGATCACTCCCCCTGCTCCACAACAATGAGCCGTCCTGATGAGCGCCCCCAGGTTGCGCGGGTCCGTAATGCCGTCCAGAATGAGAACCAGTTCTCTTTCGGGCTGCTCTCCTTTACCGGTGAGGATATCCTCAATACCGGCCTGGGCAACGGTCTGACAGATTCCTACGACACCCTGATGGGATTTCTGTCCAGCCAATCGATCCAAAGAGGCCCTGTCCCTGATTTCCGTCCCGATGCCTTTTTGCCCGGCCAGATTCAGAATCCTCTGTAAAGGCGCTCCTCCCCTGCCCCTGGCGATGACGATCTTGACGACCTTTCCCGCATCCTTTTCGAGATACTCCAACAAGGGGTTTATACCATAAATAATCTGCACGGTCGTCGTTCTCAATCGCCTGGAAAGGCATTTCTGTCAATTCTATTTGCCACCTTTCCGTCCTGCAAGTTCCCGAGCGATCTCAGCAACGATTTTGTCGGCGTCCCCTGCAGGATCTGCCGCCCTTCTGATAGGCCTCCCCAGGACAATGTAATCCGCACCCGCTCCGATGGCCTCGGCCGGTGCCATTGTCCTCTTTTGATCATCGCCAGTTTGTGGCGCCAAGGGTCCCCGGATTCCGGGCGTGACGATCAGGAAGTCCTTTCCACAGGCCTCACGAATGGAAACGACATCCCAGGCCGATGCAACGACGCCTGAAACCCCTGCATCCTGAGCCATTCTTGCCAGATTCAGCACCGTATCGGCGCAGGGTCGAGCGAATCCCATCTGCTTGAGATCGTCATCGTTCAAGCTGGTAAGAATGGTTACCGCCAACAACAGGGGCTTCGCCAGACCGGTTTGTTCAGCCGTTTCCCTGAGGGAGTCTACGGCAGTCTTCATCATATCCATTCCCCCAAGGGCATGGATATTGAGCATACTCACGTTGAGACGGGCAGCTGCCCCAACGGCTTTAGCCACTGTTGCGGGAATGTCATGAAACTTCAGATCCAGAAACACCTGCCCACCGCCCCCCTGTATCCTCCGGATGATTTCGGGTCCGAAAGCGGTGAAAGATCCCTTCCCAACCTTGAACATCCCTACGTGATGACGCAACAGCCCGACCCAAGACAGGATATCCTCAAGGGTTGTTCCATCATCCAGGGCAAAGATCAGCCGACGCCGGGCTTCTCTATTCGTTATATTCCTCATCGCCAATGAATTCCGTGTCATCAGGAATATGCTTGAACTCATCCTTTAAAGCAAGCATTTGCTCCGGATGGGCATAGCATACTCTGCCGGCCGCTATTTCCCGCAACGCCGTGACGATCTCACGATTATTCTTCTTCTGTGTAAGAGGCTTCGAGCCCTTGAGAAGCTGTCTCGCTCTCTGAGCTGTAAGCAACACCAAGCCGAATCTG
>JAFGIO010000009.1 GCA_016929555.1 Deltaproteobacteria bacterium | reverse complement strand
ACCTTGATGCCTTCCAGCGGCGCCGTATTCGCCCCTTTTGCCTTATCCGCCATTGCCGACCTCCTTTTGATTGATTTTATGCTTTTCTGAAAACACGAAGGGATGTTTTCTGAAAAGCATTGTTGTGACGGGAAGCTATGAATGAGGACCGTTGCGTGTCATTGCAGGGGGAGTATAGGGGAATCGGGATCGATGGTCAACAGAAATTCCCTGCCCGAATCATGTGTTTCGTCTTGACAAGCTGGCCGTTGTCCGTTTATTCATGGATGCCAATCGGGACGGCCCCGGAATAGTCGAGAACCCATCACCCCCTTGCGGCCTGTCCCTGTGAAAGTGGTGGTCCATCACATATTAAAAGAAAAGGAATCGAAAGAGAGAGGTGGGTTGATGAGCGATAGCAAGGAACAGGCAAGGGCGTTAAACAAATACATCAGACCGCTGACCTTTCCCATCGGCGTGAAACTCATGAAAAACAGGGGCGATTTTCCGGAAAAGACGAGGTTTCCCCGGGATATGGGATTCAAGGCCACGCCCTGTGTCGGGATCGCCCTTGCCCGCAAGTACGGATGGACAGTCGGCATAACGCCCGGGGACAACCCCTGTCCGGTGGCATCCTATCTGTACGGTTGGAGCAGTGCGGAAGAGGAGAGCAGGGAGATCCTTTCCGATTTCATGAAGGCGATGCGATATACGGCAACGGACGAAGCCGTCGACACCGTCGTCGAGGAGGCGACGAAGTTCAAGCTCGCCAGGGGACAATGCGAAGGCGTCGTCATTTCGCCCTTGGAACTGGGGAGGGTGGAGCCGGATCTGGTGATGATCTTCTGCAACTCGGCCCAGGTCATGCGGCTGGTTCACGGGGCGACCCGGCAAACAGGCAGAAGCCTGTCCTCGATATTCAGCGGGAGATTTGGGGCCTGCAACGAAGGTGTTTTGCAGACCCTCAAGGCGGGGGAGCCGCGGCTCGTTCTTCCGGGGAACGGGGACAGGGTCTGGGGTATGGTGCAGGATGAGGAATGGATCTTCACGATTCCTGCCGGCAGGCTGGATCAGGTGATCGAGGGCCTGCAGGCGACCCACGAGGCCGGCGTGCGCTATCCGATACCCGTCGATGTGAGGCGCGATCCCCGCTTCCCTCCCCAGTTGAGGATGCCCAAGGCTTGAGGGAAAGGGGCGGTTCGGGGCCATCCGCTTCCCTCATTGCGCCTTGTACCATTCGCGATATGTTTGAATCTCGATCTCGTCGAAGAACTCCTCGTACTGTTCCTTACCCATCACCGATTTCGGAATCCATTGGTCGGAAGACCTCTTTTCCGTGATGACGGCAAGGGTCACCTCGCTCCTTCTGCGGCCGATCGGCCTTACCGTGGCGATGACCCTGGTTCGCCAGTCACCCTGAACCACGTAGTCCGTCTCCAGCCGTCCCGGCTTCGTTTCCGCCGCTTCGCCGAAATCCCTGTTCAACAAAACGGTCCTGATCGCTTTCAGGACGGTTTTTTGGTCGCCGTCGAACTCCCTTCGCGATTTATCCAGCTTGGGCGTGTCATCGGGAAAATGCACGCAGGCTGCGGCCAGAATGCCGATGAGGATCAGCGGCAGAATGATGGGCAACCCAAGAACGTACCGGCCGGTCTTCCGCTCAAGTCGTGCCATGCGTTCACCTTATCTCGTTTAAAACCTCCAAAGGGCAAAGCCCCGATAGCGGGAATGAGCCGTTCTAAACAAACCGCTTTGATCAAACGATGCGTTTATTTGCCCTTCCAAATCGGCTTGCGCTTCTCGGCAAAGGCCTTGGGTCCTTCCATGATGTCCTGTGAGGACATCATTTGCTGAAAGGTGTAGTACTGATTGTTGATGGCCGCTTCCAGCGGCAGTTCGAGGCCGGTGAGCACCTGCTCTTTGCTTGACCTGACCGCCATCGGCGAGCACTCGAGGATCTCGTCCGCCCAGCGCCGGGCCGCAACCATGAGCTCCTCCTTGGGAACCACTTCGTTCACGAGGCCGAGACGGTACGCTTCCTGAGCTGTGATGTGGCGCCCCGTGAGGATCATGCCCATGGCGGTCTTCAGTGGAATCTGCCGGGACAGACGCTGCACGCCTCCGGCGATGGCCACGAGCCCCACTTTCGGTTCCGGCAGGCCGAAACGGGCATGCTCCGCGGCAATGACGATATCGGAGGCGAGGACCATTTCGAAGCCGCCGCCCAGTGCGTAGCCGTTTACCGCCGCAATGATGGGCTTCCAGCACTTGAAGTGATTGGTGATGCCGCCGAATCCTCCGGGCGGCAGGAGCTGGGGCGTGAAAGGCCCTTTCGCCATCAACTCGGCGGTGAATTTCAGGTCGTTGCCGGCGGAAAAGGCCTTTTCGCCGGCACCGGTGAAAATCGCCACCCACACCTCGGAATCGTCCCTGAAATCGCACCAGACATCCCACAGTTCTTCGTGAGCTGGCGGATGAAGTGAATTCATCGACTCCGGCCGGTTGATGGTCACATAGGCAATCCGTCCTTCCTTTTTGTAAGTGATGTACTCGTAGGCCATGCGTTACCTCCCCCGATAAAGGATTTGTATGGTTTTGATACGGTTCAGTGTTTTCGCAGTACCCGGCCTGCCCGGCTGCGGCGGTCGAAGATGCCGTTGCGCACAACCAGCCGGCCGTTGAGAACGACGCTTTCGATGCCGGAGGGCCGGCGGTTCGGTTCGGCGCGCGTCGTCCTGTCGCCGACCGTCGCTGGATCGAAGACGACAAGATCGGCAGCCAATCCCCTGGCGATGCGGCCCCGGTCCTTCAGCCCCATACGCTCGGCCGAGAAACCGGTCATCCGGTGAATCGCATCGGGAAGATCGAGCAGTTTCAGCTCCCGCACGTATCGTCCGAGCAGGCGCGGGAATGTGCCGTAACTGGCGGGATTGTCGACACCGTTTCCGGTGAGGATGGTGTCGGTCATGAAACAGGTCAGGGGGAACTGCAATACCTTGCGCAGGCTCGTTTCTTCCTCGCCTCGTCCGCTGTAGTTCCAGTTCATGATGCGCGTCTGCATGCCCAGTTCGCCTACCAGGTCGAGATAGGTTTCGGTTTCGTCGGCGCCGCGCTCCCGGGCGATCTCGGCAATGGTCATGCCTTCGTATCGGGTCTTGCTCCGGTCCGGCACCCAGAGGATCTGCGTGTCTTCCCAGCGCATGCCGAGGGCGGGAAGGGCCCACTTTGCCGTTGAGACGATGCTTTCCCTCTGTTTCGGATTGGTGACGGCCTCCCGGAGGTTATTCAGGCTCCAGGCCGGCATGAACACAATGAGGGTCGTATTGCCGCCGACATAGGGAAAGGCGTCGCAGGCGATGTCAACGTCCCGTGCAGCGAGTTCCAGGAGACGCGCCAGGGCAAGGTCCGTCGTGGGCCACGTCTTGTCGCCCACAAAGATTAAATGAGAGTGCTGCACCTTTAGAGCGTGCGCCTGGCCGACGGCGGCGGTCTCGTCGAGGGCCAGCACGTTTGACGGCGCCTGCCCCGGTTTGCCGTCCAGGTCGAGGGCAACGAAACTGCGTGCATGGGACGTATATACGGCATCCCGTTCCTTGAGAGGTGCCGTGACGCCGATGAGCTCGTCGGTGTTGGCGAAAATGCCGGGGGCATATCCCAGGCCGGTGGACAAACCGATGGCCCCGTCATCGAGGGCGGCCCGGACGAGATCGGCCATCGAGGCGGTCTGTTCCGGACTTGCCGGCACCGGTGAGAAGCCCATGACGGCGGCCCGAATCGTCCCGTGGCCTGCAAGAAGCGCCACGTTCAGCGCCAGGCCTCTTTCTTCGAGGCAGGCCAGATAGGCGCCTACGCCCGTCCACCTATAGTCGAGATCGTGGTCGTGAAGCATGCGGCCGATGAGCGGCAGGAGATCGCGGTTACCCTGCAGATAGGGAGCAGGGGAGCAGCCGCAGTTCCCTCCGACGACTGTGGTGATGCCCTGTTCCAGCAGCGGTGCGAGGACATCTCCATGACCTGCCTGCGGTACCACCCAATCCGCGTGGGAATGCATGTCGATGAAGCCGGGGGCGATCACCTTGCCCCTGCAGTCGATCACAGACTTTGCAGCGACACCGGTTGTGTCGCCGAAAGCGACGATACGGTCTCCGGCTATCGCGACGGAGCCGGCGATGCCTTCGCTTCCCGTTCCATCGAGAATCGTGCCGTCTTTCAGCAGCAGATCACAATCCATAACTGCCCCCTTTCCTTTTCGTCGAGAGGCTGCGGCCGGCCTTGAAAAGCGCAAAGACAACCAGGGACGCAACAAGGACCAAAGAGACGATGGGTACGACGATGGCCAGAACGGCGATAACGACGGAACCCGCCAGTTCCGCTGTGGAGAAGAACGGATTTCCCGTCCCGCCGGTGATCAGTGACGACTTGGCCCTCAAGGCCGTCGTGGTTCCCTGGAGGATGCCTGCAATCCCCCCGCCGGCGATTAATGCAAATATCCACCTTACGGATGGAGGAAGATCGGTGATCACCGACGCTGCGGCGATGGTACCGGCAATGACCGAAACGGGCGAAGCGATGGCGTCCATCGCGTTGTCGAGCCAGGGAATGTAGTATGCGATGATTTCAAGGAGGGTCGCCGAGGCAAAGGCCATTGCGGCATACGATCCGCCTATCCAGTCGAAGCCGGGCGCCAGATGGAGATAACCGTACCTGGAGGCGAGGCTGAGGGCCAAAAGCGGGACAAACACCCTGAAGCCGCAGGCCGCACTCAGCCCTATGCCGGTAATGACGGCGAATATCCCTTCCATCGCGAACCTCCTATGACGTTCCCCATAGCATGCTCTGCGTCATAAATACCAGGCCGGAGGTTTTTGTCAATCCATTCCGTATCGCCATCGACGGACAAACGGGATCGGCTCTTTAAGGAAAGGGATTTCTCCATCAGTCGTCACTTTTTACCAAAGCGGGAAACACGTATTATCAATTATTTACAATTTCAAGGATTTCTCCCGGTGCGGGCATGAGGACCTTTTCCGGGATCATCAAAAATGGCTTGCTATTTTCATGACTTGATCATATTAGTACTACAATGATTTCATGAGTTTCGATTCCACCGATGGCGTATCGATATCTTTCGGTCCGGTAAAGTCGGGAGATGATGCCGAAGCAAGGGTCGATTTGAAATGACCATCATTTTGATTACGTTGCTTATTATTTCTATCATGTTCCTGGTCGATATTCGGCTGTCGAGGAAGGACGCGAAAAAATCCCGGGAAGCCAAAATCGCAAGGAGAGAATACAAGGCGAAAACGGTGGGGCCCGTTCCGTCTCAACAAATACATGCTTCTTTAGAGCCGATTTCTCAGGAGAAGCAGGATGGTTCGCCCCTCTTTCAGGAAGCCGATTTCGACATGTCCGATATTTTTGCGGAGCAAAAGCTTTTTCTGAAGATGGGCATTGAAAGCATATTCACAGGCGGTGCCGTGTTGCCAGCCGGTCCTCTAATTCCTCTAAGGGGAATACAGGTGGATCCGGAAACGATGGATGACGTCATCGCACGTATTTCGAGTATGCAGACCTTCCGGACAGAACAGGTCCGTCTACAGAAGATGGTCAACGATCCCACATTGCAACTATCCGATTTTTCGAAGATCGTCCTGACGGATCCCGTCCTGACGGCCAAGATCCTCCGCATGGCCAATTCCTCTTATTTCGGGATGCAGCAGAAGATCGATTCCATCAGCCATGCCCTCATGATCCTGGGTTTGCAAAACATCAAGAACATCATCTATCGAGAGGGGATGCGCCAGCTGTTTCATGCCCATACACGGCAGCAGGCCGAAGTGCTAGGCACCCTCTGGAGGCACTCGAGCATCACATCGGTTTGTGCATCCTATCTCTGTGACCTCTTCGGCGACTTGAACATGGGAACGCTCTTTACGCTGGGTATCATCCATGACATCGGAAAGCTCGTCGTGCTGGAATTGCCCCAGGCAAAAGAGCAGGGAGATGCATTCTGGGGCAGGTATCCCCTGGATGTATCGATCTGGGAAGAGGATCGGATCCTGGGCATCAACCACGAGGTCGTCGGTGGGATCGCCCTGGAACATTGGAACTTCTCGGAATTAATGACCAATACCATTCGTCTGCATCATGCGCCATCTTACATGGAGGCCGATCAGTTGGGATTGACGGATGAACAGTTAAAATATGTGGTTGCGCTATTCATGGCCGATCAGATAGCCAAACTTTTCGCCGACTGGCCCGAAGGCATTATCCGAACATATCCTCTGCGGGAGTCCTATCATTACCTTGTAAACAAAAATAAACTCCTTGCCAAGGTTTCCGACACGAACTTCCTGGGCCAAATTCGCGAAGCAGAGGCCATCGCCGCTTCTGAACAACATCAGATGGCCGTTGGCGGAGAATGGACCGACGGGACGCTCAAGACCTCAAACATCAAAGACAGGGAACCATCCCGGAAAAAATCCTTTGCCGGTGATACCACCACCATCATCAGGAGTGCGACGTCGGCCAGCACGATCGGCCGCTATGAAATCGTTCGGGAGATCGGTCGAGGGGCTAGGGATGTTGTCTATTTGGCTATGGACCCCATACTGAACCGCGAAATTGCCGTCAAGACGTTGCGCTATCAGGATGCCGATGAAAGGGAACTTGCCGAATCGAAGGCCCGTTTCTTCAGCGAGGCAAAAGCCGTCGGAAAGCTTTCTCATCCCAACATCGTCAATGTTTACGATGTGGGGGAACATAGAGGGGCGGCCTATATCGCCATGGAGTTTCTGGATGGCACGGATCTCGTTCCCTATTGCGAAAAGGATAAACGGCTTCCCCTGCAGGATGTTGCCAGAATCGTAGCGACGGCGGCTCATGCGCTGGACTACGCTCATCGAAATGGCATTGTCCACCGGGACGTCAAGCCGGGAAATATCAGAATACTGAAAAATGGGACCATAAAAGTCATAGATTTTGGCATAGCGCGGATTGTGGAGCCTTCCAAAACCCAGAGCGGGAGCATCGCCGGCAGTCCGAATTACATGTCGCCGGAACAGATAGACGGGCAATCGTTGGACGGTCGGTCCGATTTGTTTTCCCTGGGTGCCATTCTTTATGAACTTTTAACAGGTCAAAAGCCCTTTCAAGGAGAGAACTTCACGAAGCTTTTCGAACAGATTACGACGGCGCAGCCGATTCCCGTCAGGGATGTCGTCCCGGATATTCCGGAGAGTTGCGCTGCCATCATCGATAAAGCCTTGGCCAAGGATAGGGAACAACGCTATCAATCGGGGCAACAGTTCGCCGATGATTTGCTTCACATGATGGAAAACCCGCCCGCAGATCTCCTGTCATCGGGCCGTCCCTCTTGATCGCATTCCCTTATCCCGGCAGGAGATTCTAAGATTATGACTTGGACCCACTCCATAAAAAGGTCCGCTCAAAGCATCCTGGATTACCTGAGGAGCTTCAGTCCTCGTGAAGATATATATGCGCTGGGAGAACAAGGGGCCTTTTCTCCGTCGGCGGGTCCCGGATGCCAGCGGGACAGCACTCCAGGAACCGTATCGTCGAATCCGGAGGCCTTCAAGGATCTGGAAATCGGTCTGGTCATGAAAAAGGTTTACGAATCGGTTCCAAGGCAAAACCAGACCGCCCAGGATAAGGATTTGGAATACATCGAAGGGATATTTCATCATCCCCTGACGGATCGTGACGCCATCGTCGAAAGACAGGATGTGATCACGGAGCTTCAAAGCGATGAAGAGCTCTGGAATCAGGTTTTGGCGGTGAAATGGCGGCTCGATACGCTGCTCTACGATGGAAGCTACCGAAGATCGATCAACGGCTTGAAGTCGCTGAATGATGTCCGCAATGTCGTCGATGTGATCGTTGCCGTCAGGCAAATGCAGATGCCCGAATCATCGACGCTGAGAAAGATAAAAGATATCGGGCTTAACTTCGATTCGGATGGGAAGTTCAGGGAAGCCGAAGCGTTCGTGAAGAAGCTGTATGTTCCTTACGGGTTGGGCGATGTGATCGATTACAACAGCAGCTTTCTGCGCTCCATAAGCGGCGTCGATTCCCGGAGAGAGTTCTACAGCGGCAACCGGATCCTGCTGGAAGTAACGGAACGAATGTTGAACGAAACCCCCTTCAGGGATTTCATCAATGATGAGGCGAAGGCGGTCCATCTATTGGAGACCATGAAGTCCAAGATGGGTATGTGGCACAGGGAATTGTTCGGCTTCAATCTGAGCGGCTTCAATCTGCAGAAATGGGGAAAGAACGAACGGGAAAGCTACTCGGATCTGATCGAGTATTGGCTGCTGCTGGTGAACGAGGCCCTGGCCTGCCGGGTGCCGCGGTTGAAGATCGGGGATCTCTCCGCCGAATTGGGTTTCTATCTGGGCGCGGCGGCATTGCAGAGGCAATGGGCGGCGGCGGGGATTTCAGTGGCCAATCCCAGGTTTCTCGGCAAAGGAGATCTGAGAGCCGGGATGTACGGCTCGATCAACACAACGCTCATTGAAAAAATCGGCAGGGAAGCGATCGTCGCCAACGATGTCATCTCGGACAGGAACCACAATCTGTTCATCATAACCGGACCGAACAACGGAGGCAAGACGACCTACATCAGGCAGGTAGGACAGATGTACTGGCTGGCCCATCTCGGGATGGGCGTTCCGGCGCAAAGCGCCGAGATAAGCCTCGTGGATTCCATCTTTACCTCGTTCAACACGGAAGACAACTCGGCCGAGGGCACCGGCCTGTACCTGACGGAATTGAAGCGCATAGCGCAGTTTTCCCGGCCCGTGGACGGACAGCCGAGGATGACCCCCTATTCGATCGTATTCTTCGACGAATTCGCGAACGGCACCGATCATGAGGAATCCGTGAACAGAACGAAGATCGTCCTCGATTATCTGAGCCAGAAGGGCGTAACCGCCTATTTTACAACGCACAAGCATGAAATCGCCGATATGGTGGAGCGGGGCGAATTGGCCGGTGCCGTCAATCTCGCCCCTGAAGTCAGGCAGAAGAATGGCGCCATCGAAAACACCTACAGGATGCTGAGAAACTCCAGGGAAAGGAGCTACGGATACATTCAGGCCGAGGCGATGGGCATCACCCCGGAGGCGCTGAGATCCTGCCTTGTGGAAGAAGTATCGCAGGGCCTTTATCCCATCGAGGACACACGACTGAGGGGGAATAATGCACATCATTGTGAGCGTAGCGGCAAATGATGCCGAGGCGTAAAATCCGTTGAAGCTTCTCATTCATCCGTTCTTCTCTCCATTGCCATTTTCTTTCCGGCATTCGTTCTCAAAGTGGAAAAGATGGAGCTTGTTTCAAACTTCAGTTCCTTGCTGGTTGTGTTAGGAGGAACCCTTTCTTCAACCCTTATCGCCTATCCGCGGAGAAGATTGGTTGGGACGGACTGCCTCTTTAAGAAGGCCTTTTCATTGGTGATTTGAGACGCGTCCTGTGAGATGACCGGCAATAGCCGAAAGTCTGTTTCTTGGACGGTCCATCTTAGATAATCCACGCCAACGTTTTCTGTGTGCATCAATGTCTGGGTTATCTCAGTCTTTCGAGAAGGGAGATCGATCAGTGCAAGTACCAAGCTTGCCAGGCGCATGTCGGACGAATTCATTACCTCCGGGGGGAAACAAGACACCCCCGCAATTGCCGGTTCCTTTGACGATTAAAGGGTGATGTTTGGTGAACCGACCCGTTCATTGAATGCTGGATGAAATGTGAATATCCTTTCACTCCGTCAGTATGGAGCTCACCCCGAATTACTGCCGTTAGGAGTGGACTCAAACGTACATAAGAAAACCCATATATTTTTATGGCATTCTATTCGCCTTTGTGTTAATCTCACAGCATGAAGAAAATTCAGTTTGAGTGGGATGTTAACAAAGACGCTGAAAATCAGGCAAAACATGGTGTATCGTTTTCTCTGGCTCAGTACGCCTTTGCTGACCCCCATCGTGTTATAGCCGAAGACCTTGCTCATGGCGAAGCTGAAAAACGGTATTTTTGTTTCGGTGAGGTTGAGGGAGGCATTCTCACCGTACGATTTACCTTTCTTGGTGGTGTCATTCTTATATTTGGAGCCGGTTACTGGCGGAAAGGAAAGACGATCTATGAGAACGAAAATAAAATATACAAATGAAAATATTGAGGCTAAAGTGATTCACGATTTTCTTCCCCCGCCCGGAGAACTGGCATTTCGGGAGGAAGGGGTGAAGGTGACGATTTCGCTGAGCAAGAAGAGCGTCAATTTCTTCAAATCCGAAGCGGCAAAACACCATACACAATACCAGCGTATGATCCGAAAGCTTATTGACGCTTACGTTGATGCTTATGATAAATCTTGATTTTACGCCTAACATGAATTGCCCGAAAGCAGGCATCCGATAAGTCTTATAGTTTCATGATGTTACCCATACGCAGTGAGCAGCAAGACCAATTCTTCCGCTTTAGGCAATCAGGTAATGCGAAGCAGCAGATAAAGGAAAAATCACAGAGGACATCTCGCGCTGCAAGTACAAAGCCGTACCGGCGCATGTCGGACGCACCTAATACCTCTGTGGTGAAACGGTGTATCCCCGCCGTTGCCGGT
>JAFGIO010000080.1 GCA_016929555.1 Deltaproteobacteria bacterium | reverse complement strand
TGCATCGGGTGCGGCGTCTGCGCCACCGGCTGCCCCATGGATGCCATCAGCCTGGAGAAAAGGCCGGGCGCCGTCGACCCGCCGGTCAACCAGCAGGCGCTCAAATATGCCGTAAAAGCGGCGAAAAAATGACACTGTTATCTTCGATAAGGATTTGTTTATGGGTACCGTGCATCGAACAGGTTGTGTCCTACGTCCCAAGAAGCGCGGTCTGAAGGCGGTGGCGGAAAACAAACGGATCGTGCACGTCCGGCCGGACATAGGCGGGTCAATTCAGGGTCCAAGGGCGTGATTACCGCAGCCAGTACATCGGCGACGGCCCAGATGTTCGCAAAAGGGAATTTTCTTCAACATGAACTATCCCGGCATCGGCTGCCAGATGCACCGCCCATTCATTTCATCGAACCAGAGACAGTAGGGGTATTGCAGTTTGCCCGAAATCGCCCTTTGTGCTATAAGAAATTTTACTCGATACCTCATCAAAGACGCAGAGCTCGTCCTGGGGAAACTTCGATACTGGACGGCGGAAAACATCTGGCTGGAGCCCCGCTTGGCCGCCGCTGAACAAATACGCCAAAGGAGGAATGGATGATCAAGACGAGAGCCAGTGAAATTCTCAACATAAAATACCCTATCCTCATGGGTGGTATGGTCTGGGTATCCAACTCGGAATTGACGGCCGCCGTATCCAATGCGGGCGGACTGGGCGTGATCGGTGTTGGGCTGATGGATCAGGACACACTTGTCAAGGAAATCGATGCTGCTTTTGCGAAGACAGACAAACCCTTCGGCATCAGCTTTCCCCTGGCCCGCCCCGATTACGAAATGATGCTCAGCGCCGCCCTGGAGAAGGGTGTTAAGGTCGTCGTCACATCGGCGGGAAACCCCGCCAAAGCGGCAAATCTCCTTCAGTCAGCCGGTGTCGTTTCCATCCATGTGGTCGCCAATGTCAAGATGGCCCAGAAGGTTCAGGATCTGGGCTATACTATGGTCGTTGCGGAAGGTTACGAGGCGGGCGGGCACAATGGCCGAGATGAGATCACGACCATGGCCCTGATTCCGCAGGTCGTGGACGCCGTCGATATCCCCGTTATTGCGGCCGGCGGAATCGCCGATTCCAGGGGAATGGTCGCTGCCTTCGCGCTTGGTGCAGAAGCCATCCAGATGGGGACGCGTTTCGCCGCCACACTGGAATCGCCGCTGCACGAAAACTTCAAGCAGGCTATCCTAAACGCCTCAGACACCGACACGGTGATCACTGGCCGCAAGTTCAACGATCTCACCCGGGTCATCAAAAACAAGCTCAGCCAGGAAATCCTCGAAGCCGAGAGTGCCGGAACCGATCCGAACCAGATCCTGGATATGATCGGCATCGGCCGGACTTACAAGGCCTCCGTCGAAGGCGATGTTGTGGACGGATCCGTCATGAGCGGTCAGATCGCAGGCATGATCCGCGAATTGAAGAGCGTTCAGCATATTGTGAATGAATTGGTATCGGGGTTGCAACCCGTCATGCACACCGTATCACAGAGACTGCTGTAACACGGAAGATCGCAAGATTCTTTTGTTTTCGGGATTGTTGATAAATGATCGAACCGGTATTGGAAAAAATCGCCGAGCGAATCCTCGGCTTTGATGAAGCGTCGCTCGCCGGGCTCTGGGAGAAGTACAGGGATCGCATGGAGCGCTTCGACGCCTCGAGGGAATGGGAGCGTTCCGTAATCATCTTTTTTATGATCAATGCCGTCCGGGCAAAAAACCGCATCTTCAACGAGCAAGTGCTAAGGCTTCGAAAGGGCGAGACTTCACTTGTTTCGTCTCGTAAAGGAAAGAAGCCGGATCTGAAACTGGTGAAATGATGGATAGGGCGTCCGCTCTCCGTCGAATCGAGCAATTGCGGTCTCAGATCGAACATCACAATCTCCGTTACTATCAACTCGATGATCCCGAAATCAGCGATGCCGAGTACGACCGCCTCTTGCAGGAGCTCATCGAAATCGAGAGCAGCTACCCCGATATCGATGTCTCCGATTCGCCGACGCATCGCGTCGGGGCTCCTCCTCTGGAGAAATTCGAACCCTTCCGACATCGAATGCCGATGCTGAGCCTTGCCAATGCCTTTTCAGAAGAGGAGATCCTCGATTTTCACGCACGGACCAAAAAATTTCTTGGCGCGACAGATGAAATAACGTACGTGACGGAACCGAAAATGGACGGCGTTGCCGTCAGCTTGGTCTACGAAAAGGGCTTGCTGACCGCCGGCGCCACGCGTGGGGACGGCAGCGTCGGTGAAAACGTCACAGAAAACATTCGAACGATTTCTTCCATTCCCATTCGTATGAAGAAGCATTCGGGCGCTACCGTCCCCGAAGTGGTCGAAATCCGTGGCGAAGTCTTCATGGATACGGAGGGATTCAAGAGGCTTAATCGCCGCAGGATCGCCCAGGGCGAGACCCCGTTTGCAAATCCTCGCAACGCCGCTGCGGGGTCTCTGCGTCAGCTCGATTCGAAGGTCACGGCCCGTAGGCCGCTGCGTATGTATTGTTATGGCATCGGACTGCAAAGCGGCGCAACGTTCCATACCCACTGGGAGATTCTCGAGAGTCTTTCCCTGTGGGGATTCTGTGTCAATCCCCTTGCGCGTAAGGCCGGTAACATCGATTTGTGCATTGAGTACTATCACGAAATCCAAAAGCTCAGAGAAGATCTTCCCTACGAGATCGACGGAATCGTGATCAAAGTGGACGATCTGGCCCTGCAGGAAAGGCTGGGTGCGGTTTCGCGAAACCCTCGCTGGGCTCTTGCCTGCAAGTTTCAGGCTACGCAGGCAACTACGACCATCGAGGACATTGTCGTTCAGGTGGGTCGAACGGGCGTCCTTACACCCGTCGCGATCATGACGCCCGTCCAGATAGGCGGCGTTACCGTCAGCCGCGCGACTTTGCACAACCAGGACGAAATCGACAAAAAGGGCATCCGGATCGGCGACAGGGTCGTCATCCAGCGTGCCGGAGACGTGATTCCAGAGGTCGTCAAGGTCATTACGGCGAACCGCGATGGCAGGGAGCGAAGCTTTTCCATGCCCGCAACCTGCCCCGAATGCAGCGCCGAGGTCGTCAGGCTCGAAGGAGAGGCGGCGCACCGATGCATCGGTCTCGCCTGTCCGGCCCAGATCAGGGAGCATATCAAACATTTTGCCTCACGGGGGGGCATGGATATCGATGGTCTTGGCGAAAAGCTCGTCGCTCAGCTGGTCGAAAAAGGTCTTATCGGGGATCCCGCGGACCTATACTATCTAAAGCGGGAGGATCTGCTATCGCTTGAGCGGTTGGCGGAGAAATCGGCCGATAATCTGCTTTCCTCCCTCGAACGCTCCAAATCACCGCCTCAGGAGAAGCTTCTCTTCGCCCTTGGCATCCGCCACGTCGGCGAACACATAGCCCGAGTTCTCGCATCGGCTTTCCCCAGCCTTGAATCTTTGATGCAAGCCTCGCGGGCAGAGATCCTGTCCCTTCGGGATATCGGACCGGAAGTTGCCGGAAGCATCACCCGTTTCTTCCATGAACCCGCGAACCTTAAGGTCATCGAGAAGCTTCGTCAGGCAGGCGTCCAGCCCCAGATCTATGCTCCGCCGCAGTCATTGCCTCTATCCGGCAAATCCTTTGTCTTCACGGGTACCCTCTCCGGAATGGCGCGCAGCGAAGCCAAGCAGATCGTGGAATCTCTCGGAGGCCAGGTCTCGGCATCCTTGACGAAGACCACCGATTATCTGGTGGCTGGGACAGAGGCCGGTTCCAAACTGCGCAAAGCCACCGATCAGGATGTTGAGATTCTCGACGAGGAGAAATTTCTAGCCTTGATTGGAAGTAAGCGAGTTTTATGAAAAGGGTTCGTGTCATCATATCAGGCAAGGTGCAGGGTGTCTTTTTTCGGGCGCGAACCCATGAGATGGCCCAGTCCCTTTCCTTAGCAGGCTGGGTGATGAATCGGGCCGACGGCAGCGTGGAAGCGGTCTTCGAAGGAAAGGAAGATGATCTTGAGGCCATGCTCTCTTGGTGCCGCAAGGGACCGGCTGCTTCCAGAGTTACCAAAGTCGAGGTATATGACCAGGTCCGGTCAGAGCCTCTTGAATCCTTCACCATTCGATATTTCTAAAGGGATCGATCAAGACGTTTCTCCCTTTGTAGCGGGAAATCTCCTTTGAAGTGGAAAATATTGAAAAGTTGAAACCTATACGAACACCGATGAGCGAAACCAAAAGAGTTGCACATAAGAAACCATTTGTACGTTTACAATCGCATTTATGCGACCTTCTTCACTTTCGTGGCCGATGAATGTCCCACCGATAAACATTCACCTCCTTGAAATAACGTAATTATCTCCGTTTATCTCCGGCAATTTAAATATGGCACGGAAAATGCCAAGTTCATTCAAAACGGTTTAACGCAAGCCGCAGTCTTGCGTAAACGATGTTGATCGTTTTCAAGTGGCTTCATTGCTATCCGATCAGGAGGATCGACGGATCGACGCCAACTTGAATGGCGAATTGGAGATGGGCTGGCGCTGTTTTTTAGAGGCGCAAGCCCGCAATCAGTAAACGGTCGAAAAAGTTAAGGAGGTTATTATGCCAGGTGGTGATCGAACGGGTCCCGCTAGGCTGGAGCCCATGACGGGACGAAGCGCGGGTTACTGCGCAGGGTACCCGATGCCAGGTTTCATGAATCAAGGCCCAGGGATATGGCAGGGATATGGCAGTTTTATTCCTGACCGGACCTACTCGCCGCCCTTCGCCTATAGGACATGGGGTGTGCCTGGATTCGGATGGGGCTCTGGTGCCGGGTTTGGACGCGGTTTCGGCTTCGGCCGGGGTCGCGGTTTCGGTCGAGGTCGTGGCTTCGGTTTCGCTCGCGGCCGTGGTCGCTGGTTTTGGTAAAAGAGATCGAGCCGCATTGAATCTATAAAATTTAGAAAAACGGAGGTGTAAAATGCCAGGTGGAGATGGAACGGGTCCCGCAGGATGGGGACCCATGACGGGACGAGCCGCGGGGTATTGCGCTGGATATCCCATGCCAGGATTCGCGAATCAGATTCCGGGTCGGGGATTCGGCTTTGGCCGCGGTATGGGCCTCGGTTTCCGCGGAGGCCGCGGTAGACGCTGGGGTATCCCTTATTTCGCATACGGATACGGCATGCCGTCCGCGGTTCCTTACGGTGCCGCACCGACTCGACAACAGGAAATCGATGCGCTTCAGGAACAGGCAAAGTATTTCGAGGCTGCCCTTTCGGAAATCAACAAACGGATTGGAGATTTGGAAGCCGAACATTCCTAAGGCAGGAAGCCTTAAGCTGCTTCCAACATAAGAAATTGCCCAGGACAAGCCTCCAGATGTATGCCGGCTTGTCCTGGTGCATCATACGGTCGCCCACGATGACCGAATCTCACTGAAGCTACCGCGGTGTGCGATAAAGGGATTCAATCCTCGCAGCTGCCGCGGAGAATTCGTTGTTTTGGTGAAAAAATCAACCCCTTCTCTGGGTGAATTGGACCGCACGGAGTTTTCGTTGATTTTGTGGAATATCGACAGAAAGGATTGCGGAGACAAATGATTATCGCGGTTGCCAGCGGCAAGGGCGGAACGGGTAAGACGACGTTTTGCGTCAACTTGGCCTATGCCCTCGCCGATCGCGGCGAAAACATCAGGTTGTTGGACTGTGACGTGGAAGAGCCCAACGACTATCTGTTTGTTCAACCGAAGTTCGATAAACAAAAAACCGTGGAGGTGTTGAGGCCTGCCTGGAACGAAGACTTATGCACCGGTTGCGGCGATTGCGCGGAGGCATGCCGATACAACGCCATTGCCGTGGTAAAGGGAAAGGTGTTGATTTTCAACGAGCTATGTCACGCCTGCGGGCTTTGTTCCCTGGTTTGCCCGGAAGGGGCGCTAAGCGATAAACCCTCTCCTGTCGGCACTGTTGAGATATCTTCACGAAATCAACCTTTCTTTTTTGCGCATGGAACGTTGAACATCGGCGAAGCAATGGCCCCTGCCGTCATTCGAAGGGTGAAGTCCCTCGTCGATCCTGCAGCGATCAATATCATTGATGCATCACCTGGAACGTCCTGTCCCGTCGTCGAGACTGTAGACAACGCGGATGTGGCTGTCTTGGTGACGGAACCGACGCCATTCGGTCTGAACGATCTCAAACTCGCCGTCAACATGACCTTGAAAAAGAAGATACCAACCTGCATCGTAATCAACCGCTCGGATGGGACCGATCATTTAATCACGGATTATGCGGGACGGGTAGGTGTTCCCATCGCCGGACGCATTCCGTTCAAACGAGAATACGCCGAATCATATTCAAGCGGCACTATACTAACGCATCTTTATCCCGAATTTCGGGAAAACCTTCTGAACATCTTTTCCGATATACTACCCTTGGTCGGCACTGTCCCTCCCGATGTGCCAGCTGAAGAGGCGTTTTCCGTAGAAACGGGAAAGCTCGATCCGTTCTCACCCGGAGAATCACCCGTCTTCAAGGAAATCGCCGTGATCAGCGGCAAAGGGGGATCGGGAAAAACCACAGTGGTAGCTTCCTTGGCCATGCTCGCCAATAACACGGTTTTGGCTGACAACGATGTGGACGCCGCGGATCTTCATCTGCTCCTCAATCCCATCATTCGCGAAGCGCAAGATTTCGTCGGGGGATTGAAGATGACCATCGATCCGAATAAATGCACTGCCTGCGGTCAATGTGCGGACCACTGTAGATTTGGGGCTGTACACACGGATGGCCCGATAAACGACCAGGGAGTCGAAACCTTCCGGATTGATGAATTTTCCTGTGAGGGATGCGGTGTATGCGAGTATGTCTGTGACTTCGATGCAGTGACGGACAGACCGAACACCGTAGGCAAATGGTATGTGTCGGGCACGGACTACGGTCCGATGATTCACGCCCGTCTGGGCATTGCAGAGGAAAATTCCGGACGCCTGGTGACCAAGGTACGAAACGTCGCCGCGGAGCTTGCCAAGAATATTGGCAAGGAGCTTATTCTCAGCGACGGACCTCCGGGGACGGGATGTCCCGTCATCGCCTCCGTCACCGGTGCGGATCTGGTCCTTATCGTTACGGAACCCACGGTCTCAGGTGTTCATGACATGCAGCGCGTGCTCGATCTTGCAGATCATTTCGGCATTCCATCGCTTATCGTCGTAAATAAATCCGATCTCAATGCGGACCAGACCCATCGGATTGAGGAGATTGCCCTGAAGATGGGAGCGAAAGTCATTGGTGAGATTCCCTTTGACCGTAATGTGAACGAGGCCCTCATGGCGGGCAAAACGGTATTTGAATACGGGAAGGGGCCGGCGTTCGAATCCATCGTCCGTCTCTGGAGTAAACTCGAAACCCAACTAAAGGAAGGAGTATGACACTATGAAAATCGCCGTTACTTCCAGCGGACCGACGCTTGATGATCCGGTCGATCCCCGCTTCGGTCGATGTGCTTACTTTTTGATCATCGACCCGGATACCTTGGATTTCGAACCGATTCAAAATCCCAACATAGCCGTGGGTGGCGGCGCCGGCATTCAATCCGCCCAACTGATGGCAGATAAGGGCGTTTCTGTCGTTCTGACAGGTAATTGCGGCCCAAACGCCTTTCAGATCTTCGGTGCTGCTGGAATTCAGGTTGTCACCGGTGTCGCGGGGCCGGCACGGGATGCGGTTCAAATGTTCAAATCCGGCTCAATTGCCGGCGCCTCCGGACCCAATGTCCAGAGTCACTTTGGAACGGGCATGGGCGGCGGCAGAGGCATGGGTCGTGGTATGGGTATGGGACGCGGAATGGGTATGGGCGGTGGTAGAGGAATGGGAGGCGGAGCCGGTCGCGTTATGTCTATGGGCCAAGGTGTCGGAAATGCTCAGGCAACCGATAAAGCCTTTGGCCCTTCTCCGGAACCCACCGATAAAAAGGCTGAAGTTGCTGCACTGAGAGAACAGGCCGAGACCTTGAAGAAACAGATGGAACAGATCACGGAGCGACTGAAGAAACTGGAAGGAGAAGAAAAGTAACTGCGCCAGTTGCAACAATCCGATGAGCGAAGATATTTTACGAATTTTTCCGACGGTCGGACCTGAAGGACACCATGTTCAAAATTATATCCTATGAGCTCAAATCTCACGCGCCCTTTACTTTATTTGGAACGATCACGGGAATCTTCATCATGTGGATTTCCCTGAGCATTCAATTATCAAGATCTTTTTTCGAAACTCTGTTTTGGATTCTACATCCCGCACACGTGTTTCTCAGTGCCTTGGTGACGGCGGGAATGTACCGTCTTCACGGTCAAGGCAAGATTTTGACGACGCTTGCGATTGGGTACTTCGGATCTATTGGCATCGGCAGTTTAAGCGATTGCATCATCCCTTATCTCGGAGAAATCCTCTTGAACATGCCCAATAGGGGTCTTCATCTGGGCTTCATTGAGAAGTGGTGGCTTGTCAATCCACTGTCATTCGCCGGAATTGCTTTCGCCTTCTGGCGGCCGACGACGAAATTCCCCCACGCCGGGCATGTGCTGCTAAGCACCTGGGCATCCTTATTTCACATGATCTTAGCCTTGGGAACGGGCTTTGGCTTTTTCATGGTCTCGGGGGTTGCATTATTCTTATTTCTGTCGGTCTGGATTCCCTGCTGTACAAGCGACATCGTTTTCCCCTTGCTATTTACGGCAAAGAAAGATGATTGATCAAGAAAATCCGAAAAGAATGTTGGAATCGATATTCGGGTCCCTTTCTCCCGGATAGTTCGAATCTTGAATAGGAATAATAAACGAATAAGATCAAGGATAATGGCCGTTATAATCGACGAAAGAAAGTGTACCGGTTGTGAAAGATGTGTCCAAGTATGTCCCGTGGACGCCATAACCGTCAACAAGGTAGCCAAAGTGGATAAGGCAATTTGCATCGATTGCGGCTCATGCATCGACGAATGCCCCAAGGATGCCATCTTCATGGCAAAGACAAAATCCCCACCATCTCTTCAGAATGCGCCCGCTTTTCCCGCCGCTCGCGTCCCCTCGATGCGAAAAGCGGCAATACCGCCGTCCACCCGTCCTTCTTGGGAACCACGGGGCTTGCAATGGGCCAGCAGGGATCGCCTGCTGCTACAGATTTTGGATTTATTTGGAAGACGCGCAAACCCTGGCCGCGGCAGGGGTTATGGACGTGGAAGGCGTTGTGGCAGAAGCATGGGTCGTGGAAAGGGTCGATGGGGATAAGATACATCATGGCGCTTAATTGCAAGGTTGTCGTCGGGGAGCAAACTCGGAATTCCATGGAAGAGGTTGATCGCATAATTTTATAGGTGATATTTTCTTGTGATCCCTCTTGCATCGGCGTTCATTATGAATTATTGTTGCTGCCGCTATTCCTTATCGCACGATTTCCCGGAGGCAATGCGTTCATGAACATCGGTCCCTATTCCTTCGACGAATACATTCATCTGGTGAAGAAATTCCACGGCCACGTCGCGCCGGGCATGATCATCGGCGGGATCATGGTTGATACGGCGCTGAACAACAGACCTTCCGGTGAATTCTTCGATGTCATCTGTGAAACGGAAAGCTGTCTCCCAGATGCCGTACAGCTCCTCACACCCTGCACGGTGGGAAATGGGTGGCTTCGGATCGAAAATGTCGGTCGATACGCCGTGACGCTCTATGAAAAGAACGAGGGAAAGGGCGTTCGTGTCTATCTCCATCCGTCGACCGTCGATCCTTGGCCCGCGATCAGGGAATGGTTTTTCAAGCTGAAGCCGAAGAAGGAACAGGATTCCAATGCCCTTTACGACCAGATCAGGGAGGCCGGCGCAAGACTTTGCAAAATACAGAATCTCCGCGTGCAGACCCGCTTTTTGAAAAAACGGTCGAAGGGTAGCATCGCCATCTGCCCCCAGTGCGGCGAAGCCTATCCTTCTATGGACGGTGGGATCTGCCGTGGTTGCGGCGGTGCAAATCTCTATAGGGAAGTTGCCCCTCTCCAAAGCGATTCGTTCGACAAAAAACCGGAACTGGTGGCCTTGTCCGTTCAGGACGCCGTCGGGCATTCCCTTCTCCACGATATGACGCGTATCCTTCCTAAAAGCGAGAAGGGCCCTGCATTCAAGAAAGGCCAAGTGGTAAAAAAGGCGGACGTTGATCTTCTTCTGGCAATGGGAAAGAAAACCGTTTACGTCAAAGGAGTCGATTCAACCGAAAACGGGTGGGTTCATGAAGACGAAGCGGCATTTAGGCTCGGCGGGATCATGGCAGGCGACGGGATCGCCTTCACGGAAAAGCCGATGGAAGGAAAGGTCACGTTCACGGCGGCGCGCGACGGTCTTCTCATAGTTGATGAAGACCGCCTGATCGATTTCAACTGCATCCCCGATGTGATGTGTGCAAGCCGGCAAAGCTATTCCCTCGTTGCCGCGAACGATAAAATCGGTGGAACGCGGGCCGTTCCCCTCTATCTTTCCCGTCTGAATCTCAACAGGGCTTTGGCGGTACTCAACGGGAACCCTTTGTTTACCGTTCTTCCCCTCCGTCAGGCACGGGTAGGTATTCTCGTTACGGGAACGGAGGTGTACGAAGGATTGGTGGAAGACGGCTTCATTCCCCTGATCAGAAGCAAACTGGAGCGATTGGGATCCCACGACTTTCACTCCCGAGTCGTCCCCGATGATCGCCAAGCCATTGCCGGAGCGATCGGGGAACTGATCGAGGAGAAGATCGATCTCCTCGTCACGACTGGGGGGCTTTCCGTCGATCCGGATGATGTCACCCGCACAGGACTTGAAGACGCGGGAGCGACGGACATGCTTTACGGTGCCCCCATATTGCCGGGGGCGATGACGCTCCTCGCCCGCATCGGTGACCTTCAGGTCATTGGAGTTCCCGCCGGTGCATTGTATTTCGAAACGACGAGTTTCGATTTGCTCATTCCCCGTCTTCTGGCCGGTCTCTCCATATCCCGATATGATCTTGCACGCATGAGTAGCGGTGCTTTCTGTCTGGAATGTCCGACTTGCACCTTTCCCCTGTGCCCCTTCGGCAGATAGGAGGACCATCATGTACCGAAGGACCGGGAAATGGAACGGTTATCGTATACCGTGGACAACCGAATCCCCTGTGAATGTACGAACGGCAGACTGCCGTCTTCGGTTTGAATCCATCCTCGCGGCGAAAACGGCTATATGAATATAGAACTGGATCCCATTGGTTTTGTGCGCACCGATTCGCAAAAGGTACCACGCCACTGGAGCGTTTCAGATCTCGAAGGAGACCTGGCGATCGATGAAAGATATGCCAGAGGGCTCAAAGACATCACTGTAGGGCAGCGAATCGTCGTTATTTTTCTTTTTCACCGAAGTCCAAAATTTCACCCGGATCTTTTAACCCAGTGGCCGCCTCATCAAGACAGGGCAATGGGGGTTTTCAGCATCTGCTCCCCTTATCGCCCCAATCCAATCGGCATGTCCGTGCTTGAAGTCCTTGACATCGAAGGCGGCACCCTGCACGTCAAGGGGCTTGACATGATCGATGGCACCCCTATTTTGGACATAAAGCCCTATGTCGTGGACAAAGCCACCTGTCCCAGCTATGAACGCAAAGGGAACCCTGAAGGCTAACGGCCCTCAAAACGCGGCTCTCGCTTTTCCAAAAACGCCCGGGCCCCTTCTTTTGCATCCTGCGATTTTTGCAGATTGCCGAGAACCTGCTGGGCATACTCATATCCAGCCATTCCCATGTTAACCGCCTGTTTGACCGCTTTTACCGACAGAGGCGGCATCTTCTTGATCTCCTCCGCCAACGCAAAGGCCGCATCCATAAGCATTTCATGAGAAACCACCTTGGTCACGATGCCCCACTCGTACGCCTCCTGAGCGGAGAGAAATCTTCGGGTCATGAGCACTTCCTTGGCGCGAAAACGGCCGACTTCCACCGGAAGTCGGATGATGCCGTACGGTCACAATATACCCAGGGCTGTGGCGGGCCATCCGAATCGAGCTTTTTCCGAGGCAATGTTGAGATCGAAAGCCAAGGCCCACTGGGAGCCGTCACCGGCGGATACGCCATTGATGGCCCCGATAACCGGTTTTTCAAAGTCGTAGATATGGCGGGCCATCATCAGCATGCCCTTGTTGATTTTGCCTTGAACCGATGCGTCCTTGTCACTCTCGGCGAATTCACTGATATCGGCACCGGCACAGAATCCCCTGCCTGCTCCGGTAAAAATGACCACCCGTATGGCATCGTCTCTTTCGAGATCGTCCAGTACCTCCACCACTTCCTGGCGCATTTTTCCGTTTACGGCGTTCAGCTTTTCGGGACGGTTCAACGTGATAACGGCGATACCGTCCTTTTTTTCCACCAGTATGGTTTCGTAGTTCATATCCATCTCCCTTCCTGAAGAAGACTTTCGCTTTAACAACTTATGATAGGAATCCGTACCGGAAAATGTACGGATAAAGGTTCGGCATTGTTTTTTTTGGTTCGGCTTTCGATCGGTCTTCGCAGCCCTATCCCCCGAGCAGGTCACCCGAAAAGACGGGCTCGCTCCCAATATCCTTCAAATCGTCATAGTCGGGGTTGATGCCCGCGAGGTAGCGTGCGAGGCTCTTCTTGGATTCAAAGTCGTACTCCAAGTTTAGGGCAATGGTCTCCATGATTGGCGAGCCTCCGCCGTGGACCCCCGCAATCTCGTACCAAGCCGCCATGGGTGAAGCACCGACGTTTTCCACCAACTTCCATATCTTGAGGGAATCATCGGCGGATATATTGGAGTTCCTCACAATGAACCGTTTCAGCAAGTCCCTGGTTTTATCGGCGTGAAAATCCTCCTCGAAGGGCAAGGTGACCGCTATGCCGCCGGCTATCTCTGTCAGCAGGTTGTACTCATGATAGATAAGTTCCCCGGTCATCCTGCGTCCGACATTGGCGTAAATGGTGTTGGGAAAGAAGACCCCGCTAGAGGTCTTCTCGCCGAAGACTGCTGCTGCCACGCCGGCAGCATAGGCGAGTTCTGCCGCCCCCGCATATTGCGACAGCTTCTCGCGCACGTGTGCTACCTTGTGAATGTTGTTCGCCTCCGCGGCCAGGGCCGTGGTGCCGCATAAGATGTCCGACACGCCCGGTTTGCATCCGCTGTAGCTGTGACGGTGGGAATCGGCAAAGAGCAGCGCCAGTCGCCTCCCGAACTCCCACTCCCCGCACATGAAGACCCGCTCTTTCGGAACGAAAACGTTGTCGAAAACCACTACGGAGTCGGACACACCGTACCTGCAAAACGGAGACGCATCGGGGTTGTCCTTATCACGCAGCCAAACCGGTCGGGTCACAAGGCTGATACCCTCCCAGTCTCCGGGGAGTGAGAAGGCAACGGCGAAATCGCGATCTTCGGCGGTAAGGGCACGCGTTGGAATGACAATGATCTCATCAGCATAGGCCACCTGAGTTATGGACATCTTGAACCCGCTCACCACAATGCCGTCCTTGCGCTCCTCCACGATGTGAACATAGGCATCAGGGTCCGGTTGCTCACTGGGCCGCTTCATCCTGTCGCCCTTGCTGTCGGTCTGCGCGCAGCATCCATCCAGGTCTCGTTCTTGGTAGTCGCGCAGCCAGTCTAGGAAGCGCTGGTGATAGCTGGTTCCCTTCTTCTCGTCCACTTCTCTGGTATAGACGGCAAGAGCATTCACGGCGTCGTGCCCCATGCATCTCTGGATACACCCGCCGACCCTGCGAGCGGCGAGACGTATGAGTTTCTGCTTCTGCAACAGATCGCGGGAGTTCTGGGGAAGGTGGGCCCAGCGGTTTATCTCTCCGCCGGTCAAGGGCGAAACGGCAGTGGCAAGTCCCTTCCACTTGGGGTCCTGGGCCAGATCAAAGGTTAGATCCAGAACATTTATCCCCGGCCTCAAGCGGTGGTCGTCCCTCCCCACCCGTTTGCCGCCTATATAAACGTTTGGCTTCATCGCGAACAAATCCTCGTGGTATTTCTCTCTGGTGCGCAACATTTATTTCCCTCCATTTTTTCCGCTTCAGTCCGAAGTGTGGGGATCTTATCGGCAAAGATAAATTGACTGCAAAATAAGCGTTAAGGCACCTCAAACCGCCTTACGCAAAAATGCGTGATAAGACCCACAACCCGGAACATTCTGCGGGAATCATTAAATAATCTACTGGCGACTGCCCTGGTCGCTGGGCAACAAAGATCTTACATCCGTTTCAGATATTACTGCAACGTTGGCAGCCGCACTGAACCCATTATTTCGATAGCGGCTAATATCTCTTTATGATCCGGCCAAATCCCAGTTCCATATCCGTGATGCGGTAATTTGCACCAAGAATCTGTTTTATCTTTAACTTATGCCAAGGTTCCAAATCCGACGCATTGTGAAACAAGGCCCACCCGGGACCGGACCATGATTCGTGAACCGTACCCACTTGCGGTATTTCAATCAATTCCGCAAGGGAGGGCGGTGCCTCCTTTTCCGGATTGGGGATGACCCTCAAACCCAAAATACCGACGCCGCCCATCATATCCTCGGAAGGCGTCTCGGGCCTGATGCCTGCGGAACAGATCGTGTTTCCTTCTGGTCTTTCCATTTTCGCGAATATCAGATCATATTCCTTATGAAAGGTGATGGTGGCGAGTTTTTTTGGATAACCCCAGATTTCCCGACCCGCGGTTTGTGGAATATCGCTGTTCACCATGATGTGCGCGATATAAACCTTCAATTCATCATTGAAAAGGCAGGGGATAAGCAGAATCGTCTCTTCGTAAGGACCAAACGTGCTGAAAGGGTATTTTGCAAACACCAGAATAGCGGTCGCCGGTTCGGGGAGGAGAAGGCCCTCCGGCAAAAGCCTCACTGCCGCGTCTGGATCGGTTTCATAGGTGATGGTGATCGATTCTGCATGTTTGTAATATATTGGTGGCTTTGCAAACAACGGCGCATCGACGGGCATGGAATAACCGAATTTATCCTTGGTCAGCTTTCCTTCTAATGCCATATCAAACCTCCTTTACTCGTAAGATTTTCGCGATTCATTGGTATTTATCTTCCTTTTCTTCGTCAGAATACACGGCGATCCCCCTTGTGTCAATGTGAGATAACATGAAAGATAACAACCATGCACATCATATGCAAAGGGTTGACTTTTAACCCTTGAAAAAATCCTTCACCTTTTTTATGAAAAGCTCTGTCTGCTTTGCCGCTCGTTCCCTCAGTGAAACAGGGTATTCATCCCCAAAGGCCCAGAGAATTTCCTCCAGGGCATAATGGGTTTTTATCTTCGACATCCCGGCAGCACCTTGAAGCTGTATATAGCATCCTGGACAATAACAACTGAGATCTCCGACTTCTGTGTTCAGAACCTGCCCCATCTTTCTTTGAGACTCCTTGAAGCCTTCTCCCAGATCGTAATGGTTTCGAATGATGGACGCCATCCCGCAGGTCAGATTATCGAAACGGTTATTCTCGAGTTCAACGACCTCCATTCCCACCGCGCGGTGCAAGCCCCTGACAGCATCCAAAAAGCCGTCTCCCAGTTCACTGCCATAGCAGGAGTCACTAAGGACCACCTTCCGCTCGATTGGCCGTTCAACCTTGATTTCGCCGTTCCGGTATTTTTCCCAGAGCCATTCCCATACGGATACAATCTCAAAGGGCAGTGTAACGCCATGATAATTCGGCCAGATATTTCCCAAGAAATTGGCACAGGAACCGCAGTAACAGACCAGACGTTTGGTATCGAGGCATTCGAGCATTTTACGCGTACGTTCGACGGTCTCAACGAAACCCTGATAGTCTCCAAACCGATACGCCAGTTCCCCGCAGCAGGCATTGCGCGGAGCGTACTTGGGAAGAGCCTCGAACACCCGTGAGTGTTCCGTACCGTAAGGTATCTCTCTCCCCATGCACCCTATGAAAAGCACCTCTTGGCTTCTTGGGGGAATGTAATGCCATTTGTCCAGAATCGTTTTCTCCCCTTCCGATTCTCCATCATATACATCCCAAAACACGCATGAATCGGTTTTCCCCGTCATCAGATAGTCCACATATGTCGGGAATCCCCTACCCGACGTTTGAATCTTCTCCGCTGCACGCTCCATGATAAGCGCATAAGGCCTGAGGCCTTGGGGACAGTAACCATTGCAATTGAAGCAGAAGGTACATTCATCGAGCACCCGTTCGGTTTTCTGACCATTTAGCAGTCGGAATATCTCTACCCGGGATTCCTCCTGTTCCATCTTCATAACGGGACATTTCTGCAAACAAACACCGCATGTTTCGCAAACCTCGCGGCTTATGCCCTCGGGATCGAATGCATCGATATAAGTCGTATTTGCCATTTTTGCCCTCTTGATCCCTTCATTTTGTTTTGGTTTTTTGTAAGACCCTCATCATTCGATCCAGGTCAGGTCTGCGGGGTCTCTTTGATGCCCTGAACGTACTTATGTTTTGGACAGCCCAAGACCATGCATGTCATCACCTTACTCCCGCTATTCGTAAAGTGCCCTCGTTTCATCGTCCATGGCGGCGAGATGACGTTCCGCCTCTTCAGGGGTTACGCCCCGGATCCTGCCGTCCTTTTCCTGGATGGCCACGCCGCTGTTTTTCAGCATCTTATATCGTCTGGCCCGGACCGCTTTATCCGGATGGCAGATGAACTGGCAGTGGCCGCAGGTGAATTCCAGCTTGTTTCCCGGTACGAGAGGATGATAGATGTTGCACCCGAAGTCCTGGCGGGGGCGTTTTCGGTAAGGCTCCACAGCATTCATCAGGGCGTCCATGAACCCATCGTCATTCTTCGGAATGGGAAACCTGGCCGGCGACCAGGTGGACCATTTGCCTGAGGAATGCAGTCCGGTGAAGCCTCCGCAAACATAGTCGCAGCGCGTATAGGCCCTGCGCTTTGCATAGGAAAACTCCACCCCGCCGATGGTTACGGTGGTCTTGTTCTTGTCATCCATCAGGCCGGAGGCGCAGCCCTTTATGCATAGTTTGCAGTTGTCGCAGTAATTGTCGTCCGGCGGCAAGGGTTCCGTAGGGTTGAGAACCGCTGCGGTGACGACCGAACCCAGAATGACCGCAGCTCCGTGTTCCCTGGTAATGACGTTTCCGGACAGACCAAAGTGGCCAACCCCGGAGCGAACCGCCAGGTATCTATGGGAAAGTGGCGGCAATTCGCTGTAGGCTCCGCCGGGAACATCCTTGCGGTATACGGCGTTTGCGATCACCGGAATGGAGTTGAATCCTTTCATATTGAGATATTCAGACAACTCCAAAGAGACACCTGCGGCCATGGTGTTCACACGGTGGTTGTCCCTGTTTGCCGCTGCCATGTCCTCCTTCTTCAGGAAGGATTCTATGGCCGCCTGATCGAGGGGAAGCGCAAAGACTACGGCCGATCTCGCCTCCGGCATAAGATACGTTAAATCCGTTGATTCGGGTCCTCCCAGAAGGGTTTCCGTCGTCGCGATGCCCGCCTTGACCGCCCCTGCGCCTAAAACCAAATCGATGGCAGTCCGGCTGAAACGATCGATTTTGTCCATTTTCCCTCCTCTCGTTCTCAATACCCCTACCCTATCAAATCAAATAAGGACAAGTGATTTGGATTGCCGGTTGCTTTGTTACTTTATTGCGGCAAGGACGCTTTGAAGGAACGGCTCCATCCCCCAATCATCGTCGTAGGTCATGCCCAGACGGACGATGACCAGCTTCTGCGAAGGGATGATCGCGATCGTCTGTCCCTGATAGCCCATGGCGAAGAACGCATCTGACGGCAACTTTGGATATTTGCGCGTGGCTGGATCGGGATTCTCTCCCCTGTTCAGCCAGAAATGGGCGCCGTACTGGCCCTTGGGGGCTGACGGTGTCGGAGTTGTGGAGTAGGCCACCCAGCCTTCCGGAAGGATGCGCTCACCCAGCCAGAGGCCATCGTTCAGGAAGAGCAGTCCAAAGCGTGCGTAGTCCCGGGCCGTTGCGTAAAGGTAGGAAGATCCGATGAAGGTTCCCGACGCATCCGTGCCGAAAACGGCGCTACGCATACCGATCCTGTTGAAGAGTTCTCGGCGCGGAAAGGCCCAGTATTCCTCATCACTGCCCAAGGTGTCCCGTATCATCCGGCAGATGAGGTTCGTCGTCCCCGAAGAATAGCTCCACCGCGTGTCCGGCTGTACCGCCAGGGGTTTGGATGCCGTGTAGGCCCCCATGTCTGGCTTCAGGAAGAGCATGACGTTGACATCCGATACGGGCCGTTCGGCATAGGCCTCGAACCATTCGAGTCCCGAGCTCATCCGGAGGAGTTGGTCGGTGGTGATCTCGCGGCGCGGATCGTCCCTCTGCCGCCATTCCGGAACAGGCACCGATTCCCGGATCGATAACTTCCCCTCCCGCACGAGAATCCCCACGAGGGCGTTGGTGATGCTCTTGGCCATCGACCAGCTCAATAGGGGGGTGTCCTTCGTGATGCCTTTGCCGTAACGTTCGGCGACGAGGCGCCCGTCATGGACAACGATCAGGGCGCGGGTGTAAAGCTTTTTCTTCGGGTTCGATTCAGCGAAAAGATTCTCCAAAACTTGGTTGAGCTTGACCGTGTCTATATTCCCGGTCGGTGGATCGTTTGGCATGAGGTCCCCCGTCGGCCATAGCGTCCTCTCATAATCCACCGGCTCGGGATCGGGCATCGCAGGCCGCCAGCGACGGATCGAAGCCTCGGGAACGCCGGAAAGAAGCACGGCGTCCAGCTTGTCTACATGAATTGCCTTCTTCTCGAACAGACCGATTCCGAAGAGGGAACAGGTAACGCTTTTTTCGTTCCTGTCGATCTTCGCCTTGAACAGCTTGAACAAAGAATTGAAGCCCACGTCTTCCCGCTCGACGACCGCCGACTCGCGTCCCGAGACGAAGACCGCCGCGCAGAGGGTCTTCGCCTTGAAGGCGCAGCCGATGGGAAGCTGCTCGATATATTCCCGCTTCGCATAGCCGGTGTAGGCGGCTACTGCGAGCAGAATGATGATGATACCGGCGACAATTCTTTTGCTGCTGAATGCCTTCACCTCAACCCCCATTTTTAGAAGGCATAGTACGCAAGAGATGCAATGATGTCAATTTATTCTCCGGCCTTTTTATAGCACCGGGTCAGATCCACAGCAACCTGCTGACGGACGAAGGCAGGACGAAGCCCAAGAAAACCCCCGATTATTGGGGAGACCTCTCCATCCATCATCGCATGATGAAATACCTCACCCCGGAACGGGACTCTTTCACGACCAACCGTCCTACGCCGAGGTAATCGATCGAATCGTTAGCGAGGACTGTGAAATCAAAAAAAAGACGGCGGCCATACCGGCCTGAAGGTTCGCGATCAGCGTTTCGCCAGGGGGCTGGGAAAACCCTCGGGGAGCGTCCGGATCGGCCAGATGCCATGTACTGCGGACACTACCACACCATTGGCGTCTTTAATCTCGAGGTCCATCTCGAAATCGGCCTTCCCCTTCTCTTCAAGCTGCTTTTCAATTTCCTCTACTTTCTCCTCGCTCATCTCCACGACAAGCGTCACGTCCGTCGTGACGGGTTTCAAGAACTTGATATGGATCTCCTTAACGATCGGATAATACTTATTCACGTCGAAGGAAACCGCAAAGATAATGCCTCCGGATGTCTCGCCGATCGTGAATAGCGACCCTGCATACATGATGCCCACATGGTTGACGTTTCCCGCCAGGGGCATAAGCAGCTTGGCATAACGGTCCCTCAATTCCAGAACCTTGATCCCAGTTCTTCTGATGCCCTCGATCCCCGTTTCTGTATACTCGGCAGCATACCGATATTTTTCCTCAATCACGATAACAACGCCTCACTTTCTATCCCATTCTGGTTTGCGGCCTTCCATGAGCTCCTGGACGCCTTCCTTGAAATCATCGCCATATAGAATGGCGCTCTCCTTGATCAGTATTATCACCAAGCCCTTTAAGAAAGAGAGTCGATGAATGCACCGACCTTCGGTATCGAGAAGGTTTCAATCCTACGCCCCTTCTAGGACGGAACTTCTCTAGACTTTTCCAAAGGTTTCGGCTGAACCCAGCCCTATTTTCCTATCACCCAGCTCCGGCCTCTTGTCGGAAACCCGCACCATGGAGATGCATCCCACCGGGCATTCGGGTACGCAGTTGCCGCAGCCGACGCAACCGCTGAGATTGACGACGGCTACGTCATTCTTTAGGCTGATGACCCCCAGCGGGCATCGGTCCACGCAGTCGCCGCATCCGGTACAGCTTGATTCGTCCACCAACGGGGCAAAGTTAGCCGTATTGATCATGACCTCGGGACCGAATTGCCGGGCCTGCTTGACCACCATGCAGCAGCAGGGGCAGCAGTTGCAGATGAATTGCAGTCCATCGACAAAATTATTGGTGTTTTGCACCAGACCTGCCTTGTTGCAGGCCTCCAAAATTTCCTTGCACTCCTGCTTGGTGATCCGTTTCGCCCTTCCGAAGCCGTGTTCCACGATGAAATCCGCGATCTTTCCGAAGGAAAGACAGGAATATTCTGGAACGCCCTTCACCTGGCAGGGACCGCTGGTATTGGGACCCACCTGATCCCGGCAGATGCAGATCATTGCCGCAAAGGAGGTTTCCTTGTCAATCATCGCTGAGGCGCTCTCGTACGTAAGAACTTCCTTGACATCCGGGAGAGACTCATCGATTGTCAACGTCCGGAAATGAGGCGACGGCGTAAGCAATTCAACGGCCTTTGCCGGATCCTCGGCCATGAGCTTGGCGATAAGCTCCATGACTTCTCCTTGAATGTTGGAACTCAGATCCAACACCCTTTTTATTTCTCCAGGTTTCTCCATTCTTTTGAGCATGTAATACTCAATGGCACCCGGGAAAAAGGGTGTCAATTCATACTTCTGCTGCCCCGTTTCCGCCAGGTAATTGAAAATTGTTCCCTTATCGGACATGGTCTTGAGACGCTCGGTGATTGCTGGTTCGTCTTTCCCAAACATCTGCGCCAGCTCGCCGGCCGTGAAGCCTCCATGAGGCATGTTCGACGCGAACTCCGCTTCCTCCTCGGTATACATTTCCCGAAGGATTTTCAAAAAAGACTCCACGGTGGCAATCTTCCCTTCAAACTGATTGATCCTATCGGCGAGTTTGAAATAGATATCGCTGCTCATGAATAGCCTCCTTCAATGAATGGTTGGTGACTCATGAAATTAAAAAAAAGAGACCGCAATAACTTCTCAAAACATCAGGCATGAATACCGAGTCAATCACTCCACATAAACGGCTGTCCCGCTTGCTGAAACCATCAGCATTCCATTTTCCTTGCCTAGGACTTCATAGTCTAGGTCAACGCCGATGACGGCGTTTGCCCCGATTTCCCGTGCACGTTGCTGTAGCTCCTGCAGGGCAATCTCCCTCGCCCGCTGCAATTCCCGTTCATAGGTTGCCGATCTTCCCCCAACGATATCGCGGATTCCGGCAAAAAGATCCTTGAAAATATTCGCTCCCATGATGGCCTCTCCAAAAACAACCCCGCAATACTTTTTGATCCGCTTGCCTTCGATGCCCGGTGTCGTCGTGATTTCCATATAACCTCCTTTTGTTGCAGTGCCCTCATGTGCGTTTCTAAACAACCTTTCTGAACCGGGCGATCCTTCCCTGCCTACAGACAGATTGGAAAAGCCTTTCTGGAGGCAGTAGCCGCCCTTCGATAGATAATATGCCATCCAATTTCAAGAGTCGATGCGCTGAGTCGAGAATGGCCTCTACACCGCCTATGGGACGGGCAAGGCCGAAAAGGAAGATGAGGTCGAAGCTTTGAGGCGGTAGATCCGCTTGGGTCACATTGGTCAACAATACCTCAACGTTGGTACGGCCCTGCTCCTTGACCTTTTGCCGAACATGTTCCACGGCCAGTGGATTGACGTCTATTGCAGTGATGCCTCCCTCTTCCCCGACTACTCTTGATGCAGGAATGGTGAAGAAGCCCGGGCCGCAGCCGACCTCCATGACCTTCTGGCCAGGTTCGAGTCCCGCAGCTTCTAATGCCTTGTAGGGATCTCTGAAAAGGCCATAGAGGGTCTCATGAATAAAAGACATCATTTTGAAGCTTATCTGGTTTCTATCTGGCATTTTCTTTCACCTCCAGCTCTCGAGCCAAAGTCTTCCGGATCCGGCAGTCTGAAACCGTCAGCCTTCCTTTGTCCTTGCCTGTGACTCCATACAAGATATCCGTCCGTAAATCATTGAGCGACCCTTTTAAAGAAACTTGAAAATTGACTTGGGAATGACGCCTGCGTAGTCGATGAAATTGACGGCGAAATGCGCTAGCATAATGGCTGGCAGGGACCGCGTTTTAATATATGCAATCATAAAAATGGCCCCGATTGACGCCGTTATCACTATTGCATGCAGGCCGAGACTCCAGTGAATCAAACCGAATAGCGCTGATGAAAGCATTACTATGGCGACCGGGTTCTGTGTGAACCTGCCGAGAAATGTGTGCAGATAGCCGCGAAATACGATCTCTTCGACGATCGCCACCATAGCAAGCCCAAGTGTCAAATCTATCCAATTCCAAAAAGGACTCGTGATATCCGGCATGCCGCCAAGCGGCGAATTGCCGGGAAGCTTCGCCATCAACTGATATGCGTTTTGATCGATCAGCGTGCCGACGACGGTTAATGCCGAAAATACCGTAAAGAAAGGCAGCACCGGCTGTATCGACAGCCCAAATTCCGATGCCTGCATTGCCTTGCTGCGGATCAACCAAAGCATGACCAGAACTGGGAAAAGCTTGACGACCGCATAGTCTATAAACAGCCACCATTGCCAGCTCTTGACATAGATGTTCGCAAAATCATTCAGATAGAATGGACCGGCCATAAGAATCAAGGCTGCGAAGTATATCTTGGATTTCCCGAGCTTTTCCACTTTCGCTTGCCTTCATTCCGTATAGGGTTCGCTCCCGTTATTTATGTTGATAGCGGCCCTGGTTATTTATTCGAGTTTGTTCTTGGACGGCCTGACTTCATACAGGGCGGAATCTTCTTTCACGAACGCGGCTGTCTCCGTTGGTGCCCTTTCGAATCGAAGCTCAGCTTTTGTAAACAGATCGGACGTCTCCGCTTTGAGATAACGGGCGGCCAGGCGACAATATTCTGAATCGATCTCAATCCCAATGCTGTTGCGTCCGGCCCGCAGTGCGGCGATCATCGTGGTACCGGAGCCGCAGAAGGGGTCCAGAACGGTGTCTTCCGTGAATGAAAACATGCGGACAAGCCGATTGGCCAGTTCCAGGGGAAATGGGGCCGGGTGATGCCTGGTAGATGCGCCCGTTATGTTCCATATCTGCTGAAACCATCGGTCAAAGGAGCTTTTTTCGATCCTGCTGGCATCTCGCTGCCGATTGTTCGGCTTCCGGTAGCCGCCCGGTTTTCGCTGCATCAAGATGAATTCCATGTCGTTTTTGATGATGGCGTTCGGCTCATAAGGCTTTCCGAGAAACTTCGATCCATTTTCGACCTCGTAGGAAGCGTTTGCGATCTTGTGCCAGATGATGGGATTCAGGTTGTCGAAGCCGATCCTCCGACAGATGACGCAAATGTCGGCATGAAGGGGAAAGACGAGATGACGACCAAAATCCCGCCTTGCGACGCAGACATCGCCGACTACGCAGACAAGCCTTCCTCCTGGAACAAGGATTCTGTAGACATGCCTCCAGACTTTCTCCAGTTCGAAAAGAAACTCTTCATAATCCTGAATATGGCCAAGCTGGTCCTGGTTTTCGTTATAGCGTTTCAGGTTCCAGTATGGAGGGGATGTGACGACAAGATGAGCCGAAGCATCATCCAGATATGCAAGTTCCCGCTCGTCATCGTTGATCAGCCTGTGTACTGATGTCTCCATACTATCACGCAAAGGCAGACCAGTGGGCCATGAGTGTGGGCGGCATTATGTATCCTGTCCCCGGAACCAACTCGGAACCAACCATAAACGTGTCCCCTCTTGCTCTTTTTCATCTTGAAAATGTCATTTTAATGCCGGCTTACCTCTCTGTCTGTAAGGAGTGTCGGAGATTATTTCCACATGAGCTAAAAGTCTAGCGACCTCATTATAGAATACCCTAACATCAATCTGATCAAGATAATTCCAATCAAGATACTCTCTCGGTTTTTGTATTTTGCGGAGATGAGACAAAACGTCGCGAAGGAAATCTTCTTCCGTCTTTTTGTCAGAGTCAGACGCCCCAATCTCGTTGCTTAACACATCAAGTACATCGCCTGCTCGCGTGATTATCTCGTAAGTCATTTCTGTCAGATCATCAGTATCCATATGTTTTGAAATCGGCTTACTCTTGAAACGACGAATTCACGGGCACGGCCTGACAAGCGAAATACGGACCCTACAAAAGAACGAAAGCCAGTAAACGGAATGAAAGCAGTCTGATATTCTGCCGTGTACCGTGGAATTATTGCTCGGAAGAGTGCTTTTCATCAATTTGTTTCAAAGACATTGTCATCAACGGCTTTCACTTCATAGGTATTTTGAACCTGCACTCCAACACTATATTGATACAAAAGATCAACCAACTTCTTTCCATCGATTAGAATAATCGTATGGTGCGCATCATGGGCTTTTTTGATTGCTTGCTGGTCAAATTCAGAGGTGGTCACAAATACGCCTTTTGTGGTATCGCCACTCATGGCTCCTATAAAATTCCGAATTTCTTTTTCTCTGATTTTATTTTCATTATACCTTTTTGCTTGAATATAGATTTTTTCCAGTCCCAACTTATCCTGGTTTATTATTCCATCAATTCCACCATCGCCTGTTTTCGACGTTTCGATGGATTCGCCATAGCCCATTTTGCCCAGCAATGTGAGGATAACCCTTTCGAAGTAGAATGGATCGATGGTCTTAAGCTTATCAAGCAGTTCGGCTTTTACTTGAGCTTCAATCGCTGAGAAGCCGGTCTCAATCAAGTCTTGAGGCGATGATCCTTTCATTTCCAAATCTTCCAATTCTTTTGCTTTTTCTTCCTTGTAGAAATTGAATATGCCTGATTCGCTTATAATATCCTTCAAATTGACCTTATCTTTATTAACCTCTTTCCCCTTCTGGGTTATTTGTACAGCGCCCCTCTGCGGATAGTGAATGTATCCTGCTTTTTTCAGGTATGACTTCCCCCAGGCTATCCTGTTGAGGATTAGAAGGTCGCCGGTTTTCGTTTTCTTCTCCAACAATTCCTTTGGCAATTGTGAATAGTACTTTTTCACGATCATATTGAGTAGTTCCTTATGTTGGATCGTTTGGCCATCAGCAAGTGTTTCAAGAATAGGAACAAACGTTTCATGAAATTTTGGGATATCCATAAATAACAATCTCCTCAACCCTTGGGTTTTTTCATTCACCATTTATCCGTACCGAACTGCGTCGCGGATCAGCGTCGGACTGACTCGCAAGGAAGGCTGGCCGCTGTAGGTGCTTGATGGCCCGGCGTAGCGCGCCTGGACTGAAAGCGGATGGCGATCCACAATGCCGATGACGTGACGCGTAGCGTTTACGCCATTGTAAATCTCACCCTGAGCAGCCCTGAGTGCTGTGATCGGATGCAGCGAAGGGTTCTACGTTCTACACGTCGCCAAGCGTATGTTTAACACCCGTTCCATCACAAAGCTCATGATATGTTCTTAATATGTCGAGTGGCATTGCGAGATGGTCGCGATTGCAAGTATATATAAATCTTTCGGCCCATATGACCTGTATTAAGTCCATGAAATCAACATGTTATTGCTTCATACATCTCGGCACGGTACTTATTATTGCATTAGCATCCTTTTAAAATCAATACTAAATAGTAGTTTCTTTAGCGACAGGCCTACTGAAGAGCACCATAAATTATTATCTCTCGTCATATGTCCCAGGCGGCCTTGGCGCCCTCCGTGGTGGCCTCGATGATCCGGCGTGGGGTGGCGGCGTCGCCTATAACGAAATGGCGAATTCCTTTCCGTTGCAGCATGTCCTTGAGGTCGTTGCGGGATGTGACGCCGATGGCAATGATGACCTGGCTCACGGGTTCGAGTTTGATGTCCTCGCCGCCTTTGGTCACGGTCACCGCTCCCTCTTCGATGCGTTTCACCGTTGTGCCGAACATCAGTTTCACGCCTTCCGCCCTCAGGCGCCTGTGCAGCATGAAGCCGTGGGCGGCCGCCGTCTGGACGGGAGAGGAGTCGAGCATTTCGACGACGGTGATGTCCTGGACGTTCTTTTCCCTGAGGAAATCCGCCGTTTCCATGCCCACGAGACCGCCGCCTATGACCACGACATGGTCCCTGGGCGCAACCTCGCCGTCCAGGATCTGCCAGGCGTCGCAGACTACGGCACTATCGACACCTTCAGCAGGACAGGCGGTCTTTCCGGCACCTATAGCCAGAATAACGACATCGGGCTGGCCGGCCTCGATCATGGCCTCGGTGACTTCCGTTCCGGTCTCGATCGTCACTCCCCGCTTGATGCATTTTCCCGTCAGGGTCCGGATGAACTTACCGTAGACGCCTTTATAAGGCGCCTTGGCGGCATAGTTCACATTGCCTCCCGTCTCCTTTTCCCTCTCGAAAAGGGTAACCTTATGCCCGAGACGCGCTGCCTCATATGCTGCGGTAAGACCGCCGGGACCGCCGCCGATAACCCAGACGGTTTGGCTTTTGGCTGCGGGACCGTCCGGATAGATCAATTCCTGACCTGTTTGCGGATTGATGGCACAGCGGATCGGCATCTGCTCCAGTGCAAGGCGCTCGATGCACCCCTGATTGCAGGCCAGGCACTCCAGGGTGTCTTCCGGGTGGCCCTCACGGGCATTCTTCAGAAAGTCGGGATCGGCGAGGTGCTGCCTCCCTACGGTGATCATATCCGCATCTCCCCTGGCGATCACCTCGTCCATGGCGAAGGGGTCCGTGTATCGGCCGACAGAGATGACGGGAACATTAACGACAGCTTTGATCCGTCTGGCCAGGTGGGCCTTGAACCCCGAGGGGTACTCCACGGGCGCGCAGCCGCTCGGCTCGTCGATCGTGATCTTGGGGTTGGCGTAGGTGCCGAAGGAGACGTGAACAACGTCAATGCCCGCCATGACGAAACTCGGCACGACGGTAACCATATCGTCGATCGTGTAGCCGCCCTTGATGCCCTCGTCTCCAGAGATGCGGATCGACACCGGATAATCTTTCCCCACGCGTCGCCGGACCTCTTCAATACATTCGATGATGAACCGGGACCTTGCCCGGATGTCCGCTCCGCCATATTGATCCGTTCGTATGTTGCTGTGGGCGGACAGGAACTCCATGAGGAGGTAGCCATGGGCGCCGTGAAGCTCTACCATGTCGAATCCCGCTTCCTTAGCCCTCATGGCTGCAGAACCAAAGGCGGCGATGGTTTCTTGGATTTCCTCCAGGGTCATCTCCCGCGGCGCGCCGAGAAAGCCGAAGACGTGGCTCGGCACAGCGGAGGGACCGACGGCCTTGTTCTGCATCTGCAGTAGGACGTTTTCTCGACCCGTGTGGTGGAGCTGTAGAGCGATCTTGCCGCCCTCGGCGTGGACGACACCGGCCAGCCTGCTCAATCCCGAAATGAAGCTGTCGTCCCAGATGGCCAGGCACTGGGGCGCAGCCGATCCCAAAGGATGAACCTCGACGGCCTCCGTGAAGATGAGTCCGGCGCCTCCCTGGGCTCGGCGTTTCATATAGGCCAGATTGGCCTCGCTGACCGTGCTGTCCATGTTGCCGAAGACGGTTGCCATGGGCGCCATGACCACGCGGTTGGGGATTTCCAGGGAGTTGATCCGGATGGGTGCCAATAGGTGTTCCAGTGATTTCATCAAAGTCTCCTCAATGTTAAAACTGGATTCCCGCTTTCGCGGGAATGACAAATTGTAATAATATTAACAATATTGCTAAATTACCCGTTTTCACCGGGTAGGCTGCAGGGGAATGACTCAAAAGTTATTTTTTGAATTCGCGCAGCGTCTCCTCGAATCCGTTCATGGCGTTCACGATGGTGGCGTCGTCTACGCAATAGGCAATTCGGAAGTATCCCGGCACACCGAAACCGCTGCCGGGGGTGGTCAAAATCCGGCGCTTCTGGAGGGCGCGGACGAAGGCAACATCATCGGCGATGGGGCTTTTGGGAAAGAGATAGAAGGCCCCTTCCGGCCTGGTCGCTTCGTAGCCCATGGCAATCAAGCCGTCGTAGATCAAATCGCGTTTTCTCTTGTACTCGGCCACATCGACCTGCACCCCCTGCAGATCCTTGACGATCCGCTGCATCAAGGCAGGCGCGTTGACAAAGCCGAGGATGCGGTTGCACAGGACCATGCCGCCAAGGGCGGCATCGAGATCGGGAAGTTCGGGATGGACGGCGATATAGCCGATCCGCTCCCCTGGCAGGGAAAGGCTTTTGGAATAGGAACTTACTACGATGCCGTTTTTGCAAGCCTTGAGGATGCTGGGCACCTTCACACCGTCGTAAACGATTTCACGGTAGGGTTCATCGGAGGCGAGATAAATGTCCCTTTTCAAGGCACTGCTTTTTTCTTCGATGATTGAGGCGAGCCCCTGGATGGACGTCTCGTCGTAAACCCGGCCGGAGGGGTTGTTAGGCGAGTTGATAAGGATCACCTTCGTCCGTTCGTTGATCGCCGAGGCGATGGCATCCACGTCCAGAAAAAAATCGGGCCGTGTCGAAACGAGCGTCGAAACCCCGCCGTGGTTGTCGACGTAGAAGGGGTACTCCGCGAAGAGCGGCTTGGGGATGATCACCTCTTCGCCGGGGTTGAGCAGAGTCTTGAGAACGACGTTCAGGCCGCCGGCGGCCCCGCAGGTCATAATGACGTGTTCCGCCGTGAGCATCGGCGAGTCCTGCTGCCGGTTCAACTGGGCGGCGACAGCGACCCGCGCCTCCGGCATGCCCGCATTCGGCATATAGCCGTGCTTGTTGGGGACCTCCTGGGCCGCAACGGTGCGCAGCAGCTTCTTGAAATGTTCCGGCGGCTCGACATTTGGGTTCCCGAGGCTGAAATCGTAGACACTTTCGGCGCCGTACTTCTGCTTCATCAGGACGCCTTCCTCGAACATCTTCCGTATCCATGAGGCCTTGTTGATGGATTGGCCGATCTTTTCCGCAATGGCCATGCGAGGCTCCTTCCTGCCTATGAAGTCTTAAAGCAAAATCAAGGGGAAGCCTTGACAAATTGCCCGTTATGGTTACTATAGGTTGGCTGAATTTACAACGGCAAAAAACGACAATGACCCTGAATGACGGCCTCGTAATAAGTCGGAAAAACGACGGTGTTCCCGCATGAGCGGGAATGAAATCTTTTTACGAGGGCATAAGGAATGAAAGGAAATTGAGCGATGCCCATCTATGAATTCGAATGCAGCAAGTGCAAGAACGTATTTGAGGCGCTCTTCACCTCCCGGGACGACAAAGTGAAGGTCGCCTGCCCGGTCTGCAACTCCAAAAGGACCAAGAAACTGATGTCCACCTTCGGCGGGAAGTTCGGCAACGCCTCCTCGGGCGGAGGCTGCAATACCTGTGCGGCCACCTCCTGCGGCACCACCTGAGGCATATAAATTTCGTGACAGGTCGTCACGTTTGATATATAGAGCATCCCCGGGTTCCGACAACCATCACCGCACCACTTGAAAGGAGTTCTTACGTATGAACATCATCATTTTCGGGCCGAACGGCAGCGGCAAGGGAACGCAGGGGGCCGTTGTTCAGAAGAAATTCGCCGTCCCCCACATCGAAACGGGGGTCATCTTCCGGGAGAACATCAAAAAGGGAACGGAACTGGGAAAGAAGGCCAAGGGCTATATCGACAAGGGTGAACTTGTGCCCGACGACATCACCGTTCCCATGATCCTTGACCGCCTGAAGGAGCCGGACTGTGCCAAGGGCTGGCTCCTCGACGGATTTCCCCGCAATCTCGCCCAGGCCGAGGCCATCTGGGCTGCCCTCGAGAAGGCGAAGATGAAGCTGGATTACGTCATCGAGATCGTCCTCGACAGGGAAACCTCCAAGAAGCGGATCATGGGCCGGCGGTTGTGCGCCACCGACAACAACCACCCGAACAATATCTTTATCGATGCCATCAAGCCGTCCATGAAGGACGGCAAGATGGTCTGCCGGGTCTGCGGCGACGACAGGCTCACGACCCGGGCCGACGACCAGGACGAGGACGCCATCGACAAGCGCCACGGCATCTATTACGATGCGGAGACGGGCACGCTTTCCGCCGTGAAGTACTTCAAGGATCGGGTGAAGGTTATCGAACTGGACGGCCTGCCCGGCGTCAAGGAGGTTTCCGAAGACCTCATCAAAAAACTGAGTTAGAAACTTTGCCCTGACGATTTAAAAGCCTTCCTGCATCACCGGAGGGCTTTTTTCATGGTCCGGAGAGCCGGCAAGGAGAAGATGCGTCAAATCCTGATGGACAATATCAGAAACTTCAGCATCATCGCCCATATCGATCATGGGAAATCTACCCTGGCGGACCGTCTGATCCAGTACACGGGCGTCTGCACGGACCGTAATTTCCAGGAGCAGATCCTCGACAATATGGACATCGAACGGGAGCGGGGGATCACCATCAAGAGCCAGGCCGTTGCCCTCCCCTACCGTGCGAAGAATGGTCAGGATTATACGTTGAACCTCATCGACACGCCGGGCCATGTCGATTTTTCCTACGAGGTATCGCGGTCGCTCGCCTCCTGCGAGGGGGTGCTCCTTCTGATCGACGCCGCCCAGGGCGTCCAGGCCCAGACTTTGGCGAACCTCTACATGGCGATGGAGCACAACCTGGAGATCATCCCCGTTATCAACAAGATCGATCTGCCCTCGGCGGATCTTCCCCGGGTGCTTAAACAGATCGAAACGGAACTGGGTCTCGATCCGGAAGGCCACCTCGCCTGTTCCGCCAAGGAAGGGACCGGCATCGAGGAAGTCCTGGAGGCCATCGTCCAGAGGATACCTCCACCCGGCGGCTACAGGGATGCATCGCTGTCCGCACTGATCTTCGACGCCCACTACGACGCCTTCCGCGGCACGATCATCCATTGCCGTATCTTCGACGGGTCCGTGAAGGCCGGCGATGTGATCCGCTTCCTGTCCAACAGCGCCGCCTACAAGGTCGAGGAGGTCGGACATTTCCTCCTGTCCCGCCAAAAGAGGGATAGGCTCACCGCCGGAGAGGTCGGCTACATCATCGCCGGTCTCAAGACAATATCCGACGTCCGAACCGGGGACACGATCACCCTGGACGCCAGGCCATGCACAACCACTCTGCCGGGCTTCAAGGAAGTCAAGCCCGTAGTCTTCGCATCCGTGTATCCCATTGCCTCGGACGATTACGAGGACCTCGCCGTCTCCCTTGAAAAGTACAAACTCAATGACGCCTCCTTCATCTACGAGAAGGACTCTTCGGCTGCCCTCGGCCAGGGTTTCCGCTGCGGCTTCCTGGGCCTGCTGCACCTCGAAGTGGTTCAAGAGCGGCTCGAACGGGAATACGACCTGTCTATCATCCTTTCCGTGCCCAGTGTCCGCTACCGTTTTACCCTGAAGGACGGCACCGTGATCGAGGTGGACAACCCGACCCACTATCCCGATCCCGCCTCCATCGTCCTCTCCGAGGAGCCCTACATCCGGTCCTCAATGATGATGCCGGAACGCTATCTCGGTTCGGTGATGAAACTCTGCATGGAAAAGCGAGGGATCAACTCGTCACTCCACTATCCCAGTCCGAGCCGGGCCGAGCTGACCTATGAGATGCCTCTTTCCGAGATCCTCTTCGATTTCTATGACCGCTTCAAGTCCGTCACCCAAGGCTACGGCTCCTTCGATTACGATCTGACCGATTACCGGCCCGGCAACCTCGTCCTTTTGGACATTCTGGTCAACGGCGAAAAGGTGGACGCCCTCTCCCAGATCGTCCATCGCGACCGTGCTCGAGCACGGGGGCTTCAGGCCTGCGAGCGGCTGAAGGAGGAAATTCCGAGGCAGCTCTTCAAGATCGCCATCCAGGGCGCCGTCGGCGGCGAGATCATCTCACGGACTACGATTTCTCCCTTCCGGAAGGACGTGACGGCGAAGTGCTACGGCGGCGACATCACGCGGAAGCGAAAGCTCCTGGAGAAGCAGAAAAAGGGGAAGAAGCGGATGAAGATGATCGGCGCCGTGAGCATCCCCCAGAGCGCCTTTCTGGCAGTCCTGAAATCCGATTCAAGCTGATACGGCTGCTTACGTCTATGGAATTGCCCGACTGGAATCCCGGCCCGCCCGGCCTGTACATCCATGTTCCCTTCTGCCGGAGCAAGTGCGGCTACTGCAGCTTCTATTCCGTCGATACCCTTCACGACCTGCCGTCCTTTTTGGAAGACCTCCCCAAGGAAATGTCCCTCTATGAAGCCCAATTCGAACCTTTCGACACCCTCTATATCGGCGGCGGAACGCCTTCTTTGATAAAGACAGATGATTTAAAGATCCTGTTTGAGGCGATCGATCAAGCCTTTCCTTTCTGCGGCAACCGAGAGGTTACAATCGAGGTGAATCCATCCGATGTGGATCTGGCTTATCTTGACGCGCTGCGGTCCCTGGGCGTCAATCGCCTCAACATCGGCGTCCAATCCTTCAACGACAGGATTCTGTCCTTTCTCGGCAGGCGTCACAACGCCGTTGACGCCTATGCAGCCGTGACGGCCGCCCTTGCTGCGGGATTCGACAACATTGGCATCGATCTCATCTACGGCATCCCCGGACAGGAACTCTCCCAGTGGATCGATACCCTGAACAGGGCCCTTTCCCTCAATATCGCCCATCTTTCCTGTTACCAACTGACCCTGGAAAAGGGAATACCGCTGCGCGAACACCTGGAAAAGAGCGGCGCACTTCTCCCGTCCGAACGGCTTCAGAGGGAGTTCTTCCTGGAGACCTCCGACCGACTCGAATCGGCTGGCTACATTCATTACGAAGTTTCCAATTTCGCCAAGGGAGAACATAGGGCTTCGCGTCACAACATAAAGTACTGGAACCATACCCCTTATTTGGGGCTCGGCCCCTCCGCACACTCCTATACCGCAGGTAAACGATGGTGGAACTCACGCTCCGTCAGAGGCTATATGGATAGGATTGGGGTGGGGGTGATTCCCGTTGAATCGTCCGAAACGCTCACACTGGAACAACTGCGACTGGAAGCCCTCTTTCTCGGCCTCCGGACGCGCTGGGGAATCCACTTGCCCGATTTCTCCTCTCGGTTCAAATGCGATCTCCTGGAGGAAAAAAGGGAAGCTTTGGATAAATTGACCGGGGATGGATTTCTCACCATCGATCGGGAATTCCTTCGGCCCACCCGTGCGGGCATGGCTGTTGCCGACGGCATCGCTTCCTTTTTATTTATTTGATATTTCTAATACTTGATGATAAAGCGCAATTTAAATACATGGAGATTCCGGTGCGAACCATACCGATCTTCGGGAACAATGACGGCGGCCTTGAAGAGAAAATTGTTCACCCCCGCGAAGGCGGGGGGCTCGGAATGATGCAATTATTGACAAATACTGGATTCCTGCCACTGTAGGAATGGCAATTCAGCGAGAAATCCCGTTTCTCGCCAGGTCGTCGCTAAACGTCTTTACCATGCCTTTTTAATCTGATAAGACTTTTAATCATATTTTACGGAGGATATATCTAATGGAGAGCAAACCCTGGCACCGACACTACGATTACAACGTCCCGACAAGCGTGCGCGTACCGCGTATACCGGTTCACGACCTGCTGCAGATTCCTGCCAACGCCTATCCCGACAAGACGGTCTTCAACTTCTTCGGAACGGAAATGACCTTCTGGGAACTCCGTCTCCGTGTGCTGCGCATGGCTAATGCCCTTGCGTCCATCGGCGTCGAGAAGGGGAGCCGCGTGGGTCTTCATCTCCCCAATTGCCCGCAGTATCCGATCTGCTATTACGCCTGCATGCACCTGGGGGCCATCGTCGTCAATCTGAACCCCATGTATACCTTCGAGGAACTGAAGCACTGCGCCGAGAACACGGGCATGACGACGCTCGTCACCTTCGACATGGTACTTCCGGCGGTCCGTCAGCTCTGCAAGGCCGTGGACATTCCCCGCGTTATCGTGACGGCGGTGACCGACTACATCGAGGGCATGGGTCAGAGCACCGCGCAGAGCCTTGAATTGGAAAAGGAATGGTACCACTTCACCGCGCTGCTGGACGGCTGTACGGATACGAAACGGCCCCGGGTTCAGGTCACGCCGGCCGACCCTGCCATGATCCTGTTCACCGGCGGGACGACGGGCGTACCCAAAGGCGCCATCCTGACCCATGCCAATGTCGTCACGGGCACCCTGCAGTGCGCTTTATGGGGCAATCCCACGATCACGCTCACCCCTCCGGAGAGAAGGACCGTTCTGGCCATGCTCCCCTTCTTCCATGCCTACGGAAACATCGTTGTCATGAACTGGGCCATGTTCAGTTGCGCCACCATGATCCTCATCCCCCGGTTCCAGATCGACGAACTCATGAATACGCTGGCAAACTTCAAAGAGATCACCTTCTTCCCGGCCGTTCCGACGGCGATAACCGCCATCATAAACCATCCCAAGGCTGCGGAGATCGGTCTGGCCAAAAAGCTTGGTCTGCTGAACTCCGGTGCGGCACCCATGCCTGTGGAGCTGATCGAGCAGATCAAGGATATGGGGATCTATTTCAGCGAAGGCTGGGGCATGAGCGAGACGACCTCCCTCGGTATCTCCAATCCCATTTTAGGCCTCAAGAAGGCGGGCAGCATCGGCATCCCCTTCCCGGACAATGACGTGCGCCTCGTCGACCTTCAGGAAGGAAAGGAAGAGGTTCCCCAGGGCGAACCCGGCGAGATCATCATGAAGAGCCCTTTGGTCATGCAGGGCTACTGGAACAATCCCGAGGAAACGGCGGGGCAGCTCAAGGACGGCTGGCTCTATACAGGGGATATCGCCACCCGCGACGAGGACGGCTATATCTTCATCGTGGACCGCAAGAAAGACATGCTCATCGCCGGCGGCTTCAACATCTATCCGAGGGAGATCGATGAGGTTCTCTTCCAGCATCCGAAACTCAAGACGGCCGTCTCCGTTGGCATCCCTGACGAGTACCGCGGTGAGACCCTGAAGGCCTTTTGCGTTCTCAAGGAGGGAGAAACCGCAACGCCGGAGGAGATCATCGGCTTCTGCAAGGAGAAACTTGCCGCATACAAGGTTCCGAAAATGGTGGAATTCCGTAACGCCCTTCCCCAGTCCGCCGTCGGCAAGGTTCTCCGGAAGGTGCTTAGAGACGAGGAGATCGCAAAGAAAAAAGCAGAAAAGAAGTAGTAATGAGCAAGAAAAATAATCGAATTTTGCCTTAACCACTCGGACGATTTATCATTCCCGCTTCCAACGTATCGACACTGAGGAAGGTGGAATCCGATTGTTTTATCAGTCATTTTTCAGGACTGGACCCCCGCTTTCGCGGGGATAAGGGTTTTTATTCATCACTAACGAGTCCATCCATACCGGTATTTCGGGGATTTAGAATCCTCTCAAGGTGGTTTTGGACATCCCGGAAGGTCTCGTAGGGGATACAGGGAATGTCGCCTTCCCGGCACTTCACGTAAAGGACGTTCTTGGCGAAGACCAGATCGGCCTTTCCGGCGGCGCAGACATCGGAATGGCCGTCCCCGACGTAAAAGATCTTTTCATAAGAGGACCGGTAACCTTCCAGGATCTGCCGCTTGCAGGTCCCGCACCGTCCGCATTCTTCACTGGCCAGCGGAAAGCTGATGGAAAGACGACCTTCATCCGAAAAAACGGCCCTGTTTGCGAAGAACTCTAGATCATCCAGGCCGTATTTCTGAAGAATGACGGAGATGTAGAAATCAAGACCGTCGGAGGTGATCTTGATATCGATGCCCCGGTCTGCGCAGAATCGCCGGAATTCTGGGAAATTGTGATCCATTCGTTCGTTGCGGTGAATGTAGCCGAGCATCTCTTCACGGGTTCCCTTGAAGAGAGAAGACATGATGCCATAGGCTTCCCGCGATCCCATCCGTCCGGCGCAGTACTCGTCATCGATCCGGCGCCATTCTTCCCCCGTGAACTGGTTCAGTACCTCATTGCCCATGTCCATCGTACAGATCGTCCCATCGAAGTCGCTGAGAACCAGGAAAGGCTTTTTTGTCTTTTTGTTATGCATCCTTCAACAATCGGATCCGGGCATCAACCGATCCATCTACGGTTCCTTTCTTTCCATGTATTTCACGATAATGTTGATGCCGATGAGAATCAGAAGCAACGGCAGAAGATAGACGGCCAGGGCCCCGAAATTGACGAGGAAGGTCTCCTTTAGAAGGAAAATCACCCCGACGACGCCGATGATCCAGCCTCCTATGTCGCGGGGTTGCTGGATCAACGTTCCGAGGCCGATCACGATCAGAAGGATCGGCCAGCTCATGCTCAAGCGGTAGGCCGTTGTATCGTCCAGGATGAGCAGGGCACCCAGCGTGATCAGAATCATGCCTCCGGTCACAATATGCCGCTTCTGTCTCGAACTCAATTTCCACCTCCTTGCTGCTCAAGAGTATTGAACGTTTTCGAAAAGCTTCAAAACAACAATGATGATGGCCCCACTACTTCTCCGGATGGCTCAAAAACGGCCTGAACAGATCGATGGGAATAGGAAAGAGCGTTGTCGAATTGTTTTCCGCTGCGACCTGATTCAGGGTCTGGAGATACCTCAATTGCAAGGATATGGGCTGGGTTGACATGAGTGCCGCCGCATCGATCAGCTTCTGCGCGGCCTGGTATTCGCCCTCGGCATTGATGACCTTGGCGCGTCTCTCCCTTTCCGCCTCGGCCTGCTTTGCCATGGCCCGTTTCATCTCCTCAGGCAGATCGATATGCTTCACTTCCACAAGCGATACCTTGATTCCCCAGGGATCCGTGCTGCGGTCCAGGATCTCCTGCAGGTTCATGTTGATCTTTTCCCGCTCCGAAAGCAATTCGTCGAGTTCCACCTGGCCGCAGACGCTTCGCAGCGTCGTCTGGGCGAGCTGGGAGGTGGCATAGAGGTAATTTTCGACGCCGATAACGGCCGTGTTGGCTTCCAGAACGCGAAAATAGATGACGGCATTGACCTTGATCGATACGTTGTCGCGGGTGATCACATCCTGGGGCGGGACATCCATCGTAATGGTGCGCATGTCCACCTTGACCATCTTATCCACGACCGGAATCAGAATGATGAGCCCCGGTCCCTTCGTATCGATGATCCTTCCCAGACGGAAGATGACACCCCTCTCGTACTCGTTGAGAACCCTGATGGCGGACGCCAGGAACATAACGACCAAAACGATAACGACAATAATTGGAACGGACATAGTTACCTCTCCTTCTTCGTTTCTTCAGATTCAGATTTCTTCGACTTTCATTGACAGACCTTCTACCTTGAGAACCCGGATCTTCTTCCCCCTTTCCACGGGCTTGTCGCTTTTTGCATTCCAGTATTCACCCTGGACAATCACCTTTCCCTCCGTAAGGATATCCGTAACGGCCCTTCCCTCCCATCCGACCATGCCTTCGGCGCCTGTAAACTGTCGACGGATCTGGGCCTTCAGTACCAGTGCGATAACGGCAAGAAAAAAAAGCGATACGATAGCCACGGCCGGAATCATGACCGAAAAGGAGACGCGAAGCGCCGGTTCCGGTGAGTCAAAGAGCATCAGGGATCCGATGGTTAAGGAAATAACCCCGCCGACGCTTAAAAGACCGTGGCTGACAACCTTGATCTCGGCGATGAACAAGATCACGGCAAAGAGAATGAGCAGGATGCCGGCGTAGTTGACCGGCAGTGTTTGCATCGCAAAAAAGGCGAGGATAAGAGATATTCCCCCTATGACTCCAGGCAGGATGACTCCCGGGTGGGCAAGCTCGAAATACAAACCCGCCAATCCCACCAGAAACAAGAGATAGGCAATGTTTGGGTCGCTGATTGCCGCCAGGATACGTTGTCTGGCCCCCATTTTTTTTTCGTTGACAAGGGCCCCTTTCGTATTGAGAAGCCGCTTGCCCTTGTCGAGAATCACTTTCCTATTGTCGGCCTTTTCCAGAAGCTCATTGATATCGGAGGCAACGAAGTCGATGACTCCGAGCCGCATCGCCTCCTCGGCCGTAATGGATTCGCTTTTTCTGACAGCTCGTTCCACCCAGTCTTCGTTTCGGTTCCGCTTCTTCGCTATTCCGCGGACATAGGCCACGGCGTCGTTTTCCACCTTCTTCATCATGGTTTTATCGCCGCCGCCGATTCCGATACCGACGGGATGGGCCGCTCCGATGTTGGTTCCCGGCGCCATGGCAGCCAGGTGGGCGGATATCGTAATGACCACACCCGCAGAAGCGGCCCTCGCTCCGGAGGGATAGACAAAGACGATCACGGGCAGGGGGGCGTTCAAGATGGCCTTGGCGATGTCCCTCATGGCCAGATCCAGCCCGCCGGGCGTATCGAGCAAAATGATGAGACCCGAAGCGCCGGACTTATTCGATTCTTCGATGTTCTCGAGTATATAGCCGGCGACGGGCGGCGTGATCGGGGCGTTGACGGAGATCAGATCGAAAACCGGCTTGTGCTCATCGGCTCGGGCCGGACAGGCTGACGACAGAATAAAGAGCATGAGGATGGATAGGGCCTCGATGGCAGTGATCGAAAAAAATCGTTTCATTCAAGCTCTCTCATGATCATCTGGACATCCTCCCATACCAAGCGTTTCGCCGAGGGATTCCTCAGCAGATAGGCGGGATGATACGTCGGCATTAGCTTGATGCCCCTGTAGCTGTGAAAACGTCCGCGCAGAACTGTGATGGGAACATCCACCTTCAGAAGGGTCTTGGCTGCAAATGTTCCGAGGGCGCAGATAACCTTCGGTCCTATGGCCTCCAATTGCTTGATCAGGAAGGGTTCGCAGGCTTCGATCTCTCCGGCCTGGGGATTCCGGTTGCCGGGAGGACGGCACTTGAGGATATTGCAGATGTATACATCCTTTCTGCCGAGATTCATTGCCTCAACAATCTTCGTCAACAATTGCCCTGCGCGACCAACAAAAGGCCTTCCCTGAAAATCTTCATCGGCGCCGGGTGCCTCGCCTACGAAGACGATATCCGCATGGGGATTCCCTTCGCCGAAGACGAGATTCTTCCTCGTGCGTCCGAGGGGACATCTCTGGCAATCGCCCAGCTCGGACCGGACATCCTGCAAAGTCAAACGTTGACCTTCCGAAATTTTCCCTGCCGCTGATTCGGTGAATTCCGACATTGCGTCGAGCCTTAGCGCCTCCGCAGCCGGTAAAGATACACCCATCATGAAAAAAGGAGAGCCGCGCCGGCCCTTCGTCTTCTGAATTTGCAGCCGCGACCGAAAGGAACGGACCATCGCCTGCAAATCCTTTTCCGCTGAATCCGACAAATTAGCAGAAGCATCTTCAGGATTTCTCATTTCCTGCGCATCCTCTTAGATGGATTGGAAGGTCCTCTTGACGGCATCCCTTCCATTCTTATCTGTCTCACCTTGTCGAGAATCCTGTCTGCCACCATCATCTTATCCATCAGAGGGCAATCCTCTATACCGCCCTTGCAGTCCAGAATCTTGACGATATTCGTATCGGTTTGAAATCCGGCCCCCGCCTGGGTAACATCATTCGCCACGATGAGGTCCATGTTTTTTTGCTGCATTTTCTCTGTGGCGTTCTCTATCAGGTCATGGGATTCCATGGCGAAACCGACAAGGATGCGGCTGCCCTTTTCCCTGCCGACCTCTGCAATGATATCGGGATTCCGCTGCAATTCAATCGCCAAGCCTCCCGCTTTTTTTTTGATCTTTTTTTCGGAGATGGTCGAGGGACGGTAATCGGCCACAGCGGCGGCCTTGATGACCACCGTCGCCGTTTCGAGTTCGCTCATGACGGCATCCCGCATCTGTAAGGCGCTTGATACGGCAATGAATTCAACGCCCCGCGGCTTTTCCAGCGCCGTCGGTCCGCTGATCAGCACTACCTTGGCGCCGCGGTTTCGGGCGCACCGAGCCAGGGCATATCCCATCTTTCCAGAGGAATAGTTTGTGATATAGCGTACGGGGTCGAAGGGTTCTCTCGTGGGTCCGGCAGTGACCAGAACCCGCTCCCCCGCGAAATCCTTTACCGTAAGAATCGCATCCGCCTCATCGGCTATTTCTGAAATTTCGGGCAGTCTGCCACGTCCCTCCACTTTGCAGGCAAGCTCACCCCATTCCGGATCCATGAAATGAAAATCTCTTTTCACCAGTCTGGCGATGTTTTCCTTCACCGCGGGATTATCCAGCATATTCGAATTCATAGCGGGACAGATCAAAACGGGGGATTTTGTGGCCAGGATGACCGTCGTCAAGAGATCGTCGGCGAGGCCGGCTGCGAGCTTGCCGATAACGTTCGCCGTTGCCGGCGCCACAATGATGATATCTGCATAATCCGCAAGGGAGATGTGTATAATCTCGTTTGGCCGGTCCAGACTGAACATGTCCGTGTAAACAGGATTCCCCGACAGTGTCTGCAAGGTTAGGGGCATGACGAATTCCCTGGCGTTTTTCGTCATGATAACCTTGACAGAGGCCTGTCGCCTCACGAAATCCCTAATCAACTCCGCCGCCTTATAGGCCGCAATTCCACCCGTGACACCCAGCAGAATCCTCTTGTCTTTCAGTGCCATTGGCCACCTTCGCTCGCTTTGCTATCATCCCATAAATGCATGAAACGTCTAAATATTATCATTGTTTCCAGTCTCGTAAAGCTTTTCATCGCCACGGCAAGGAAGGGGAATAGGCATTTACATTCACCTGCCTTCCCTGTCATTCCCAACTGCACGAAGGTACGACACCGACAGTTTTCACGCTTCGTGGTACCCACGGTCCGTGGATTTTTTTGCACAAAAATATACCAACTATCCAAGGTAAGATCAAGGGGCAATAGGCCCTGGAATCGCCGACTGGATCCCTTGTTCGATATTTTGTGATTCTAAGTGTCATCGCAAAGGATCCTGTTTTGATCTTGCAAATCCGGCCTAAAGCCATTATATATGCTTTCTTCTTTCAATCCCCCTTTGAGGTGCGTCATGAAAAACCTAAGATCCTATGTCATCATCCTCCTAATAGCATTCGCAGCCCTGTTCTGGTGGCTTTTCGGCAGTTGTCTTGAACTCGAGAAACCCACACTTCAGCTTCAGGAGGATATTACAACCATCGGCCGCCAAAAAGTCATCAACCTGACTTTCAGGGATTCAAAAAGCGGACTGCGAAGCATACTGGTCACACTGACCCAGGGGGACAAAACGGTTGCCCTTTCATCCGAACAGTTTCCAGAGAAAGGCCTCAGAGAGAAAACCCTTGCACTTGCCGTAAGCCCCTATGACCTGAAGTTTTCGAACGGCACGGCCGTACTCACCGTCAGCGTCGACGACCGGTCGCTTTTCAAAAACAAAAAGACCCTCTCGAGATCCGTTCAGATCGATATGGTACCGCCGCAGATCTTTCTCATGAATACGATGAACCACATCAATCCCGGTGGTGCCTGCGTGGTTACCTTCAGGACATCCAAGCCGATTACGGCAGGCGGTGTCTGGGTCAACGACCGTTTCTTTCGGGGATACCCCGTCCTGATATCGAATCTGCCCGCGTTGGTTACATACTTTGCCCTCCCCTTTGAACTCACAAAGGAATCTACGAAACTGCGTGTTGCAGTCCGCGATCAAGCCGGTAACGAAGCCTCCACGAATCTGCCCTTTTTGGTCATGGAAAAGAAATTTCGAAGCGATCGGATGGAGCTGTCGGATGCCTTCCTGCAACAGAAGATGCCTGAATTCCAGATCGCAGATCCTTCATTGCGGGGAAAGACTCCCATCGAAACCTTCGTTACCGTCAACGGCATTGGAAGAGAGCAAAACTTCAAAACCATCCAGACGATCTGCAGGCACTCGGAGCCGAAGCGTCTTTGGCAGGAAAGCTTTCTGAGGATGAACAATGCCGCCCCCATGGCCCTTTTCGGCGACCGTCGCACCTATATATATCGGAACGAAATTGTCGGAAACAGCATTCATCTCGGTGTCGATCTTGCATCAACGATGCATTCGCCTGTCGAAGCTTCCAATAACGGTATCGTTGTCTTCACAGGACCACTGGGTATTTACGGCAACACGGTCATCATCGATCACGGTTTGGGCCTGCATAGTTTATACGCCCATTTGTCCTCTTTGGAGGTTAGAAAAGGCCAATCGGTCAAAAGGGGGGACTCCCTCGGCTCGACTGGTACCACGGGTCTTGCCGGAGGAGACCATCTGCATTTCTCTATCATCGTCGGGGGTGAGTTCGTCAATCCGCAGGAATGGTGGGACCCCCACTGGATCAAAGACAATGTGGATGCGAAGATGGTGGCTTTTTGAACCGGGGTCTTCCAGAAAATCGGGAGTCAACCCTTTCCGATATCCCGGTGGTTGATGCTGACGAGATAATCCTTGTCTGAAAAATAGACGCCGAGACGATTGGCGATAACGACGGATCGATGTCTCCCGCCAGTGCATCCCAGTGCGACGTTGAGCCTCGCTTTCCCCTCTTTTTCATAAAGTGGAATCAAAAAGGTCATCATCTCGAAGAGTTTTTTGACGAAAATCTTCCCTTCCTCTGATTTCAGAACATAATCCCGTACCCCGGAGAAATGTCCGTCATGCCGTTTCAGTTCCTCGATAAAGTAGGGATTGGGAAGAAATCTTACGTCCAGAACGATGTCGGCGTCTGCCGGCAGCCCGTAACGGTAACCGAAAGAGGTCAATTGAATTACAAGACTCTTCGTGGTGGTGGAAGGCAGAAAATGTCTCTGGATGGTATCTTTGAGCTGGTGAACGTTGGTCGATGTCGTGTCGATGATTTTGTCGGCCATCTGCCTTAGGGGTTCGAGCTTCTCCCTTTCCAGATTGATGCCGGCCATGACGGAACCCTTGACGGAAAGCGGGTGAAACCGTCTCGTTTCACTGAAGCGATGGAGCAGAACCTCATCGCTGGAATCCAAAAAGAGAATTTCGATTTTGTATCCTTTTTCCTTTAAACGGTTGAACACCCTTTTGTATTTTTCGAGAAAGCTCTTCTCACGCATGTCCATGACCATGGCGACCCTTGAAATGTCTTTGGCGGTATCGGACTGTATTTCGAGAAATTTCGGTAGAAGGATCACCGGCATATTATCGACGCAGAAAAAGCCTATATCTTCAAGGGCACGCAGCGCTGTACTCTTCCCGGAACCGGACAAACCCGTGATGATGACCACCCGAAGATTTTTCAAGGCAAGCCTCCACTGCATCCGTGTCTGGAGACGATTGAATCGATTCGGTCAACGGTTTCATCAATAGAACGAGAGGAACGCAATGTATATTTTGGCAGCCGTATGCCCAAGATCTCGATGAAAGCTTTTCCCATGCGATGTCGGCTGTTGATGCCATCTCTTTCCGTTTTTCTGGAAAGACTTATAACAAGATCGATGACCGCTTCCGAACAGAGGGAGGCCGAATCGAAGACGGAACGGCTATCGACGATCCCCCTTCCTTTGATTTCAATCAATCGTCCCGTCAATCCATGACCGCTCCCATGGAGTTTCTCGGGATCTTTTCTCTCTATCTGGATGACATCGTCCGCCACCCAGCGATATCCCCTCTCTATCAACTTCATGGCGGAGGCGGTTTTCCCCGATCCGCTGTCACCGATGATCAAGATGCCTCGAATTGCCTTTTTCACCAGGACACCATGCATGGTCGTCCTTTGATGGAGCTTTTCATTGAAAAGTCCGAGCAGACGGCTTTCCAGCATATGCTCATCGTAGAATGACGTGAAAAGGGCAATGCCATGCCTTTGAAGACGGTTTTTTAAGGAGTCGGGGGGATATTGATTACGGCTCAGAAAAACACAGCATGGATTCGATTCGCAAATATCCTGGAGGCATTCCTTGTGTAATTCTTTTATACCCGAAAGCAGTCCCGGTGCCATAATGACTACGCCGCCAGGAAACGGCTTAGGTTCGGCAGCGGAGTCCCCGAGGTGCCGAACGCGAATATCGTTGATTTTTCGCTTCATGAGGACTGAACCGGTCATTGCAACGATTCCCAATCGCTCCTCCGAACCGGCAACCAAGTCTCCCAAAGTAAATCCATCCATGAAAGCCCCTGGTTTTGCAAGTGCTCCGTATTAGCACACCTCATCCTTCCTTGCGATTGCATCGTAGAGGTCATCCTTTGTTTTCGCAGCCATCAAGGTTTTTCTGAATTCCACGTCCTTTAGCATTTTCGACAATTTTGCCAAGGTCTTCAGGTAAACGCCTGCTGAATTTTCCGGTGCCATGAGTAAAAAGAAGATGTGAACAGGACGGTTGTCCATGGCATCGAAGGCAATCCCTTCGATGCTTCTGCCGAAGGCAACGATCAGGTCAGCAAGGCCGTCGATTTTCCCATGGGGTATGGCAATACCGTCACCGATGCCGGTACTGCCAAGCTTTTCCCTTTCCAAAAGGACCTTTACAAGCACATTCGTATCCAGTTTTATATCACTGCCCGTCAATAACACCTCTGACAATTCCGCGAGGACATCCTGTTTGTTCTTCGATATCAAGTCTTCGACGATCAATTCCTTCTTCAGCATGTCCATAATCTTCATGTATCGGTCCTTTACATCCGCTTTTGGGTTTCGATCAGCCCGTATTTCCCATCGTCACGCCGGTAAATAACACTGACATATTCCGTTGCAGAATCCAGGAAGAGGAGAAACCGATTTTTTGATGTCTCCATTTCCATGAGAGCGTCATCAAGAGACATCGGTTTAAGGACCATCTTTCTTGTTTCTACAATGATCGATGCGGGATCCTCCGTTTCCTCCTCGGGCGGTAACGACACAGCTGCCACGTCGCCACGGGCGGCACTATTTTTATGGCCTCTTGACTTTTCTTTGTGTTTTTTGAGCTGTCTCTCGATCTTCTCGACAGCGCTGTCGATGGCCAAGTACATGTCTTTTTCCTCTTCTTTCGCATTGACGCTCAATCCATTTGCCATCAGATTGACTTCAGCCACGTTCCTGAACTTTTCCACGGAAAGGACCACACGGGCATCTACGGGCGCATCGATATATTTATTCAGCCTTTTTAAACGATCATCCACATATTCCTTGTGCCAGTCATCACCTTCTGTATTTCTGAAGGTTACCGATATTTTCATGTTTATATCCTCCTGTTTTCATTGAACTGACGATGTCTCGGTCTGAATTCGTCCATGAATTCGCTTTTTTAGTTAACCCCCATCCGATGAAAATCAACCCACGATTCGGCCCTCTTCGAAGTTCTCAAAGAAGCGGGGTTAAAAATATTTTTTCCTCCTGGATGACGGCAATATACCCATCATCTCTCTGTATTTGGCAACTGTTCTTCGGGCGATCGATATGCCGGATGCCTTTAGTATATCGACGATTTCACTGTCGCTGTGCGGTTTTTTCGGATTTTCTCCGCCAATGATTTTCCTGATGGAATCCTTTACGCTTTTGGATGCAATGGTATCACCGCTTGTCTTTTGTATGCTGCTGCTGAAAAAATACTTTAGCTCGAATATCCCCCGTGGAGAATACATGTACTTGTTCGTGACGACCCGGCTTATGGTGGATTCGTGCATCTCCACGTCATCGGCAATATCCCGCAGCACAAGCGGTTTTAAATACTGGATACCCTTGTCGAAGAAATCCTTCTGGAACCTCACGATGCTTTCCGTTATCCTGAAAATCGTCTTCTGACGCTGCTGAATGCCTTTAATAAGCCAGGTAGCAGATTGAACCTTTTCACGGATGTACTTCCTCCCCGCGTCTTCGCTTCTTGAGGCACCGCTTCTGGCATTGCCCATCATCTCTTTGTAAAAATTGCTGATCCTGAGCCGTGGAAAACCATCCTCATTGAGAACGACCTTGTATTCATCTCCGGATTTGAAAACGAAGACGTCGGGAATAATGGATTGAGCACTCTCATCGTTGTAAATACTTCCCGGTCTGGGATCCATGACACTGATCAGCAAGACAGCATCCAGGACATCCTGAATCGATACTTTAAGTTTTCTTGATATGTAATTGTAGTTTTTGACCTCTAAATCCTTAAGATGATCTCGAATGATTGCCTCCACAAGGGGATTCGATTCCCCCATGGTCCGGTTTTGTATTAACAGGCATTCCTGCAGGTTGCGGGCCGCCACGCCGGAAGGATCGAAGTCTTGAACCTTACCGAGAACCATCTCGACGAAAACCACGTCCAGTTTTACCTGTTCCGCTATTTCCTCAAGGGTCGCATTGAGATAACCATTCTGATCCAGATTGCCAATGATCTGCTCGCCTACCTTAAACTCATCTTCCGAAAACCGGGAAAGGGTTAGCTGCCACATCAAATGGTCGGTCAGGGAAGCCTTCTTCGTCAGCATATTCTCCCAGTTGGGCGCCTCGCCGTCCTTCCTGCTGTAGACAGGACCCTGAGTGACATAATCCTCAAGATAGTTGTCCCAATCGAATTCCGCTTTGCCGTCACCTTCACCGGTCAATTCTTCGGTGTGTTCATGGGCTTTATAATCGGCATCTTCATCGGACGGAATCTCTTCCGTTTGAACGACGGCCTTGTCTTCGGGATATTCGTCTTGCGAAATCTCCTCAAGCAGGGGATTCTCTTCCATTTCCTGAGCGATCATGTCCACCAGTTCCAATCTTGAGAGTTGCAGGAGTTTGATGGCCTGCTGCAGTTGTGGTGTCATGATCAACTGCTGGGATAATTTCAGATTCTGTCGAAGTTCAAAGGTCGCCATCTTCGGTCGCTCTATTAGAAACTGAAATCCTCTCCAAAGTAGATTTTTCTGGCAATTTCACTACCCGCAATTTTTTCCGGATCGCCCTCTACCAGAATGGTGCCCTCATTGACGATATAAGCCCTGTCGCATACGGCCAGCGTTTCTCGTACATTATGATCGGAAATCATAATCCCGATACTTTTTTCCTTCATTTTGAAGATGATCTTCTGCAAGTCCGAAACGGCAAGGGGGTCGATCCCGGCAAAGGGTTCGTCGAGAAGGATGTATTTCGGTGAAGTAACAAGCGCCCGGGTAATCTCCACGCGCCGACGTTCTCCTCCCGACAGCGAATAGGAGAGATTCTTCGCCAATCCCGTAAGATCGAGTTCAGCGAGAAGTTCTTCCAGCCGCTGTTTTCTCTGTGTATCGCTCATATCGATTGTTTCCAGTATTGCCAATATGTTTTCCTCGACGGTAAGCTTTCTAAAAATAGAGGGTTCCTGTGGCAGATAATTCAACCCCTTTCTTGCCCGAACATACATGGGACAAGTACTGATGTCTTCTCCGTCCAGCAGGATCTTTCCGGCATCCGGCCTGATCAGCCCGACGATCATATAAAATGTCGTCGTCTTGCCGGCGCCGTTCGGCCCCAACAATCCCACAACTTCAGCAGGTTTCACCTTTATATCGACACCGTTTACCACCCTCCTGCCCGTATAGATCTTGACAAGCTGCCTTGCCGCCAGTTCTCTCATATAAAATACAATCCGCTTTAATATCAATCTCCAGGGCTGCCCGTTTCCAGTCTGCAGGAGTTCTATTTCTTTACCCTGGAGTCCTTCGGATAGATCGTCGCTGTCACGCGTTTGTTCGGATCGCTTTCTACAATGCCTCTGTTTTCATTCAACAAAACAATGATCCTGTCTCCCCTGATGGTATTGTCTCCTTCCCGCATGACGGCATTGCCTGTCATGACGATCTTCTGATCGTCCTGATAATAGATGGCCTCGTTCCCCGTGACGATTCGGCTTCCCTCCGTGATGCTGACCTTTCCCTTGGCCTCAATGCGTTGGAGATCCCCTTTTTTACCGAACTGTTGGTCAGCGTCTCTCTCGGTCTTTTCCTGAGATCGATTCCTGTAAAACAAATAGAGATGGTCCGATTTAATGACCCTGTCTCCCTGGGTTGCCGTGGCATTGCCGGAGAAAACAACGACCCTCTTTTCACTGAAGGCATCCAGACGATCGGATACGATTTGAATCGGCAAGTTCTTGTCGAAAATAAGACGCTCCCTTCGCTCCTCGGAAAATGCACTGCTCGAAGTCAGGAGCACCGGGATGACGCAAACCGCTATTTTCCAAAGAAACGCATTTCCGGTACGTTTGAGAATATTCATTTAACCGATGCCTTTATATTGGACAACAAACGCAACTCGCGATCGTCCAGAGACATGGTCATTCCCTTTCCGCTGACCCGCATCCTGGGATTTTCCATCGTGACGACTGCATCGGTGGAGATCCTTCGATCCCCATGAGAATAGTTCAAGTGATCCGTCCTGAGCCGATCCCCGCGTTCTGTCATGATATCCACATTTCCATATATGCGTATATCCTTTTTGTTCGTATCGAATTCTCCGTGGTCACCAGTCATGAGAACCTTGCCGTCTTTCGTAAGCAACCTGACGGCTATATTGTTAAAAACGGCGAGGTTTTCCTTCTTCTGGTACGAGGCGCTGTCGGCACGGATTTCCCATTTGACATCCGAGTCGCTGATCTCCGTATAAAATACGTCCTTTACCTCGACATCCACACGATCAGGGGCAATTTTCAACGCTGTCCCCTGTGAGGCTTTCCGGTTATTCAGATAATAAGCAAGGCAGACGGTTAAAAGTGCAACCAGGAAAACCGCGCCGGTGGCAATCAGCTTCTTCCTATCCAGTATCATCCGTACATGACCCATCCCCGAGATGCATGCCGAAACCAAACCTTGCGACGACAAAAAATTTCCCCAATTTATATCACTGCAACCGGTATATGTAAAGTCGATTCATGACAGGTTGTCTCGCCGAATCAATACAATTCATATCTTGCAGCTACATCGGCCCATTTGTCCTGAGCCAGCAGGATGACTTCGCAGACCTCTCTCACGGCACCCCGTCCGCCTTTTTTCTGGGTAACATAATCTACGATCCGCTTCACCTCTTCAGCGGCATCCGCAACTGCAACAGAGAACCCCACCCTTCGCAAGAGCGGAATATCGACGATATCGTCCCCCATAAAGGCTATCTGGTCATATTGAAGGTTCCTGTTTTTCAGGATCGACTCCGAAACCTCAACCTTGTTCCAGATTCCCTGATGGACCTCCTCTATGCCGAGGTCCCGGGCACGGTGTTCCACGACAGCAGATTTGCGACCTGACAAGATAACGGCCTCGATGCCGTATCGCTTTAAGAGTTTGAGACCATGGCCGTCCCGTACATCGAAATGTTTGATTTCTCTGCCGTCGTCATCCATGATAATCCTGCCGTCAGTCAGTACGCCGTCGACGTCGAGGATGAAAAGGCGGATCGCCTCAATCTTTTTTTGAAACAGGACATTATCCATCGAATATACCGCCGTTCTGAACATACCCGCTGTTTTCTTCCTGTTTTTTGACAATCCGATCGATCCGTTTCAGCATGGCGAGGAGGTCCGGCAGATCGTTCAAACTCAAAGAGTTTGGACCGTCGCAAAGGGCATGGTCCGGATCCGGATGGACCTCCATGAACAGGCCGTCTACACCGGCAGCGACCGCAGCCCTCGCCAGGGTGGGAACCATGTCCCTCTGTCCACCGGACGACGCGCCGGCGCCGCCTGGCAGTTGCACGCTGTGCGTGGCATCGAATATCACGGGATACCCCATTTCTCTCAGAATGGGCAGACAGCGGAAGTCTGTTACGAGATTGTTGTATCCGAAACTCGTCCCCCTCTCCGTTATCATGATCCTGTCGTTGCCTGCCGAGAGTGCCTTTTCTATCACATGCTTCATATCCCAGGGTGCGAGAAACTGACCTTTCTTCACATTGACAACCTTTGCCTTTCTCGCAACCTCAATAACAAAATCGGTCTGACGGCAGAGAAAGGCTGGCACCTGCATGACATCGAGCACCTGCGAGGCGGGTCCGATTTCTTCAAAACGATGAACATCGGAAAGTACCGGTATTTTTAATGTATCCTTGATCTTACCGAGGATACGTAACCCCTCGATCAATCCGGGACCTCGATAGGCATCAAGGGCCGTCCGGTTCGCCTTATCATAAGAGGCCTTGAATATGAAAGGAATATCGAGACGGATAGTCAGTTCCTTCAAAAAAACCGCTATATCCCGTGTCTTGCTTTCGTCTTCGATGACGCACGGACCTGCAACGAGTATGAACGCCCTTGCAGCGCCGATTTCGAAACCCTCCATTTCTATCCGTGACATTCTTCCCTCATTTCTTTCTTATTCTTTGTGTCTCTGCTCCAGCATCTGGATCTTCAACCGTGTTATCCGTCGGGCTGCCTTATCCAGTTCGGGATTTAATTCATAGGCTTTCAAATAGGCCTCGAGAGCCTCCTGATACAGGGCCTTCTTCTCATAGGCGTACCCCAGGCTGGCATAAGCCCCGTCATCCTCGGCATCCCGCTTTAAGGCCTCCTTATAGGCTGCAATTTCATCGTCCACATCCCCCCTCAGGCTGTAGACATGGCCCAGGTTTATGTGATGTATTGCCTTGCGGGGTTCGAGGCCGATCAACTTTCTGTAGGATGTGATCGCTTTTTCGTACCGCTTCTCCGTAACGTAATGCTGGGCGAGAATGTTGAGAACCTCTACTGTCGGATGGACGGCGGCTAATTTTTCATAAACGCCGATGGCTTCTTTCTGCCGATTCAATTTGCCATAGGTAAAGGCAAGATTATAGAGCAGCTTGGGATCCTTGTTGCCGTTGCGAAGTGCCTTCTCGTAGTTCTCTGCCGATGAGCTGTACCTTTTCAACTCTCCATAGGCATAGCCGATATTTGCATAAATGGATGCCTTTGTATTTGATTTCTTTACGATTCTTTCGTAAAGACGCACCGCCTGATCGTATCGGTTGTTTTTAAAATACAGATCGGCCAGTCTGCGGGCAGTATCGAAATCACTTGGCTTTTGCTGCAAGATCTTCGAATATTCATCCTGTGCGTTCTGATATTGGTTTGCCTTCTCATAAGCAACGGCAAGGTTATACCTTGTCACGGCATCGCGGGGATTCAGCTTCAAAGCGATTCTGTAATTCTCCATCTCCTCTTTTCTGAGTCTTTTCCCCCCACAGGCCAGGCCCAAGTTCGCATAGGCGGCTGCATTGGATGGCTGACGCTTGACGATTTCCCGGTACCATCGGATCGCTTCATCGTAGCTGCCTTCTTTCAGGCTGGCGTCTGCCAGGGCAATCATAGCGAATAGGGCATTGGGCTCCTTTGTAAGAACGGATTGGTAGGTCTCTATGGCCTGCTTTACATTTCCGATCCTTTCATAGGCTTCTCCCAGCCTGAATTGCGCCGTAGCGTCGTTCGGTTCCAGCTTCAGAGATGCTCGATAACTTTCCACAGCCAATTTCCAGTTTCCCGACATACCGTGGGCCATCGCCAAGGCATTCAAGGTCCTCGGGTCCTTAGAATCCGTCCTGAGTGCCCGCGATGCCATTCTAATGGCGCCGGCAGCGTCCCCTTTTTGGATATAACACAACGAAAGTTCCCGCAATGCGATGGTATCATCCGGTTTGAGGCGAAGGATTTCCCGATAGAGATCAATCGCTTCGCCCACCATCGCCTCTTTCACATAGAGGGCTGCAAGCATTCTCCTGACGGATACGTCTTCCCGGTTCATGTCGGCGGCCCTACGAAGGTATGCTATCCGATTGATGCGATTGTCTGCATTGCGCGCATACCGCAGCCAGTCCTGAGGCGTGATCAGGATGTGGACAGGCAGGGCGGCGATGAGTCGACCGCGATATCTGACATTCAACTTCATGGTTTCGTGCGGCCGTGTTTGCAGTACCCCCTGATTCCGGCCAATAACCTGATCGACCAGTTCAATGCCTTTTATGAGTTGCCTCATGACATTCCGTCGGCCAGAACCTTCAAAATCCACAGTGATGCCGCGTTCTAAAATGTCGTCGGAATCGATGCTTTTGATCACGAACTCGTCCCGGTAGGACAGTTCGATCGTGTCTGTTGCCGTAATCACCAGGTTCAACCCGTTCTTCTCGCCCCTGAGGGCATAGAAATGTGGCTGATTGCCCAATACCGCGAAGGAAAAGGTGTTCTTTATTCTCTGAAAGACCGGGTAACCAACGGAACTGCCCGAAGAGCGCAAGGCGATAAAAACGACACAGATCGTGAGCAGCGACAGGACAAAGCCCGCTGCAAAGATCCATTTTCTAAAAAAATCCCATTTCAGGGACTTCCTTTTTGTTGTTGCCCCCTTTTTTATAATGCTTCCGCTTCTAACCATCTTCCGCTCCTTCCGGTATCAAGCGGCCTCGAGGATGAGAACGACGGTGAACTTCTTTCAAGCGCCGGCGGGAAACATGGGTATAGATCTGTGTGGTCGAGACATCAACGTGTCCGAGCATGATTTGAACGGAGCGCAGGTCGGCACCTCCTTCCAGAAGATGTGTGGCAAAGGAGTGCCTGAAGGTATGGGGATGAACTTTCGAATTCAGACCGGCCGCCGATGCATATTTCTTGACTTTTTTCCAGAATCCCTGTCTCGTCATTGCGGATCCGAAACGATTGAGAAAGAGACTGTCCGACAACCGCCCTTGCAGATAGACCGGTCTCACCTGCTCCACGTAGCGGGTAAGACTCTTGTTTGCGGCCTCGCCGATGGGCACAATCCGTTCTTTCCCGCCCTTTCCCAGGACGATCAGGTATCCCACCTGCCAGTTGATGCTGTTGACTGTGAGGGTCAGCAATTCCGTTACCCTTATTCCCGTCGCATAGAGCAGATCTAGCATGGCCTTGTCTCGCATTCCCGCAGGCGTCTTTTGGGCAGGCTGTTCGAGCAGACGCTCCATTTCGCGTATCGTCAGGGTATCGGGAAGACGCGTCCACCCCTTTGACGACTCGATAAATGCCATGGGATTTTGCGCAATCCTCCCTTCGCGCAGATGAAACTTGTAAAATCCCCGCAGGGCGGACATGGTTCGATTGACGGAACTTTCGTGAAGCCCTTTTTGTTTAAGGGCAGTGAAATAGGACAGGACGTCATCGGCCGATATTTCTTCGATTTGGACTCGGCCACAATCGTTTTGCATGAACTCGGCATAAACGTGCAAATCCCGACTGTAAGCCTCCAGGGTGTTGCGTGAACAGCCCTTTTCAACGGCCAGGTGGTTCAAATAGGTATCTATCAGATGATCCATTTCGTTTCTCTAACGTAAATGCGGAAGGGACGCAAAGTTTTTTTCTGCCGCATTGGAGACCTGTCCTATTGTAACAGATAAGCATTTCTGCCGAAAAAGTGGATTTATTGATCGGCGGCTCCCGGTTCATCGCCGATATCGACAGATTTGCATCCTCTGAATACAGGTCAGGATGCGGGCGGTTTGTGCATGGAGGGCATCCGATGAAAACGACGGCGATTCAAATGGATGCAGGATGGACAACGGACGGATTCCTTGAATAACCGAAGCAACTGCATTTTCAGTGGTTCGAGGTTCTCCGCGTATCCGATCAGGCCCAGCTTCTGTGGTCTACGATGCTCTTGAAATCCGCAGGAAAGGTTCCGGGTTCCAGGTACTCGATCTTGTCGATCCGTACCGTGCATATCTCTCTGAATATTCGCGTAAAACTCTCTGTAAGGGCTGATCTGTCAACCGGGGGTTCCTTAGGCTCTATCCTCAGGGTCAAATGGTCTTCATGGCCCGATCGGCTTACAATGAGCTGAAACCGGATACCTTCAAAATGTCCCTGAACCGTCTTTAACTGGCTCGGCGCCACAAAAAGTCCACGGATCTTGATGGCGTCGCCTACCCGTCCCGCAATGCCATCAAGAAGGTAGGATGTCCGACCGCAGGGGCACTTCTGCACGATCATCCTGGAAAGGTCCCCCGTTCCGAACCGCAACAGGAAAAAGACCTTGTTGAACCGAGTCACGACAACCTCGCCCAATTGCCCGGGATCGGTTCTCTTTCCGGTTGCAGGATCGACAATTTCCACAATGACTTCCTCGCAGATATGCCACCCACGCTTTTCGCAACATTCGAAGGCGACATCTCCTACCTCCGTTGCCCCGTACATTTGAAAGGTTTCTATGCCGTACCTCTCTTCGAATATCTTCCGAAGCGCTGGCTGAAGGGGCTCCGCGGCAAAACAGGCCCTTCGAAGCCGGAAGTCTTTTTCGAAAGTATGTCCCTCCTCCTCGGCCTTCTTGATGATCGCCATCAGGAAGCTTGGGGTACCCGTATAGGCCGTGACCCCCAGATCGCGCATCAACTGGACCTGGAGTTGGCCACTGGACGTCCCTGACGGAACAACGGTGGCTCCGATCCTTCGCAATCCTGCATGAAAGGTCAACCCGGCAGCTACCATGTGATAGGAAAAAGCATTGAGGACCACATCTCCCTTTCGGATGCCCGCTGCATAGTAGGCCCGGGCCCATAGGGGATCTGATTCGGACAGATGTGGTTCGTAGACAGGGCCGGGCGAGGTGAATATCCGGTCCACCGCTGCCTCTTTGTCGGCCAGCCCGCCATAGGGCGGGTCGGCCATCTGCATTTCGACGAGTCTCTCCCTTGAAAGGACGGGAAGAACCGTCAGGTCTTCCCGGGACCTTATGGAACGGGGGTCGATGCCGAGATCGTCCAGCATTCTCCTCAATCCCATGGATTTTCTGTAACCCCTCCGAACCATACGGGCCAGTAGCGTATCCTGATCCTCGATCCTTTCCTCAACGGTTCTTGATTCCCTGTCGTCGTAATAAACGCTCATCGACCCATTCCTTTCGAAAGTTCCGCCATCTCCATGGATGCCCACCGAAGGATATAACCTTCCTCCTCCATCGAAACCCAAACGGAAATATGTGGATTTCTTTAACAGGTCCTCCGCTACAGCCAACGCTTCCGTCGCCGATAGGACTTCACGTCCCGGTAAGACCTCGAGTCCCCCGAGGCCGCCATTCCCAGGTAGAACTCCTTGATATCCGGATTCTCGATGAGATCCAAGGCCCTTCCTTCCATGACGATCTTGCCGTTTTCCATGACATAACCCGTATGGGCAATCTGTAGTGCCATGTTTGCGTTCTGCTCTACCAGAACGATCGTCGTACCCTGTTCCTCATTGATCCTTTTGATGATCCTGAAAATCTCCTTGACGACGAGGGGAGCCAGTCCCAGGGAAGGTTCATCGAGCAGCAGCAGTTCCGGGTGGGCCATCAGAGCCCTTCCCATGACCAGCATCTGCAATTCGCCGCCGCTGCAGTATCCGGCGAGGGACTTTCTTCTCGCCAGAAGCGCAGGAAAGTAACGGTAGACCAGATCTATGTCCTGCCGATAGGGTTTCCCCCAGCGGGTCGCCGTACCGACCCTCAGATTCTCTTCGATGGTCAGATATTTGAAGGGCTGCCTCCCTTCGAGAACCTGGATGATGCCGGCCCGGGTGATGGTTTCAGGCGATTGGTTCTGTATCGGCTCGCCGCTGTAAAGAATCGTGCCGTCCGTTACCTTGCCGTTCTCGGGTTTGAGAAGACCGGAAATCGCCTTCAGCGTCGTCGTCTTGCCCGATCCGTTGCTTCCCAGAAGCGATACGATGTGATTCTTCTCCACAGTCAGCGATACGCCCTTCAGCACCTGGATAACGTCCGAATAGACAACGGATATGTTATTGATCTGCAGGAGAATATTGTCTTCCACCGTTTACCCTCAATAGGAGAAGGGCCAGAGCCTGAAACTGGAGCGAAGGATTCGCCATATCTCAGCGAGTCCCCGCGGTTCGAAGAGAATAAACAGTACGATGGTCAATCCGAAAACGAATTCCCTCAGAGGCGCCATGTTTAGACCTAACCCAGCAAAAAGATTTGTGTTGATCAGAATTCCCGTAAACCATCGCAAAAGTTCATTGAGAAGGGTGATAAACGTGGCGCCTAAGATGGCACCCGGAATGTTTCCGAGCCCCCCGATGATAATCATGGCGATATATTCGACGGAAAGCATCAGGTTGAAAGGCTCCGCCGTGACGCTGATCATGTAGTACGCCCATATCGCCCCGGCGATTCCTGCGTAGAAAGAGCTGATACCGAAGGAAAGAAGCTTGTATTGGAAAATGGGTATACCCATACCCTCCGCGGCACGGTCATTGTCTCGGATTGCGATGAAAGCCCTCCCATATCTCGTTCTCATGATGTTCACGGCGATCCAGGTCATGGCGATCAAGAGGATGAAGATCACATAAAAAAATCCCAAATCCCCTCTTACCCGAATTCCCAACAAGGATGCCTCGGGCAATGTGATTCCCCTTGTACCCATGGTCAAACTTTCCCAATGGATTATTGTGTATTCAATGATGAACTGACCGGCCAATGTGGCAATGGTCAGGTAAAGGCCCTTCAGCCTTCCCGAGGGGATCCCAAAGATCATTCCTACCATGGCCGTGATCAGGCCTGCGGCCGGTACAGCGATCAGAAAGGGTACGTTGGCCGACGTGGCCAGGATGGCGGCGGCGTAAGCCCCCACACCGAAAAACGCACCGTGTCCGAGGGATATCTGGCCCGTATAGCCCACCAGGATGTTCAGGCCTATCGCTGCGATGGATGTAATGCCCACCGTGTTTACGACATAGAGCGTATAGGGGCTGCTCAGTGTCGGCACGGCGGCGAAAAGCAAACCTATACCGATCCAGAGCATAAGCCGACCGAAATCCGTTTCGAAGATGGCGAGCTCCTGCTTATAATGGTCCCTGAAATTACCGCAGGGATGAAAACGAAGTTTCTTCATGGCTAAACCCGCTCGATCTCCACCAGTCCGAACAAACCATACGGCTTTACCATCAGGATAAAGACGAGCACGATATAGGGGACGACATCACGAAGCGACGGTGAAATATATCCTCCCGTGAAGGTTTCCAAAAGGCCGATGATGATCCCCCCAATGATGGCGCCTCCGATACTGTCCAGACCGCCCAGAATGACGACCGGGAAGACCTTCAGGCCTATGGAGGAAAGGTCATGCACATTGATCCCATTGATGATGCCGAGTACGATGCCGCTCATACCTGCGACGAGGGCGGCGATGGCCCAGGACAGGGCAAAGACGCGCCGTACATGTACTCCCAGAGAAAGAGCGGCGCGCTGGTTGTCCGCTACGGAGCGCATATAAATCCCCTGGGAGGAATACTTGAAGAAGAGGCCGAAAAGCACCAGAAAGGTGATACCGATAATGAGCGTTGCTACATAGACCGGCGGGATGTTGACGGGTCCATAATCAATCCCCAACGAAGCGGGCAAAAAACGGGGATATGTGTGGAGATTCCCTCCGAAGATCAACAATATCAATCCTTTGAACATCGCGGCGAGACCGACGGTGAGCATGATGACGAAGATCAGAGGTTCTCCGATCAAAGGCCGCAGAAATAACCGTTCCACAATGAATCCCAACGCGAAGCAACCCGCAAGGGTGATGAAAAACGATAGGGCAATCGGCAATTGCGCCCAGGTAACCAAGACGAGAAACAGAAAAGCCCCTATGGCTATGAGCTCTCCGTGGGCAAAGTTGAGAACACTTGAAGACTTGAATATCATGACGAAACCCATGGCGGAGATCCCGTAGAGGAATCCCACACAGATGCCGTTGACAAGGAGTTGCATAAAGAAATTCATGAAAACATACCCTTTCTATCAGGCGCCACCCACTGTTCGAAGATACTCCTTCTGTTTCGATAGCATATGACGATCTTGCTCAGGCCGCTGAAATTATTTGCACCCTGGTTTCAATTTCGCCTATCTGGCCATCACGGTAGCGGACTTTGCCCGTTACGTTCAGGGATTCAAGGTTGCTGTACATTGCCTCGATAAGTTTCAGATAAAGACCGTAAACAAAACGACGCCGCACCTTTCCCGTTCTCGTCAACTCCTCATCATCGGCATCGAGAAGTTTGTAAAGAAGAATGAATTTCTTTATCCTCATTTCTTCGGGTATCTGGGTGTTGACGGTACGGACCTCTTGAAAGATCAAATCCTCTACGGCCTGCTGCTGAGACAGATCCGTATAGGTCGTATAGGGTATCATTCGATCTTCCGCCCAGTTGCCTACATTGCCCATGTCGATATTGATCAGTGCGGTAATGAAAGGCCGTCCTTCGCCGAAGACGACCGCTTCCTTGATGAAGGGGCTGAACTTCAGTCTGGTTTCGATGAAGTCCGGTGAAAAGGCGGCGCCATCCTTGTTCCTGATGATTTCTTCCTTGCGGCCGATAATGACGATATGGCCGTCACCATCAAAATAGCCGGCATCTCCGGTCCGGAGCCAGCCGTCGCTGAATGCGGCCTCCGTTGCAGCAAAATCCTGGTAATATCCGGCGAAATTGGCTTCACTCTTCACGAGAACTTCTTGATCTGAAGCAATCTTCACCTCGACTTGGGGCAAGGATTTCCCGACAGTTTCAGGCTTGACTTCGCGATCCGGCTGCACCTGGAATATGCCTCCCGCCTCGGTGAGACCATAGCACTGCTTTAGATTGAGACCGATGGCCCGAAAGAAGCGTATGACATCGGGACTGATGGGATGACCGCCCGTGTATGCGCCCCGGAAACCCGAGCAGCCGATTCGATCCAGAAGCGGCCCGTAAAGCATCAGGGAAAAGGATTGATGCAGGATTCGAAGATAAAGGGGGATCCCCTTTCTTTCTGTTTCATATTGCAAAAGGACTCTCCCGACTTTTTCCGCATAATCGAACACCTTGCGTTTGATATATCCCGAATCGGACATCTTTACCCGGATCTTCGAAGCCAGATCCTCCCAGAAACGCGAGGCCGTAATGATCACGGAGGGACCGATCTCTCGGAAATCCTCGATGACCGTTTCCTCCGTTTCGGGAAAATTCATCGTCATGCCGCTTATAAGGGCGACTCCGAATCCCCACATCTGGTCGACGATCCAGGCCGGCGGCGACATGGAGATCCAGTTTTCACCTGGCGTGATCTCAATGGCATTCAGCCAACTTTTGCCGATGGATATAAAGTTTCGATGTGTAAGCATGGCGAGTTTTGGAATGCCCGTTGTCCCAGAGGTGGTGATCATGACGGCGACGTCATCGCTCCTGCCTCTTTTGAGCTCACGCAGAAAGAGTTCGGAATTTTCCGTATCCAAGGCCTCGCCTTGGCTCAGAAAATCGCGGTAACTCATGAGCCAGGCGTCATTTTCGTAATTTCGCATGCCCGTCGGATCGATGTAAACGACTTTTCGGACATGTGACAGACGCCCGCGCGCTTCGATGAGCTTGTCTACCTGTTCCTGATCCTGGGCGACAACATAGGAGGCTCGAATGCGGTTAAGCGTGTTGCTGATCTCGTCGCTGACCGATGAGGTAAAAAGGTTCAAAGTGATCCCACCTGCCGCCTGGGCGCCGAGTTCGCTGAAAAGCCATTCCGGGTGATTGCCGGTGATCATGCCGACATGCTCGCCCCTGTGAAGCCCAATATTCTTGAATCCCATGGCCGCCTTTCGAACGTATCTTCCGTAATCCTGCCAGGTGTAGCTTTGCCAGATGCCGTAGGCCTTTTCACGGATAGCTGTCAGCCTTGAGCCGTAGCGCTCGGCTTGACTTATCAAAATCTGAGGCAATGTCCCTGACAGGGGCAAAGGTTCCATGAGTCACAACCTACAATACCGTTTCCGTATCCCCTAGATAGGCCTTGATCACTTCAGGCTCGCTTCGGACCTGCTCGGGCGTTCCTTCGGCCAGCTTTTCCCCGAAGTTCAAAACGACGACTCGCTGGGCAATGCTCATGACAATGGACATGTCATGCTCCACCAGAATCATCGTTTGACCCCAGGCTCCGTTCATCTCCAGGAGAAACCGTACCATGTCCTCCTTCTCCTCGAGATTCATTCCCGCAAAGGGCTCGTCGAGGACCAGAAGCTTCGGTTCCAGGGCGAGGGCCCTGCCCAGTTCAACCCGTTTCATCATGCCGTAGGGCAGCGATCCGACGGTTTTTTTTCTGATGGCCTGCATTTCGAGAAAATCGATGAGTTCTTCGAGAACACGTCGGTGGCGTATCTCTTCCTCCCGCACAGCGCCAAGAAAGAGCGACGCCGCACCCAGGCCGTAGCTGCAGTGCGTATGTCTCGCCAGAAGCATGTTGGACAGGACCGTCATGCCGGGAAAGAGCTCTATGTTTTGAAAGGTGCGGCCGATCCCGACGCGAACGAGTTCATGGGTTGTACGGTTCGTAATATCAACACCATTAAAGGCAACAGCGCCCTGCTGGGCCTTGTAGTATCCCGTGATGCAATTCAGCAAGCTGGTTTTCCCGGCGCCGTTTGGTCCGATGACGGCCAAAAGTTCCCCTGTCCGGACCTGCAGATCGACACCGTCAAGGGCCGTAACCCCCCCGAATCTCAGCGTCAAGTTGCGGGCATCGAGATCCGCCCGCACCTCCCCGGGCTTTCTGCCCGCGAAGATGCTGGGCTGTCCCCTTAATGATTTCATGAATTCCTGTCTATTGTTTTTTTAACAGACGGATCTTCTCATTCCCGGGGCTGTAGAAATTCGTCAGGGGCTTGAAAGACCCGTCCTCGCTTACCTGGACGATCCGCGCCTTGAAGGATGCACCGTGGTCTGTGCTCGTATAGGTTACATTGGGAACGAGACCGCCGAAATCCTCCTCCCGGAAGGATTCCATGGCCTTGTTGATCGTCTCCCTGTTGATTTCCTTGTATTTTTCATTTGCCCGGATGAAGGCCCTTTCCATGATCATGCCGACGACCACGCCTTCCCAGTATGAGGCATCGAAACGGTTCACGGTTTTGTAACGTTTCCATAGATCTTTGAGCACTTTGATGCCCGGTGTCCCATCAACGGGAAGACCGCCCGGAAATTGTATGGAGAGACGATTCTTGATCAGACCCTTGCCCATCTTGAAGAAATCGGGATCCGTCGATGTCCAGGTCCCGAAAAATTGCGGCGCATATCCGATGCGGTCGGCGCTCTTGAAAGTGGTGATGATGGTTGCCGGAAGCATCTGCATGAAGACGTATTCTGCGCCTTTCTGCTTTAATCGAAGCAATTCCGTCGTCAAATCGACAGTTTTCGGTGGAAATTCCTCGATCGCCACGATGTTGATGTTGTTCTTCTCCGCATATTCCCTGCTTGGCTGGTGAATGGACCGCCCATAGGCGTTGTTGTACGTCAGAAGTCCGACCTTCGGTGCTTCCTTCCCCTTGTGGATGACCCGGATATACTCCAGAATGGCATAGCAGTCCATACGGTAACTGCCGAAGGGAAGGTACATGTAGGCGACGGGCGCTTCGAGAAGTTCCCAGCTCGTGGAATAATTGATCGTCGGGATGCGGTACCTCTGAATGAGCGGCTTGGCGGCCAACCCTTCTCCGGCCCCCCAGGTGGCGATCATGTCAACCTGGTCCTGGACGGCAAATTTGCGGACGGCGGCCACAGCCTCGGGAACCTTGTATCCCGTGTCCTCCAGGATCATCTCGATCTTGTTTCCCCCGACGCCTCCCTTCGTTTCGTTGACGTACCGGAAATAATCCTGTTGCCCTTTCGCATGGAACTGCCCCCAGGTGGATGCCGGCCCTGTCATGTTGATGGCCGCGCCGACCTTGATGGTTTTGGCGAGCGCCGGCGGCGTTCCCGCCATGATCATCAGCACGGCGAGGATTGCAACTGCTACATTTCTCAACATCGTCTTCATAACTGTTCCTCCCTGAATCAAAAAAATAAAAAAGGCCGTGAATTCTCCACGGCCTTTCCCCAAAAAAAAGCCGTGGGCAGTTTCTTCGGTCTGCCCACGGCCCTGTTCCAAGTTATCCTGTCTCAAGAGCGCACCGGGCAGACCCCGCTAAAAAAACCATAAAAAGCAAAAAATTTATCTTTTTGCTTGAAGAATCTATCCACGGCACCCTCACGCTTTCTTTTCGTGCATTCATTTAGATGATCTGATGGGCAAATGTCAAGAAATATTTAAAGCACTTTCCCTCTTGAATCTCCATAAAAAAGAAATTCCTTCCGAAGCTTTTTCTGCATGATCAGGAGAACATTGACACAATGGCCGGCGGGAAAACATGGGGGCATACACACTTGTTTCAAGATCGAAGCTCCGACAACAACTCAGCAATGGATCCCCGGTGCT
>JAFGIO010000079.1 GCA_016929555.1 Deltaproteobacteria bacterium | reverse complement strand
TATACGGAATGCCGCAGGGAATGAGAACGGTTCCTTCCTTCCGGACAATAATGACCTTCTTGTCGGGGTAATGCCTTCTGCTGCTCAACCCCGCTGAAATGCCTGACAATCCTCCCAAAACTACCACATCCGCTTTCTTCATGTGATTTTCCTCCTTGTATGTAAAATACGTAAATCCAAGATGGTATTCGGACATCCATTAAACTTGCCGCTTTCTATATCTATTCCCCCGGTTTTGTTGCCTGAACCTGGACGGGAAACTTGAGTGCGAAAGTCGTCCCTTCCCCTTCCTTTGATGAAACGGTGATATCGCCCTGGTGTGATTCCATGATCAGTTTGCAGAAGGTCAGGCCGAGGCCCGATCCTCTGCCCCGCTCGTTCTTGTCCTTGCCTCTATAAAAGGGTTCAAAGATGAAGGGAATCTTGTCCGGGGAAATGCCGAATCCCGTGTCCGCGATATCGGCGGTGATATAGTGGCCCTCTTGTTTAACGCTGATGGTTATTGCACCTCCCTCGGGCGTAAATTTGGTTGCGTTGCCGATGATGTTGGTAAAAACCCTAACCAGGCTTTCCTCATCCCCCATAATGGAGGGTATGTTCTCAGGGATATTGGAGGTGAGCGTCAGCCCCCTTTTTTTACAGAGGGAATTCATTTCTTCAGCGGCTCGGAGGATGACGTGACGTAAATTCAGGGCAACTTTTTGTTCGGCAAACGTTCCGTTTTCAATGCGGCTTAAATCCAGCCAATGTTCGACCAGTTTTTCGAGACCCTCCACCCGTGCGCTGCACCTTTCGATAACTTCTCGGACATCCTGATTCAAACAGTCTCCTGCTGTAGCCTTCAATGTCTCCATGTACTGCTGGATCGCGACAAGGGGCGACCGCATTTCGTGGCTGACAAAGGTAATGAAGTTTTTCTGGATCTGATCTTTTTCTTCCCGCAGGATCCTCGTTTCGATTTTCAGTCTGCGATGTTCCAGCCCCCGATACGCCAGAGCCCGCAGTTGATCGGCACTGAACGGTTTGGGAAGGTAGTCGTAAGCCCCCTTCTTCATGGCTTCCACCGCCGACACAATGGATGCATAGCCTGTGATCATGACCAACATGATATCGGGGATATCGTGGGAAAGGATTTCGATGATCTCCATGCCCGAGATGTTCGGCATTTTCAGATCGACGAAGGCGATGTGGGGCAGGTGTTCCCTGGCAAGGTTGATGCCCTCGTTGCCGTTTGCAGCCGTCAGCACCGTATATCCGGTCTTTTCCAATACCTGACGGCAACCGTCTCGGAGGGCCTCTTCATCGTCGATGACAAGAATCACCGGCTTATCGGATAGGGTCGTCATGGCTAATGTATTCTCAGTTCTTGGGCGATGTACCGCAGCAAATCGTCCGCCTTAATGGGTTTATGCAGCACTTTATTGAGCTTCGGAAATTCCGGCGGAGGTTCGTAAGCGTTATAGGGCCCCTGCAGATCGACGGCACTCAACATAAACAAGGGGGTGTTTTGCCCCGCGTCGGTGGCGCGGATTTTCTTCAAGACGGAAAATCCTTCGCCCCATGTTTCCATCATCATGTCGATGATCGCCAGATCCGGCACGATCGATTGCCACATCTCCACGCCCGTTTTTCCATCTTCCGCCATGAAGACTTCGTATCCCGCGTTCTCAAGGATCAGTTTGGTGGCAAACAAAAAATCCTTATCGTCGTCAATGAGCAGTATTTTCTTTTTCGCCGTCATGACCAGACACCTCCTTTCAGATGTTTGTTCATCATCAGAGCAAGGACAGTGCCAATTTGTAACATGTTGAATTTACGTGTTTAATATTTGAGGGGGTGGGGCAAGAAGGGTTTGATGGGGCAAAACGCCCCGTTTGATCAAAGCTTTGATTTGATATTGAAGTTCCGCATTTTGATTCGCAGGGTCTTTCGGTCGATGCCTAGAAAGTCGGCCGTCTTGCTGATTTGAAAGTGGAAATGGCGCAAGGCCTTTTCGATATGCGCCTTTTCGACGTCCACGAGGGACATCATACCCGATTCGGCATCGAAGACGGGCGCCTTGGCCGTCTCGGCCTGCCCGTAATAGAAAATATCGGATAAATCAACCGTTTCATGGTCGCACAGGACGCAGAGCCGCTCAATGGTGTTTTTCAACTCCCTGACGTTTCCGGGCCATTTATAGGATGTGAGGGATTTTTTCGCCTCCTCGGAAAAGGTTCGAACGCGGCTTTTATATTTTTTTTGAAAATGGTTGAGAAAATACCGGGCCATGGGCAGGATATCGGTTTTGTGCTCCCTGAGAGGTTTGAGATGTAACGGCACGACTGAGAGCCGGTAAAACAAATCCTGCCGAAATTCACCCGTTTCGATTTCAAAGCGAATATCCTTGTTGGTCGCTGCGATCAGTCGGACATCGACCTTTTCCGGCGTCGATTTACCGACCCGAGGCACTTCCTGTTCCTGAATGACGCGCAACAGCTTCGCCTGGATGTTGAGACCGATGTTGGCAATTTCATCCAGGAACAAGGTCCCTTTGTCGGCCATTTGGAAGCGGCCGTCCCGGGATTCCGTCGCGCCGCTGAAGGCCCCCTTGACATGGCCGAACAGCTCGCTTTCCATAAGCGTTTCGGACAGGGACGAGCAGTCGACGGGGACAAAAGACTTATCAGCCCGTCGGCTTAACTGATGAATGGTTTGCGCAACCAATTCCTTGCCCGTGCCGCTTTCTCCGGTGATGAGAACCGTGCTGTCGGTCGGGGCGATGCGCCTGATCGAATCTTTCAGCTCTTTCATATAATCGCTGGATCCGACGAGAATGGACAGCTCCTTGTCGTTACCGAACGACATATCCTCTTTCAGGGCGCTTTTCACGGCATCTTTGAGTTCACCGGCCGAGTAAGGTTTCGTCAGAAAATCGAACGCGCCGCGCCGCATGGCATCCACGGCCAAGGGAATGGTTCCATATCCGGTGATGATGAGGACCTTTGCGGAGATATTGGTTTCCTGTTTGATTTTTTTAAGGATTTCGATCCCATCGATTTTGGGCATCTTGACGTCCAAAAGGATCAAGTCATGGATGTCTTGAAGGGCCATCTCCAGTCCCTTAAAGCCGTCGCCGGCGCAGTCGACCTGGTAACCTTCCCGGGTCAGAACTTGATAACACCCGTCGCGGAT
>JAFGIO010000078.1 GCA_016929555.1 Deltaproteobacteria bacterium | reverse complement strand
CAGCTTCAGATTAAAAAGATATCCAACATGATGGAAAACAGGATCAGGATGTTGAAAAAGGGATGAGATGAAAGACATTGCGAATTTCTTGTTCGAAGTGGGCATGCTGAAAAAGACGCCGCGCAGCGGTTTCCAGTTTTTAGGCTCGGGCGGGGAATCCGTTGCGGAACATATTCTCCGGACGATATTCATCGGCTATACCTTGTGCAAACTGGAAAAAGGCGTCGATGAATGCCGGGTCATGAAGATATGCCTCATGCACGATCTGCCCGAGGCCCGCACCGGTGACATGAACTACGTCAACAAGAAGTATGTCAACGTGGACGAGCAAAAGGCCGTTCGAGAGCTGACGGAAACGCTTTTTTTTGGAGATGATATAAAATCCGCCATCGATGAATTCAATGAAAAGGCATCGAGGGAGTCCTTGCTTGCCCATGATGCGGATCAACTGGCCCTGATCCTGCAGTTGAAGGAATACGGCGATCTTGGGAACAAGTACAGCGAAGAGTGGATCCGATATGCCGTGAAGAGGCTCCATACGGATACGGCAAAAAAGATGGCCTGCAGCATCATGGAAACGGATTCATCCCATTGGTGGTTCAAGGATAAAAGCGATTGGTGGGTCAACGGAAACAGCGGCTACGGTCAATGAGCGTAGATGATGGACGCCGGGGAGGAGGAACGGTGCGAAAGATTGGTTTGGGCGGACTCTGTGTAGGAATGTTGTCGATCTTTTCCCTGATTCTGCTCCCCGCGGGGTGCGCCACGAGTCGATGGAAGCAGGAACAGGCCGATGTCCACATGAAGATTGGGATGGGGCAGCTTGAATCGCGGCAATACCATGAGGCCATGAAGGAATTCCTTGCCGCCCAGAAAATGGATCCTTCGGATGCCCGCATTCATTATTACCTTGGCATAGCTTATAACGGCAAAGGTTTGCGGGAAAAGGCCATCGAGTCCTTCGGGAGAGCGTTGTCCTTGAAACCCGATTATCCAGAGGCCAGCAATTATCTGGGGACCGTCTACCTCGATATGGGTTTCTGGGATAAGGCCATCGCCTTATTCGAACAGGCCGCATCCAATACGATGTACGATACGCCGGCCGCTGCCCTGTACAATATGGGCTGGGCTTACCATAACAAGGGTGATTACGGGATGGCTCTGGTCAAATATCGGGAGGCAATCGCCAGGCAGCCCAATTCCGTTTTGATGCCGCTTATCGAAAAAAACATGGGGCTTGCCAATTTTGCCCGGCAGGACTTCGTACAGGCACGTGAGCATTTCGAGAAATCATTGACGATGGCTCCCAATCTTGTCGAAGCGATGTACTGGCTGGGAGAGTGCCACGTGGAACTCAATGACAGTGCTGCTGCCCTGAAGGCTTTTCAAAAGGTCTTCAATCTTGACCCGGAATCGCAGCTTGGACAACGTGCAAAAAAAAGGATCGAAGAATTGAAATGATCCGTTATTCATAATCATCCCGTCCGCATAACGCTTCGGCAGCAACGATTCTCCTGCCGACAGCGCAACACATAATCCCTGCATAGGCGCAGATGCGATTTCCACGGAGCGATCATGAGCACAAAGAAACAGCGAAGAACAAGCGAGATCAGAGGAAAGAGGCAAAAAAAGACGAAAAGGGTCCTTCTTATATCGTTCATCAGCCTTTCGATCATCGGATTTCTCGTTTTCTTCTTCCTCACCCTTTTCAATTACCTGTACCCTCCCACCGCCGACAGGCATGTCGAGGCACGGAAAAAGGAAAAAATCATCGTCCAGCTTTATTTCTCGGATGCGAATGAACGATTCCTCACGACGGAGAGAAGACATGTCTTCAAGGAGAAGACGGCCACAGCCCAAGCCAGGGAACTGGTAAAGGCCTTGCTTGAAGGCTCCAAGACCGGCCTGGTAAATACCTTTCCCGAAAATACGGAACTGCAGAGCCTCCGGATCGAAAGGGACAAAACGGCCTATGTCAGCTTTGGGAAAAATCTACTGAAGCTGCACCCTTGCGGCAGTGCCAGTGAAATGGCCACCCTTTACTCACTGACCCATACCTTGACTTTCAATATCCCTGAGATCAAACGTGTCAAGATACTTGTGGAAGACAAGGAAGTGGAATCGATCGGGGGACATATCGACACAAGATTTCCTTTTGAACCGAATCAGGATCTCGTTGCCCCGGCTCAGAAATCCGGGTAGGGGAACTTAGTCTGGAAAGAGGTATGGCATCTAAGGCAAGACTCACAAGAACGCGCAACATTGGCATCGTAGCCCATATCGATGCGGGGAAAACAACGGTCACCGAGCGGATCCTTTTTTATACAGGCAGGTCTTATAAGATGGGAGAGGTCCATGACGGCGAGGCTGTAATGGACTGGATGCCTCAGGAACAGGAAAGGGGTATCACGATCACCTCAGCGGTTACAACCTGCAATTGGGTAAATCATGAGATCCATATCATCGATACGCCCGGTCATGTCGATTTTACCATAGAGGTCGAACGATCCCTTCGTGTTCTGGACGGCGCCCTGGTCGTTTTCTGCGCCGTAGGCGGTGTGGAGCCCCAATCGGAAACGGTTTGGCACCAAGCGGACAAGTACGGCGTTCCCAAGATTGCCTTCATCAACAAGATAGATCGGATCGGGGCCGATTTCTTCGGCACCGTCGATATGATGCGAAAAAGATTCAACTCTATCCCCCTTATGATCCAGATACCTTACGGCCAGGGGGAACAATTCGAGGGTGTCATCGATTTGATCGGGCGCCAAGCCATTCTCTGGGACGAATCCTCGCTGGGTCTGAACTACGAATACAAAACCCCTCCGCAGGGGCTCGCCCATAAGGTTGCCGAATATCGCGATCAACTGATTGAAACACTGGCCGAGATGGATGATGATCTGGCGGACAAGTATCTGGAGGGCACGGAAATTACCGAAGGAGAGATCCTTTCGGCGATCCGGAATGCCACCCTGTCCTTGAAAGCGGTACCGGTCATGTGCGGTGCCGCCCTGAAAAATAAGGGCATTCAACCCATACTGGATGCCGTCGTCCGTTTTCTTCCATCGCCGGAGGACATTCCTCCCGTCAGGGGGATCAATCCCCGGACAAAACAGGAAGAAATCAGGATGAGCAGCGTGAATGAGCCCCTGGCGGCCCTTGCCTTCAAAATCATCCTGGATGAAGGCAGGAAGATGACCTACCTCAGAATATACTCAGGGCGAATTCAAGCAGGGGAAGAACTTTACAATGTCGGCAAAAGCAAGAAGGAAAAGATCGCACGGCTGTTAAAGATGCATGCAAACAAAAGGGAGAGGCTTGAACAGGCCGGAGCAGGTGACATCATTGCCGTCATGGGTCTCAAGGAAACCATGACGGGGGACACCCTCTGTGACGAAAACCATCCCATCCTCCTGGAGCCCATTGAGTTCTATGAGCCGGTCATCAGCCAAGCCATTGAAGCCAAAACACCGGCTGATCAGGAAAAGCTGACAGCGGCCTTGACGAAACTGATGGATGAAGACCCTACACTCCGGGTTACCTATGATGAAGAGACGGCCCAGACCATCATCTCCGGAATGGGTGAGCTACATCTGGAAATCATTGCTGACAGGCTCGTCAGGGAATTCAATGCCCATGTGAACTTAGGGAAACCGAGGGTCGTTTACAGGGAAACGATTCAGAAAAACACGGAGGCCGAAGGGAGATTCGAGAAAGAGATCGGTGAGAAACGGCATTTCGGTCATGTTCGTCTGCGTTTGGAGCCTGCAGAACGGGGAAGCGGCACCGATGTCCTGAGAAAGATAGATGAAACGGTCGTTCCCGCAGAATACCATGCGGCCATCGAGGAGGGGATCCGGGAATCGCTCACCGCTGGGGTTGTAGCAGGCTATCCACTTATAGACATGAAGATTTCCATCATCGACGGGTCTTACAGGGAAGGGGAATCGAGCACACTGGGCTATAAGATAGCGGCATCGCTTGCCCTGAAGGACGGTTGCACACGAGGAGACGCCATCCTGCTCGAACCCATCATGACGGTCGACGTGATTACGCCAAAGGAGTTCATGGGAGAAGTCATCGGAGATATCAATATGAGGCGGGGAGAGGTGCAGGCCGTCTCGGCAAAGGGCGCCGTCAGCGAGATCCGTGCCCGTGTACCCTTGAAAGCGATGTTCGGATACTCTACCGATCTCCGCTCGGCCACCCAGGGCAGGGCTGTCTTTTCCATGCAGTTCCTCATGTACGACAAGGCCTGACGGGGTCCATAATGCCTTTCGGAGAGATGCCGGGAATGAAACGGGTATGGGGACGGTTGTGTTGTCTCGATTGAAGGAAACATAATAATCCATACCTGTCCATGATGACCGAATCAGGTCGAAAGGATTGTTTTCGCATGGCCAAATTGTCTAAAATCACCAATGAATCTGAATCGATGACGCCGTTTCTCGATAAGGACAGACTCCTGAAGAGCATCTTCCGTATTAGCTTTTTTCTGACAGTGCCTACCGATCTCGATGAAATCCTCCAGAAGATACTGGACGAGGTCGTAGATTCCATCGGTTTCGACCGCGGTATCATCCGCCTTTTCGATGAATCGAAACGGTACCTCGTAGCGAAAGTGACGAAGAATTACAGTCCCGACGAAGAGAAGGTCGCCTTCAGCATGGCCCTGAATATTGACGAGCACACCTGCGTAGCAGCAAAGGTGGCGAAGACCGGCCAGCCTATCGTCATCGAAAATGCGGAGACGGATCCGCGGATAACGGAGACGGATCGCATGCTGACCAAGATCTACCACAAAGGGTCGATCTTCTGTGCTCCCCTCAAGATCTCCGATGAGGTTATCGGCATCATTGCCGCCTGGCGCGAAGAAGAGACAAAATTTTTTCTGGAGGAAATCAATCTGTTTTTGGCCTTTGCATCTCAGGTGAGCATTATCATCCACGCAGCGAGACTCTTCGAAAACAATGCCGAGAAGATCCGGCAGTTGATGGTTCTGCAGGAGGCCGTCTCGGATATGAACTTCCTCTATACGCGTTACAATCGCATCCTCGGCATTCTTGTCCGCAGCATCCTAAAGATCGTCGGTGACGGAAGGATCATGGGCGTATCGTTGGACTTGGTTGGAAATCGATGTTTTGTCAACGACGGGAAACAAGTTTTTGCAGAAGACCGCAAGGACCTGGAGAAAAGGTTAGCGGGAACTATCATGGAGGAAGCTCTCGATACGAATTGTGTGACAATCCGCGATGCGTTCCATGTCAATCCAACGTTTCGAACCGTTTTCGAAGGCTATCCATCGGAGATTGCCATACCGCTTCATGTAAAGGACAAATTCAAAGGGGTTTTCTTCGTAGCAAAGAAGACGGGAAGCTACTCACAGGACCAGATCAACGTTCTGGATATCCTGGTGCGGAATGCCGCCGTATCCTATGACAATGCCGTCATGCACGGCATTCTATCTCAGGAGGCTGAATCTCTCAAGACGGAGGTGGAAAAACTCAAGGAGCGGGAGGATATCCTACTGGGATTTCATGATATTTTAGGAAAATCGGAAAAGATGATATCGATGTTTCATGTCATTGAAGATGTGGCCAAACACAACACCAATATCTTGATACAGGGCGAAAGCGGTACGGGTAAAGAACTGTTTGCTAGGGCGATTCATCGCCAGAGCAACAGGAATCTGAAGTCTTTCGTGGAAGTGAACTGTGCTGCCATACCGGGCACCCTTCTGGAGAGTGAACTGTTCGGATACGAAGCGGGCGCCTTCACCGATGCCAAAAAGCGCAAGATAGGGCTGCTGGAGTATGCCAGCGGCGGGACATTGCTGCTGGACGAGATTGGCGAGATGAGCATTCAGCTCCAAGCCAAATTTTTAAGGATGTTGGAAGACGGCCATATCCGAAGACTTGGAGGAACGGAGAACGTGCCCGTGGATGTTCGCTTCATCTTTTCCACAAACAGAGACCTTAGCCAGATGGTGTCTGAAGGCTCCTTCCGGGAAGACCTGTTCTACAGAATCAGCGTCGTTCCCATCGTCATTCCACCTCTAAGAGAACGAGACGAAGACATCCTGCTGTTGGCTCGTCACTACGTGGATGAGTTCAACAACAAATTCAGAAAGAACGTACGGGGCTTCGACAAGGAAGCCGAAAATATCATGAAGCTGCACCATTGGCCGGGAAACGTCCGGGAACTCAGGAACATCATCGAACGGATCATGATTGTGCAGAATGTTGAAGATACCATTACTGGAGAAAATTTCCCGGCCGAAATCAAAGGGACTTCCTATGATGACGAAATGAAGGCATGGCTTGAACACCCGCTAGTGAGGCTCCCTGCCGAGGGAATGGATTATTCGGATACCATAGAAAGAATCAGCAACGATATCAAACGGAAACTTTTGATCAATGCGGTGGATAGGTGTGGGGGCAACAAGACCAAGGCATCAAAACTACTGGGCATATCCAGATACAAGTTCATGCGTGAACATGGCAAGGTAGTAAAAAAAACAAAAAAGTAAAATCATTATAAGCGTTCGGAAACCGCACATTCTGTGCGCATTATGCACGGAATGAGAGTCTTCATAGATCATACAATCCTTGGGTTTCGTCCAGATTGCATGTGCGTATATCGCACGCAGCCCTTTCGCTTTTCATCATTTCCTTCAGTGAACTCCGGTGATAAAAAGGCCTTTCCTGCTTCAATCGGTATCATACATTTTTTAAATAACTAGCTTTATTATGCCTTTTCAAAATAACCCGTTTTTGTATTTACCGGCACAGGTTATGGCATTTCTCTTGCACTTTAAGTTGCAAAAAAGAGACCTCTGGAAGTTGAGGAACCTTTAAGATAAATTGAAGCGAATAGATTTGAGAAAGGTTGTTTTCAGGGGTCTCACGATCATAAAACGCGGCATGGGATGTAGTAATCGGGAGACAACGATTGACCATCACAAACAAGCTCGATATTGAGCTTTAACGCGGAAGGTATGGTAACCCGTTAACCAAAGATAGGAACTGAGAAGCGAGTAAGAAAGGAGTGTAGGAAGTCACAAGCCTTTGAGATTTGTTTTGATGGTCGGGTTCTGCTAACGCGAAGAGGAAACAATTTTTAAATTTTAAATCGGTGGATGGTTTTCATTTCCCTCCTTTCCATCCACCGCCCCCTTAAAGGCAATCTGAGAGGTGGGGTGAGTTTTGTTGCCTTTCAGTTTAGATAAGTGGTGGATGGTTTCTTCTGGTTCCCTCCTTTTCCATCCACCATTTTTTTGTTCTTTAAACATTGAACCTGAAGGTGACGATTTCGCCATCAGCGATGACGTAATCCTTTCCTTCTGATCTTAATAGTCCCTTCTCTTTGGCCGCCGAGAGGCTTCCCGCTTTTATGAACGTGTCATAGTGTAAGACTTCAGCCCTGATGAATCCACGCTCCATATCCGAGTGGATTACGCCTGCCGCTTCGGGTGCCCTCGTTCCCTTGGGTATGGTCCATGCCCGCAACTCCGCACCCACGACCGTGTAATAGGTAATCAGCCCCAGCAGGTCGTAGCCTTCCCGTATCAGCGTCTTCAATCCCGACTCCTTTAGCCCTAAGTCTTCCAGAAAGACAGCCCTGTCCTCAGGATCCAATTCCAGCATCTCCGCCTCCAGGTCGCCGCATATGACGATGGTTCTAGACTCATCATTTTCGGCTGCGGTTTTAACCTTCTCCACATACCCGCCATCTCCTTTCATAGACGTTTCGTTGGTATTGGCCACGTAAAGGACTTTCTTCGCTGTCAGCAGATGCAGGTCACGAAGCGCGTCCAAGACCTCCTCGGTGAAGGGAAGTCTTCGCACGGCTATGCCGTTGTTCAAGGCATCCTGTATCGCGAGATAGATTTCCAGATGCTTACGGACCGTCTTGTTTCCTGTTTTGGACAGTTTTTCGGTCTTTTCGATTCTCTTACCCAAGGTTTCCAGATCTGCCAGGATGAGTTCCGTGTTGACCGTTTCAATGTCACGAACAGGATCGATCGCACCCGTAACATGAACGACATCGGGACTCTCGAAGCAACGGACGATATGTACGAGGGCATCGACCTCGCGGATGTGGCCCAGGAACTTGTTGCCCAATCCCTCCCCTCGGCTGGCACCCTTTACGAGTCCAGCGATATCGAGGAAGGTCATATTGGTATGCGTTACCTTGGGGGGGTGGATGATTCTGGCTATGTTTTCCAGACGCTCATCGGCAACGGGAACGATGCCGACATTTGGATCGATGGTGCAAAAGGGATAGTTGGCGACTTCAGCACCGGCAGCCGTAAGGGCGTTGAAAATGGTGGATTTGCCGACGTTGGGGAGCCCGATGATGCCGCAGCGAAAACCCATTGGAAGACCCTTCTCTCGTTTTAGCGATTTTTAAAGATAAGACATGCGATGTGCCTTTGCGACGAGTGTCATCAGCTCAAATGAATCCTCTGCAGGCTAAAGCTTTTTCGGTGCTGCTGTCAAGCCCATTATGAATGGAATTCGTCTCTTCCGAACGCGCCAATCTGAAAAAAAAGCGCCTCCCGATCGGGAGGCGCTTTGGTGATGCTGGGTGTAGCTTATGCTGTCGATTTTGTCCTACTCATCCATCGAGATTCTCATGCCGTAGAAGGAACGGTAGACGAAGATCAGGGCGATCAGCAGAAAAGCCGTCGCCAATCCGAGCTTGAGCCCAACATTGGTCATCGTCACGGCGATCTCGACGGCCAGCAGCCCGAAGAGGGTCGTGAACTTGATGACGGGGTTCAGAGAGACCGAAGAGGTGTCCTTGAAGGGATCGCCCACGGTGTCACCCACGACAGTCGCCTCGTGCAGGGGCGTATTCTTCTCCTGCAGATCGACTTCAACGATCTTCTTGGCATTGTCCCAGCAGGCGCCTGCATTGGCCATGAAGATGGCCTGGAACAGGCCGAAGAAGGCGATGGCAACGAGGTAACCGATGAAGAAGTAAGGGTTGAAGAAGGACAGCGCCAGGGCCATGAAGAAGATGACCACGAAGATGTTGATCATGCCCTTCTGTGCGTAGATGGTGCATATCTTGACAACCTCCTTGCTGTCTTCAATGGATGCGACCTGTTTGTCCAGGTTGATGTTCTTCTTGATGAAAACGACGGCCCGGTAGGCGCCGGTGACGACGGCCTGGGTCGAGGCGCCGGTGAACCAGTAGATGACGCAGCCGCCCATCAGCAGTCCGAGGATGATCTCCGGCTGGACGAGGCTGAGCTTGCCGATGACGTTTCCAAAGAGGCGCTCCAGCAGGATGATGATGCCGAAGACCATTGTCGTGGCGCCGACGACGGCCGTGCCGATGAGCACGGGCTTGGCCGTGGCCTTGAAGGTGTTTCCGGCGCCGTCGGCCGATTCGAGGTAGTGCTTCGAATGTTCGAAGTCCGGAGTGAAGCCGAAGTCGTTTTTGATCTGCTTGTCCACGTCGGGTATCTGCTCGATCATGGAGAGCTCGTAGATAGACTGGGCGTTGTCCGATACGGGTCCGAAGCTGTCGACGGCGATGGTGACGGGTCCCATGCCCAGAAATCCGAAGGCCACCAGACCGAAGGCAAAAACCGGCGCGGCGAAAAGGAATTCGGGCGGCATTACGGCCAGGATGGAGGGGTTCTTAGAGACCAGATAGGCGATCAGCATCAGGACGATGATGATCAGGCCCTCCCAGAAGGCAGAGAAATTGCCGGCCACGAAACCCGACAGGATATTGAGCGACGGGCCGCCTTGGCGGGAGGAATTCACGACCTCCTCGCAGTGCCGTGATTTCGTGCTCGTGAATATCTTGGTGAATTCCGGAATCAGGGCGCCGGCGATGGTCCCGCAGCTTATGATAATCGACAGGGCCCACCAGAGCGAGCTGTACTGCTCCGGCAAATCCGCGAGCAGCATATAGCTCGCACCGAAGGTCACGAGTATGGATATCGTCGAGGTCAGCCAGATCAGGTTCGTCAGGGGCTGTTCGAAATCGAATTCTATCTTGGTGCCGTAAAGGGATGTGCTGATGGCGCTGTTTACGAAGTAAGAGACGAGCGATGTGATGATCATCAGGATACGCATGACGAAGATCCAGACGATCAGCTTGCCGCCCATTTGGGGCGTTGTGAACAGCGCAAGGGCGAGGAAGGCGATCAGGGCGACGCCCGTGACGCCGTAAGTCTCGAAGCCGTCCGCTGTGGGTCCGACGCTGTCGCCGGCGTTGTCACCGGTGCAGTCGGCGATGACGCCTGGATTTTTGGGGTCGTCTTCCGGCAGGTGAAAGACGATCTTCATCAGGTCGGAGCCGATATCGGCAATCTTCGTGAAGATGCCACCGCAGATTCGCAGGGCGCTGGCGCCGAGCGATTCGCCGATGGCGAAGCCGATGAAGCTCGGTCCAGCCAGTTCCTTCGGAATATAGCCCAGAATCAGGATCATGAAGAAGAGCTCCACGCTGACCAGCAGCAATCCCACACTCATGCCCGAACGCAGGCAGATGTCGACGATGCCTGCGGGCTTCGCCTGCAGAGAGGCGAAGGCCGCCCGGGCGTTGGCCACGGTGTTGATCCGGATGCCGAACCAGGCAACCCCGTAGGAGCCGAGAATACCCATGACGGAGCAGAACAGAATGATGAGGGTGCTGCTCATGGGATTGCCCTGAAGGCCTTTGAAATAGTACACAATACAGATGGCGATCAGAATCCAGAGGGCGACCAGGAATTTGCCCTGCTGGGTCAAATAGGTTTTGCATGTCTCCCAGATGGTGTTGGAGACATCCATCATGGCTTTGTGGGCCGGCAGATTTTTGGTTTGAACGTACTGCAGAATGCCGAAACCCATACCTATGGCGCAGATCACCAACCCCCAGTTCAAAAGCGTCAAACCGGCGACCGGGCTGCCCATTATCGTGAAGACGACGGTCGACAGGTCTGGCAGGTTGATATCCGCTTCACCCGCAAAGGCCAGGGGAGTCATCAGAAAATGCATGATACCGATGGCGAATAAAGAAATGAACCCTTTTTGATCCTTCCGCATCATTAAACCTCCTCGTTTGTTAAAAAATTTTTACCATGATACCGTCTCATGGTTGTTTGAATTCCCAAAGAAATCGTATCGTTGACTACGTCAACCGCCTTTGCGATGATTTGGGGCAGCCATTGGCTCTCTTCCGGCGTAAAGGGTTCAAGCACATAGGCCTCCACCATTGCCTTATGGGACGGTTTTCCGATGCCCATCCTGATCCTTGAAAAATCGGAACCGCCGAGATGGTCGATGATAGATACCAGTCCTTTATGGCCCCCGTGTCCTCCGCCTGACTTGAGACGGATCGTCCCGAATGGCAGATCAAGGTCGTCGTGAATGACGATCAAGTCATCGAAGGGGATGCTGAATTTGCTACAGAGCCGTTTTACGGCCTTTCCGCTCAGGTTCATATATGTCTGGGGCTCGGCAAGCAGAACATCTTCACCGGCGATTGCGCCCCGGCCAAGAAGTGAATCATAGCCTTTTTTGTCCAACTTGACATTCAACTGATCCGCCAACCGGTGCAGGACCATAAATCCCATATTGTGACGGTTCAGCCGATATTGCACCCCCGGATTTCCCAATCCAACGATCAGCTTCACGGGATTTATCTCCCCTTTGGGTCGGTTTCAACCAATCGGTTTCCACATCTTTCATGTATCCGTCTTTATCCCTATTATTCTGCTTCCTT
>JAFGIO010000077.1 GCA_016929555.1 Deltaproteobacteria bacterium | reverse complement strand
GGTCGTCTCCCGCTCCTCCTGCAGGTGGTTCATCGCCTCCTTGTAGAGCTTCGCGTGGGTCTCTTCGACATCCTTGCTCTGGCTGAAATGCAGGACCGCGGCCTGGTTGCCCTCGGCTTCGGCTTCCTTGACGAACCGGTTGTAGGCAACCTCGGCGATCCCCTGCTCCGACTGGAAACTCTCTTCGAGATTCTGCTCTGTCGTCCCGATCTCCTTGAGAACCTTGAGCGCCCTGGCCCCGTGGATCTCCTCGGAGCGTGCGATCACCCGGAAGAGCTTCGCGATCTGGGGATACCCCTCCTGAGCGGCCTTCTCCGCATAGACCCTCAGACGCAAGGCCGCCTTGGCCTCGCCTGTATAGGCCTGCTGCAGCGCCTCCTTTGTTCCGGACATCTGAAAACCTCCCCCAAGGAAATTATGATCCTGAAGGCGCGCATTGGATATTTTTCGGGACACCCTGCCTCTGCGGCAGAGCGTCCGCAAAGACGACTGTTTGAGCGCAAAGCGTGAGTTTCGTCTTTGCAGCGATGCGAGGAGCCGCAGGGTCGAAAAAGATCCAGCGCGTTGAAGGATTATAATTTCCGTCTATCATTATTGCACGGGTCATTCCGGCGCGAACTCATCCTTGCCGGCGCCGCAGACCGGGCAGACCCAGTCTGCGGGAAGTTTTTCAAACGGAACCCCGGGTTCGACTCCCGATTCAGGATCGCCTTCCGCCGGATCATACACATAACCGCAAACACCGCACACGTACCTTTTCATGATTCTCCTCCCTTCTTTAGCGTGATAAACAATATTCCCTCACGTTTGTCTCCAAAACTTAACCACTTTCGGCTACAAGCCGGGGGACTTCGCCAAACTTCACTTCGCCTAAAGGCGAGGGGGTTCAACCATCCCCGATGGGGACACTCATGGTGTCAGAGCTTGCCTCTCAGCATCTCCGCCATCGTTTTTCCCAATTCATAGCAGTTCTTGAGAACCGCATCATCAGGCACATTTTTCACGCGGATCCCCTCCCCTGCCTTTTCGACCTTCATCTCCGCAAGCACATCCTCGATTTCCTTGACCGCCTCCCCGCTCCAGCCGTAGGATCCGAAGGCCGCACCGACAAGATTCTTCGGTTTCAACCCTTTGATATAGGTCAGGACGTCGGCCATCTGCGGAAGCATATGGTTGTTGAGCGTCGGCGAACCCACGGCCAGGGCTCCTGCGTTCAGCAGCTCATAGACCACGTCGCTTCGATGGACGACTTCAAGGGGCATCATCTTGACATGCAGCCCTCCGGCCGCCAGTCCTTCTCCCATAGCGCGGGCCATCTTTTCGGTGCTGTGCCACATGGTCGCAAAAACCACCACCGCCTTGGCTTCCGGTTTCTGGGCCGCCCATTTCGCATATTTTTCGATGATACCGCCGATCTCCTTCCGCCAGATCGGGCCGTGGTCCGGGGCGATGATCTTGAAGGAGAGCCCTGTGGCGGTCACCTTGTCGATCAGCTTGAGCACCAGCGGCGAGTAGGGCAGGATGATGTTCGCATAGTAGGTCGCCGCCTCGTAGTCGAGGATCGCCGGATTGCACTCATCAGCGAACCGCTCCGAGGAGGCGTAGTGCATCCCGAAGGCGTCCTGCGAAAAGAGCAACTGCTCCTCGTTGAGATAGGAAAACATGCTGTCCGGCCAGTGGAGCATGCGGGTTTCCATGAAGGTCAGGGTGCGGTTGCCGAGACTCAAGCTCTCGCCGTCCTTAACCGGCGTAATCTCCTGGTCGATGGTGAAGTGCTCCTTCAGGGTTTTCGCGCCGATTGCGGAGGCGAAGACCTTTTCGGGCTTTACCGTCCGGATTACCTCCGGCAGGCTGCCGGAGTGGTCCATCTCCGAGTGGTTGGAGACGATATAGTCGATCTTTTCCGGATCGATCACGGAGGCGATGCGGGCCATCATCTCCATGCGGAACCCCGCCTTGACCGTGTCGATCAGGGTGACCTTGTCCGCCAGGATCAGGTAGGCGTTGTAGGTACTTCCCCGCTTCGTCGTGTAGCCATGAAAATCCCGGATGTTCCAGTCGATCGCCCCGACCCACCAGACATCCTCCGTCACCTGAACCGCCTTGAAGCTATCCTTCATCGTTACACCTCATCGTATATGAATCATTGTGATTTTTATTTCCGAGCCACCGCTGCCCTGCCGATGGCGAAGGCGCGCAGATTGGGCTCGACCCGCGCGGCAGCCATCCCCTCGCGGATGACCGACTCGAAGAGTTCGGCGTCGATGGGCAGCACGCCCAGACCGGCGACGGCGCCGATCATGACGATGTTGCCCAGGATCGGGTTGCCGAGCCGCACCGCCTCGTCCGTTGCCGGGATGAATTCGGCCTGCGCCGAAAGCGCTGCGACCGCCTCCCGGATCTTCTCCTCAGACGGATATTCGTCTTCGCCGGTAATCACTCCGACCGGATAGATCGCCCGCACGTTCACGAGCGTCCGGACCGCCGGGTTGCCGTAGGCCGCCAGCACGCGAATCGCCTCGATCGGTTCGAGGGCCACCACCAGGTCGGCCCCTCCTTTGGGAATCTGCGGGCTCCAGACCGATTTTGCCGACACGCGGATGTGACTCATGACCGAACCGCCGCGCTGCGACATCCCGAAGGTCTCGCCGATCGTCACCTTGAAGCCCCTCTTGACCAGCATGTTGGAGAGCAGGCGCGAGGCCAGGACATTCCCCTGTCCGCCAATCCCGGTGATCACGATGTTGTAAGGATCTTTCAGCAGCATGTCGGTCATGGCTTCGCCGCCTCCTCGCACCGGATGGCCCCGGCCGGGCAGATCTTCGCGCAGAATCCGCAGCCCGCGCAGATCACCTCGTCCACCTCGGCCTTCTTTTTCTTCCGGTTCCACAAGAGCCCCGGACAACGGAAAATCCTCGTGCAGATGCGGTTGCAGCCGCAGGCATCGCCCCGGCAGAGGGCCTCGTCCACGCTGACTTTATATTTCTTCTTCCCCTTCTTCTCCGGCGCAAGGGCGCACGCCTGTTTGAGGATCAGCACCTTCACGCCCGGCTCCTCCATCAGGCGGTTCAACGTCTCGCGCGTTCCCGCAAGATCGAAAGGATCGCCGGTCGATACCGGCACGCCCATCGAAGCGCAGAGCGCCGCGATATCAACCAATGGAACCTTCTCCCCCATCGCGTTCACGTCGAGCCCCGGGTGGGACTGGAACCCGGTCATCGCGGTGCCACCGTTGTCGAGCACGATGAAGACCATCTCCGAGTTCTGGTGGACGGCGTTGATCAGGGCCGGAATCGCCGCATGGTAGAAGGTCGAATCCCCGCAGACCGCGATCGCCGGTTGCTCCATGCCAAAAGGCTTGAACTTCCCGAATCCCGAGGCGAGGCCGGTCGCCGATCCCATGGAGTGCATGGTCCTGGAAATATGGTAGCCGGTTGCCGGGAAGAGCGACGCCATGGCATAGCATCCGATATCCCCGCAGACAAATCCGTTGCGGCCGTCGCGCATGAGCGCCTCCCGGATGCCCCAGAACGAGGCCCGGTGGGGACAGCCTGGACAGAAAGTCTGCTCCCGCTTCGGCGCGATGGCCGATAGTTCCCGGACCTTCTCCGCATATTCAGCGGGAACCGTGGGCGGATCAATCTTCAAGATGCGCCCGACAGCGGCTGCCACGAGATCCGGATTCAACTCCCCGACCATCGGGATCGCGCTGTCGTTCTTGCCGAAGAAGGTCTTGATCCCCAGCTCACCGGCCCGTTCCGCGACCAGTATCTTGATTTGCTCTTCGAGAAACGGAAGCACCTCCTCGACAATCAGGATTTTGTCCGCAGTACGCAGATGACGCGCGATCAACTCCTGCGGCAGGGGAAAGGTTGTCCCGAGTTTGAGGATGCCGACTCGGTTCTGCGCGTTCAGAATCGTCACGGCCTCGCGGCTGTAGAGCAAGCAGGCGCTGCTCGTGACGATGAGGAGTTCCGGTGACTCCGGCCCTTCGTAGCGATTGAATGGGCTCTCTTCAAAGAGCGAGGCGGCCCTCCGGAGCTTCTCCTGCTGGAGACGATGCTTGGCAACCACGGGGGTGCTGATGACCGGACCGGTATCGGGATCGGAGACCGGTCCGTCGCAGACAAACGCCGCCTTCACCGGACGATCCGGGAGCGCGCCGAGCACGACATTGCCGCTGGCGTGCGACATCCGCGTCACGCTGCGCACCATGACCACGTTGTGAATCGCCTCGGAAAGCTCGAAGGCCCAGCGGGCGATCTCTTTGGCCTCGGTAAAATCCGCCGGTTCGAGAAGTGGAATCTCCATCAGCCGCGCAAAATGGCGGGACTCTCCCTCGTTGACGCTGGAGAGCGCCCCGGGATCGTCGCAGGAGACCAGGACCAGCCCGGCCCGCGTTCCGGATCCGCCCAAGTGGAGCAGGAAATCGGAGGCCACGTTGACGCCGTTTTGCTTCATGACGCACAGGGAGCGGAGCCCGGCAAAGGAGCCGGCCGCGGCCACCTCCAGGGCCACCTTTTCGTTGGAAGACCACTCCACGTAGAGCTTGCCGGTTTCGGCAAAACGCGACAGGGTCTCAATGATCTCCGAAGACGGGGTACCAGGATAGGCTACGGCAACACGGATTCCGGCCTCCAGCGCGCCGCGCGCGATGGCCTCGTTGCCCATCAGCAGGACCTCGTCCCCTTCCCTCTGTTTGCGATCCAACGGCACCTGTCATCTCCAGATTCTTCGTATTCTCTGATTCGGCCTCTGCCACCTTTTGTCACCGCTATGAAAACAGAGCGAACGGTTCACCGTCTCCCTACGTCATTCCGACGAAAGTCGGAATCCAGAAAATCCGAGCGGTCTTAACACCTCTGGATCCCGGCTTTCGCCGGGATGACGGCCTGTCTTGAGTCATTCCCGCGAAAGCGAGAAAGCGAAGCTTAATCTTCATAATCCATTGCATGAAAACCTTTATGGACTCCCGCCTTCGTGGGAGCGACAGCTCAAATACTTTTCCCGTTGGCCGCTACCCTCTTCTTTCCCAGAGAGGCCGCCTTCAGTTTTTCGAGATTTCCTTCCGGAACCTCCCGGAATTCGAGAATCCCTCGGTTACGGGCCAGTTCAAGAAGTTCCATTCCGCGCCCGGTCCGGACGATCACCTGATTCCACGATCGCGCCGTATCCCAACCCTCGGGAAGCCTCGCCGATCCCACCGAAATGTCGCTGAATTCCGCCGTCATATCGCCACAGGTCAGGCAGGATTCGCGGACGCAGGGCATCACTTCATCGAGCGAAACCTGAATCGTCTCCACATCCGTGTAAACCTCAAGGGTATGATAACGGCTGGGAGGGATATCCATTCCGGTTATCCTTGCAATATCTGTTTTGCTTTTCAACAAAGCCGCAAGTTTCTGCCAGGAAAGGGCCCAGCCGCAGAACAACCCTATGACAAGTTTGAGCTTTTCAATGCCGTTCCCTGTGAAGAACTCCGTCTGGGTGCGCATTTTAGCCAAGGCTAGCGCCTGGCAGGGGGTGGCTACGACGCCGATTTTTGTCGCATCTCCCAGGCAAATCCTGTTGAATTCTGCCACAGTGGGGGAAACCACAAAACGGCTTCCTCCTCGCATTCCCACTGCATCCGCATCCGTGACTGATACGCTGCGGGGAAGAAGCCCTTCTCCCTCTGACGCCAAGACGGCCGTATTGATGAGTCCCTCCCGAAGGGCCAGCGCCATGAGCGCGGTCACGGTTCCGCCGTGCTGAGCACGTCTCCGGAACCCATCATCCGCGGCGCGGGCAATGAAGAACCCCTTCACCGCTCCTATTTCTGAAGTGCAATCGGTTTCGTCATAGAGGCTGCGCCTTAAGGTATCCAGATCCGCAGGCGTTCTCGGACAGGCCGCATAACATCGCCCTTGTTCAAGATCGCAAGGATGGAGAAGAACCGTCCGGTCATGGTAGATCGCCTGGTAAGGACAGAGGCCGACGCAGGCGCCGCAACCCGTGCAAAGGCGGGTATCAAGGACCTGT
>JAFGIO010000076.1 GCA_016929555.1 Deltaproteobacteria bacterium | reverse complement strand
TCATCGTGAGTAGCAAAGAGGAAGGTCGTGCTAAGCTCCCTGTTCAGCTTCTCCATGGTTTTCAGGATGTTGTGTGAGTTGGCCGCATCGAGGTTGGCCGTAGGCTCGTCGGCAAGCACCAGCAACGGCCGTTTGACCATGGCGCGTGCAATGGCCACCCTTTGACATTCACCGCCGGAAAGCTGCGGTGGCTTTGACTTGATCTTGTCTGTCAGACCCACCCATTCAAGGGCATCCATGACCATTTTCTTGCGTTCTGCTGCCTTGAAATCGAGCAGCAAAAGGGGAAACTCGATATTCCCATACACGGTGTGCACGGCCAGCAGATTGTAACTCTGAAAAATGAATCCGAGGCTCTCCTTGCGCAAACCGGCAGCCTCTTTCGCGCTCAGCCTGCTCACCGCCCGTCCCAGAACCGTGGCCTCACCCTCTGACGGCACATCAAGTGAGCCGATAATATTAAGCAGCGTGGTTTTTCCTGAACCGCTCGGGCCGATCAGTCCTGCGAACTCACCCCTGGCGAAGGTGAGATCGATGCCATTCAGGGCCGTAAACTCCCCTTTACCCATCGGGAACTTCTTGACGAGCTTTTCAATGCTGATGATTGGCGAATTTTCCATGTTTTTTCATTAGTGATCGAATACAAACATTATTTGAATCCCCTTCCCCGCAAAAATATTCAGTCCGCCGCTTTGTGCCGGGAGATCGAATCTCTGCGGGTTCCAATATGCCATTACATATAGCATTACATGGTCGAACTGTCTTTGCCAGTTGAGAAAGCTGTACATGTTTCCACCTTCCCAGTCATAATAGAGGGTCGTACCGAGTTTGTCAAACGTGCCGACGGGGTAGCTTGCCGTCATTGCCGAGAAGAGAGCCTTGTTATCAAAGGCGAATGGTTCTGCATCGAACGAGGCCAGCAGCTGCTCATACGCCATATAGAGCCCGCTTCCGATGCCGAAGGTGTAATCGGCTCCGGCGTTCAATATCAACTGGTTGGTGAGGGCGCCGAGGTTTTCCTCTTTTTTCGAGTAGGAACCTTCAACCCAGAGTCCGATTGTTATGTCCCATTTTGCGTCGAATCCTATCCTGTTCTCAGGTATCTTTTGGAAGCCGGGCACGGTTCCGCCATCACTGCGGCTGTCAGCTACGCGGTTATGATATGTGAGGGCTATTTCGCCCCTCGGAACCGGCAGCTGGACCCTGCCGCCGAACTCGGGGGTCTCTTTGTTGGACGGGATGAGGTCCCAGCCCATGGCTGTATCGTTCCCGTAAAGACACCATAGCCAGATGTTTGTATTGTTGAGGAGGTAGTATCTCGCCAGTGCACCCCATACTCCGTCAGTTAGTTTCAGAGGGTCCTGTGCATCCATCTGGTCGAACCACATGAGGGGTCTGAGCATGACGGCGGAACCGAAATTGAGTTTCTGGAGGCCCAGGCGCAACTCGAACTGATCGGTTGAGCCCCTCACCCAGGCGCGGTAAAGATCGATGCCTCCCGAGGCTGTGTGCGAATCGAAAGGTCGAAGACGGGTGCTGCCATAGATGTTCGCCGACAACTCGGCGTCAAGAAAGTGGCCGTTTTTGAGGGTCTCGCGATAGTTGAACTGGGGTATGTAGCGTGCTCCTCCCCAGAGGTAAAGGTCGCTGCCGCTGTTGACATTGACCCACGACGAAAACTGACCGCTTTCCCTGAACCCATCCTGGGCGTACGCGTTTAAAGCCAATACGATGATTAGTATGGAAAATATGTATTTCTTTAGTCCCATTCGACTCGGGATATGCTTTTCCGTAAGTGAAGAAGCCGGCCCGTTCCGTTTTGATCTCACAGCAGCGGGACGCCGTCATCCAGTTTTCATCGGTTTCGCTGGATATTTCATTACCTGAACCCTCAAACTTGACGAACTCGTAAAAACCCTCATGCCCCGTGGGGCGCCTCTAAGCATGAAAATCACCCCCACCCCAACCCTCCCCGATCGAGGGGGAGGGATACAAGAAGGGGGAATTTTCTTACTGAACCCTCATGCCCCGTGGGGCGTCACGAAGCACGAAAAGAAGCAAGGTCATTCCCGTGAAAGCGGGAATCCAGTATTTTCAATAGGTTCTGGACCCACCGCTTTCTCTGGTGTGACAAGGTTTGTAACTGTTTACGAGACCATCATCGGCGTCCCCGGCCCTTTTCGTATCGGAGCCGAAGCGCACGATCCCCGGGAAGGACTCGATGGAATCGGGACGCGGGATCAGGCCCCGCTTCCGGGCCTCTCCCGGGGTGACGCCCTCGTTTATGCAGGTCCGCCACATCCGGTTTACGGCTGACTCCCGCATCCCCGCGAACCGGATTCGACGCCGCCTTCCCCGGAAGGATAGCCGGGATTGAAATTGGCGATAATGGCATCCCTTGTCCGCTGCATCACGATTTCAAGGCCCTCCCGTCCCTGATCGCCCGTATCGATTGGATCGCCGACAACGACCTCGATGGAACCGGACGAATATGCCATGCTGCCCTTCGGAAGAACCCTTCTGCTGCCGTTCACGGTGACGGGAAGGATGGGGAGCCCGTTGTCTATGGCTATGACGAAGCCGCCTTTCTTGAAGGGGCGGATCGCCCCGTCGGGAGACCGCGTACCCTCCGCAAAGACCATGACGCTCACCCCCGGGGGGAGACGCTTGAGCCCTTCCCGGATGCTCTCGACGGCCTGGCCCCTGTCCGACCGGTCGATGAATATGTTTTTCGACGCCCAGAGGGCGTAGCCGAAGAGGGGAACTTTCAGGAGCTCTTTCTTGATGACCCAGCGGAACTGAATCCCAAGCCTCGTCACGAGCGCGGGAATGTCGAAGAGGGATTGGTGGTTGGAGATGATGATGTACGACCGGCCCGCTTCGATCTTCTCCCGCCCCCTGATTTCGGTGCGAACGCCCGTAACGATCAGCATGACGTGCGCCCAGACCTTCGAGACGTTGAAGGCCGCATTCCCCGTCGAACCGAGGAAGGCTGCGATCGTCATGGGCAAAAAAAGAACGGCGGTGGCAAGGGCGGCCCAGGAACAAACCCACACAATCTTGATGATTCCCATTGGAGTCCCCTCAAATCATAACGAACCCCGTTCCGCAGATCGCTACAGTTCGCACTCGTCTAAGTTGATCTGGCAGATCTCTTCCTTCATCCGTTCCTGGAGGCGAAACTCCCGCCGGGCCTTCGCCTCCCGATTACGCCTCTGTTCGACATCCGTCTCCAGGATCAGCGGGGGCACGGGGGTGGGCCGGCCTTCACGATCCAGGGCGACGAAGGTCAGGTAGGCCGAGGCCGTGTGGTAGAGGTCACCCGTGATCAGGCTCTCCGACTCGACGCGGACGCCCACTTCCATGGAGGTATTGCCAACCATGTTGACGCAGGCCCTCAGGGTAACCAGATGGCCCACAAAGACCGGAGTGTGGAAGTTCAGGCGGTCTATGGAGGCCGTGACCACATTGGTGCGCGCGTGCCGGACGGCGGAGGACCCGGCTGCATTGTCGATGAGTTTCATGATGACCCCGCCGTGGACATTCCCCGCAGGGTTCGCATCCTGGGGATTCATGACCTGGGCGAGGATGACGCGACTGTCTCCCGCTCTCTTGCCTTCCATGAGGCTGCCTCCTTCCTGTATCCCGAATTGCACGAAACGCCCGTCCGACGACGGCCCTTCAACCCCCGCAGTGTGTCTCGGGGCGCGACTTCTCAGGCCGGGCGTGCCCGACCGTTTACATTCCTCTCGAAGCTGTGGTAAAAAGACCCATCACCCTATCCCGCTTCCCAGGAGGAAATCGCAGGCCATGAAAAAGCAGATGAAATCCCCCGCCGGGCTGACCGCGGCCCTCGCCCGCCTCGTGGCGAAGACGCCGTCCCGGCTTATCCCGCAGGTTGTCCGCGAACACGCCAAGGTGGCCTTCCTGGACTGGCTGGGCTGCACCCTGGCCGGCGCGAGGCATCCCGCCGTCGGGAAGCTGATCCGCTACGCCGAGGACCTGGGCGGGCGCCGCCAGGCCTCGCTCATCGGGCTCTGCCTGAAAAAGACGGCGCCCCAGGCGGCCCTCATCAACGGCACGGCCTCCCACGTCATCGATTACGACGACACCTCGACGGTCTATATCGGCCACGCCTCGGCCGGGATGCTGGCCGCCCTACTTGCACTCGCCGAATGGAAGGGCGCCGGGGGCCGCGACTTTCTGGACGCCCACGCCCTTGCCTTTCGGATAGCCAATATCCTGGGTTCGGCGGTCGGGATGGCGCAGTACAACGCGGGCTGGCACACCACCTCCACCATCGGCCACATCGCATCGGCCGCGGGTTGCGCCCGTCTGCTCGGCCTCGGTGAGCGTCAGACCGCCTATGCCCTCGGACTCGCAGGAACCCTGTCGTCTGGCCTCAAGATCGTCTTCGGCACGATGGCCAAATCCTTCCACGCCGGCAATGCCTGCCGGGCCGGTCTCTCGGCGGCCCTTCTCGCGGCGGAGGGCTTCACCTGCGCCGAAGACTTCTACGAGGGAGCGGATGGTTATCTCCAGGTCTTCGGTGGCGACGCGCCGCGGTCGGCATTGCGGAATCCGGGCGAAGCTTGGGGGTTCGACACCCTGGCCCAGAAATACCACGCCTCCTGCCACTTTACCCATTCGGCCATCGAATCGATTCTTGCCGTCGTCAAGAAACAAAGCCTTCTCCCCGAAGAGATAGAGGCCATCGAGGTCTACACATCGCCCCTGGCCCTGAAGGCCGCGGGGAAGCGGGAACCCAAAACGGCCCTGGAAGGAAAATTCAGCCTTCCCTACTGCGCGGCCATCGCCGTCCTCCGGAACGATACGGGTCTCGGGGCCTTTACGGACCGGAAGGTTCGGAACGCCTCCCTGCAAAAATTCATGAAAAAGATCATCCTTGTCCGGGACGAGGGCCTTTCGCCCATGGCCGCCCGGGTCGCCGTCCAAGCGACAGGGGGCGGGAAATACGTCCACGCCGCCGACGTCTTCCGGGAGATTCCGCCGCTTCCGGAGAAGCGGTCCCGTATCGAGGCGAAATTTCTCGGGATCGCGACGCCCCTTCTGGGCGCCCGGCGGGCGCGCCGCATCGTGGAGCGGGTCGGCACCCTGGAGGAGGCGAAATCCCTGAAGGACCTGGTGGCGGCGACGAGGTTCTGAAAGCCGGGGCTGCGTCCAGCGGCCGAAAGCAATAGTTGTGCCCGAGACCTATCGATTTTCATCCAAGACGCACCCGAGATATGAAAGGCCATCCTGATCCCGACCGCTGCCGCGGAAAGGCATAGACGTCTATTTTTATGGAGAAAATACACTTTCCTGCCGGTTATGTCAATTGCGGGCGAGCAGAAGGTTTTCTGGCAGGTGCGCATAACCGGATGTTCCATAAACGCACTGTAAACAAGATATTGACAAAGTCCGGCAACGAATATAGGGTCGCTTGGAGGCCGCCGGGCATCTCTCCGGGGCTTGCGATCCCGAAAGCCTGCGCCGGTCATCTCCTTCTAGGCGGCGGCGTTCTTCGGGTTCAACGGGAAACCCAATTCAAACATGAGAGGGGCTTCGAACATGAGAGATTACGACGCGGTAGTGATCGGAGCCGGACTGGGCGGTCTGTCGGCTGCGACCTATCTGGCGAAAAGGGGCAAGCGGGTCCTGCTTCTGGAGCGGCACAACGTGCCCGGCGGGTATGCCTCGTCCTTCATCCGGGGACGCTTCGAATTCGAGGTCGCCCTGCATGAACTGTCGGGGCTCGGAGACCAGAGCAATCCCGGTCCGCTGCTGCGGGTGCTCCGGGAAATCGGCGTTTACGACAGGGTGGAGTTCCTGCCGGTACCCGATCTGTACCGCAGCTACTTTCCCGATTTCGAGATAGCCCTTCCCGTCGGACGGGAAGCCTTCGAGGATGCCCTGTGCCGGCAGTTTCCGAACAGCGTCCAAGAAATCAAGCGCTTCATCGCAACCTTCTTCGATTTCGCCGAAGAGGCCCTGCGGGCGAACCGCCTGGGCATGAAGGCCGTGATGGAGGACCCGGGAAAGTTCCCCGCCCTCATGGCCGATTACGGCAAATCGGTGGGCGAGGTCCTGAACCGCGACGTACCCGATCCCAAAGCCAAAGCCGTGCTCGCCCAGATCTGGGGCTACGCCGGCCTCCCGCCGAGCAAATGGTCCTTTCTGATCTATGCCCTGATGATGGCCGCCTACATCCGCTTCGGTCCCTCGCACATCCGGGGGACCTCGCAGAACCTTTCGCAGGCCTTCATCGACGCCTTCGAACGTTACGGCGGCGAGGTTTGGCTCGGAAACGGCGCCCGCCGCATCCTGGTGGCGGAGGGAAAGGTAAAGGGCGTCACAGCCGACGACGGGACGGAGATCGCCGCTCCCTGCATCGTGAGCAACGCCAATCCCCTGACGGCGTGCCTGGAGCTCATCGGTCCGGACAAGGTCCCCGACTGGTACCTGCGCCGCCTCGGCATGTGGACGCCGGGGGCCTCCACCTTCAACGTCTATCTCGGGCTCGACTGTCCCTACACGGCCCTGGGCCTCTCCTCCCATGAGAACTTCGTCAACAACAGCTACGACCTGGACGGCCAGTACGAGAACGCCCGCGGGACCGTCGATTTCACGCCCGACGGGATCGCCATGACCGCTTACAATATCGTCGACAGGGACGTCTCGCCGCCAGGAACGACGTCCATGGTGCTCACCAACATCACCTATGCCGAGCCCTGGCTGAAACTGACGCCGGCCGACTACGCGGCGGCCAAGCGGCGGCTGGCCGGCCGGATCATCGACCTCGCGGAAAAGGCCGCACCGGGGCTCCGGAACCACATCGAGGTCGCGGAGGTCGCCACGCCCCTGACCAACATCCGCTACTCCGGCAATCCCGGCGGCAGCTACATCGGTTTCGACGAGAACTTCCAGGGAACGGGGAACATGCACCTGCCCAGCCGCGGACCCATAGAGGGCCTTTACTTCTCCGGCGCCTGGGTCAACATCGGCGGCGGCTTCGAGACCTGCATGGAAAGCGGCTTCTTTGCCGCCCGGGACGTCCTGAAGGATCTGGAGGGCGGCAGGGATGCGTCTTTTGCGGAAAAGATGAAAAGCCAATTGGAGAAGGAGGCAAAGGACGCCGGCGCGGCGGGCGTCGCGCCGCTCCGCCGCGACCGGGAGGTCCTCGAAAAAATCCATGCCGACCGCCTGAAGCTCAAGGTCGGGCAGATCATCGGGGAGACGGCCAGTGCGAAGACCTTCCGAATGGAAAGCACCGGCGGCCCCCTGCCCTACTTCCAGGCCGGCCAGTACATCAACCTGTTCGTGAACATCGACGGCATTATCACCTCGCGCCCCTTCAGCATCTCCTCGATTCCGGGCGAATCTTACTACGACATCACTGTCCGCCGCCAGCAGGGCGGCTTCGTCTCGCCCTACCTGCTGGACCGGGTGAAGGAGGGCGATCTTTTCGAGTCCACGGGACCGAACGGCAATTTCCGCTACGAACCGCTCATGGACAGCCGGGACCTGGTGCTTCTGGCGGGCGGCAGCGGCATCACCCCCTTTATCTCCATGCTCCGGGAGATGCGGGATAAAAGAACGGATCTGAAAGTCCACCTGATCTATGGGAATCGCATACCCGAGGACATCCTCTTCGAGAAGGAGCTGATCGGGATGGCCGCCGGCGGCGCGAATTTCAGGGTGGACTTCGTGATCAGCGAACCCCCGGCCGGGTGGGCGGGCCCCTGCGGCTTCCTCGACGCCGCCATGATCGCGAAGCTGATCGGTCCGGTGGAGGGAAAGACCTTCCTGGTCTGCGGCCCCGCCCAGATGTATCTCCTCTGCGAGGATGCCTTGAAGTCCCTCGGCGTGCCGGCGCGAAGGATCCGCAAGGAGGTGTACGGGCCTCCGGCCGATGTCACGGCCGAGCCGGGCTGGCCGGGAATCGCCGCGGACAGCGTCTTTACCGTTGTGGAGGAGCGGTCGAAACGAACCATCCAGGCCCGGGCGGGCGAACCCCTGATGGCCGCCCTGGAGCGGGCGGGATTGGTGGTGCCGGCCCTCTGCCGTTCGGGCGAATGCAGCGCCTGCCGTACCAGGCTCCTATCCGGCAAGGTCTTCGCGCCGGCCCGGGTTCGACTGCGACGGGCGGACCTGAAATCCGGCTATATCCATCCCTGCATGAGCTATCCCGTCGAAGACCTGAGGATCAGGCTCTGAGAGAACCTTCGGCGCCGGCCGTACCGTGAACGGGACCGCGGGGATGCAGCCGGCCATTTACGGGCTTCGACACTCCAAGAGGGGTTGGCCCGATCAGAAAGGAGAAACACTATGAAGCGGTTTAGGAATGCGCTTTTCGCGCTCGTTCTGACCATGCTGTTTGGATCGCAGGCCTATGCAGAACCCCCTTATTTCGAAGAACAGGGAAGCCAGCAGTCTTCGGGCGGCGGGACCACGAACCAGACCACCACTGCGGCGGCCAGCAATCCCGTCATCATCATCCCGGACACCTTTACGGAGCCCGCGCCCCTGCTGGAGCCGGAAGCGCCTCCCCCTTCCATCGGGGCCGGCTTCGGTTTGATCGCGATCTGGAGCAGCCACGTGCAGGCCTACGTCCTGCCGGCCTCCTACAAGATCTTTCCAGACCTCAAGGTGGAGGCGTCGATTCCCTACATCCGAAAGAAGCTCAAGGGGGAGTACACCGACGAAGAGCTGACGGCCAGCGGCATCGGGGACGTTTCGGTGGGCCTGAAGTACCGCTACGGCAATGAGGAAATCCTCCAGGGAGTCACCACGGTGACGGTCAAGTTCCCCACGGGGGACTACAAGCAGTTCGAAAACAGGACGGAGCAACTGGCCCTGGGCAGCGGCTCCTACGATTTCAGCATCAACCAGACCCTGAGCAGGATCATCGGCCCCTTCCGCATCCTGGCCAACGTGGGATACCGTCTGAACACAAAGAACGACTACGTGGAGACGGACATTTTCGGCAGGAACGTGGAATTCGAAAGCCGGACGGGCAATATCTTCAACTATCTCCTGGGCGTCCAGTACGAAACACCCCTGAAGGGGCTCTTGCTCTATCTCAACGCCTCGGGGCTCTTCCAGGAAAGGAGCCACATCAAGGAAACGGACACCGCCGACGGCAGCATCATCCGCGACGAAGACAAGAGGGACCGCCTCGGGACCCTGGATCTGAACCTGGGGGCCATGCTGATGCTGACGGCCAATACGGGCTTCCGCCTGGGTGTTTTCATCCCCCTGGCCACGGAATTCGACCCCGACGTGAACGACCACGCCTCGAGGGAATGGGTGACCGACTTCGGTTTCTTGGCGAGATTCTAATAGATAAGGCGAAACGATGAAAATCGGCCTGGCTTTGGGAGGGGGAGGCGTTCGGGGGCTGGCCCATATCCTCGTCCTGGAGGCGCTCGACGAGCTCGGCATCCGGCCGGGCGTTATTTCAGGCACCAGCATGGGCGCGATCATCGGAGCGCTCTATGCCTCCGGCATATCCGGAAGGGAAATCAGGGAACGCATCGTCAGGCACCTCATCCTGAAAGACGATACCTGGCGGGACATCATAGCGAAGAAAAACGACCTGTTGAAACTGGTCACCGCATTCTCCGCGGAATTTCCGCGCGGCGGTTTCATCAATCCCCAGGGATTCTTCGAGTACCTCTTCAGCGAGATCAGGAAACGAACCTTCGAAGAGCTTGAGATCCCCCTTCTGGTCATAGCCGCCGACTACTGGACCGCCGAGGAGATCGTCTTCGAAGCGGACGACCTGCTTCCCGCCCTGCAGGCGAGCATGGCCGTGCCGGGTGTATTCGTTCCGGTCTCCCTCGGGAACCGGGTTCTCGTCGATGGCGGCGTGGTGAACCAGGTGCCTTACGACCATCTTCTGGAACGGGCCGACTTCACCATAGCCGTGGATGTGAGCAGGTCGCGCAATCCCGGCAAGCAGGATATTCCCCGCCCCCTCGAAGCGGTTCTCGGGGCCTTCAATATCATGCAGGCTTCCGCCCTCGCCGAAAGGATGAAACACCGAAAGCCCGACATCTACGTTCAACCGGAAATCCAGGGCATCCGGATGCTCGATTTCGGCAAAATCGAGGATGTGTTTCTTCAGGCGGCGCCGGCCATCGATCTGCTGAGAGAGCAACTGAAAGGATTGGAGAATCGAACGGAAGGAACAGCACGATGATTGAAAAGAGCACCTATACGGAATTTCGCGATGCACAGGGGATGGAGGGTTTCGACAGGGGTTGGTTTCCAGAGGAATGGTGGATGACAGCCGAAGAAGTGGTTTCGATTTCCCTCGACGCCTTCTAGGAAGAGGCCGTCGTCTTTATCCCCGGAGAGGTCAACGGAGAGCAGTACAGAACGTTTCTCGAATCGCGACATTACCCCTCGTCGCCTTTTGTCGAGGGAGGCTTGGAGAGATTTTCATCTTCCTTCTCAATCCTCGGGGGAACGGAAGGTTTTTCCTTTTTGATGTTGAAGAGATCGAGGACGCCTTCCCGGCGGAAGGCGCCGTGCAGGGGATTGGTGCCGAGATGACGCCGCTTCACAGGATCACCCCCGCTGCGCGCAGCCCGGCGATCTCGCCGTCGCCCAGACCGAGCAGCTCCCCGAGGACGTAGGCGTTGTGCTCTCCCAGAAGGGGGGCGCGGACCACGGCAGCCTCCATGCCGCTGATCTTCCAGGGAAGCCCCACGAGCTCCACGGGGCCGACTTCGGGATGGTCCACCCTGACGAAGGCCTGGCGCTCCTGGAGATGGCGATCCGCGTAGAGGTCGGCCGCATCCCTGCAGGGGGCCGCCGCCAGCCCCGCCCGGCAGAGCTCGCCGGCCAGCCAGTCGCGGTCCCTTATCCTGGTCCAGGACTCGATAACGGCGTCGAGCTCCCTTTCATTCTCCTTGCGGGCCTCCATGGTGGCGAACCGGGAATCGCCGGCAAGCTCCGGCTGTCCGATAACGCCGGCCAGCAGGGCAAATTCCCCGTCGGAATGGACCTCCAGGGCCAGCCAGCGGTCCACCCCCCAACACCGGTAAACATTATGGGGGGCATAGCGCGGATGGGCATTGCCCATCCGTTCCGGAATCCGGCCGTTCATTTCATAGCCCAAAAGCATCTCCCCGATCAGCGAACTGACGCCCTCGCACTGGGAAAAATCGATGAACTGGCCCTCGCCGGTCCGCTGCCGGTGATGGAGGGCCGCCACGGTTGCGAAGGCCGCCGCCGTCGCGTTCATGAGGTCCGCATCGCCCGGAGTCCCGTGGCTCGGCGCATCGTCCGGATGGCCCGTTACATAGGCAAGACCGCCGATGGCCTGATGGAGCGTCGCATAGCCGAGGTATCGGGCCTCGGGCCCGACCTGGCCGCGGCTGGAGCTGGAAACGACGATGATATCGGGCCGGATGGTCTTCAGATCCCCGTATCCCAGTCCCAGCTTTCCCATGGCCCCGGGCCGCAGGTTGTCGACGACGACATCGCTGATCGCCGCCAGCCTCCGGACAAGGGCGATGCCTTCGGGAAGCGTCAGATCGATGGTGAGGCTCTTCTTGAAGCGGTTCAGGGTATTGTAGGGTATCCCCTGGTTCGGCGGCACCCGGAAGGGCGCCGGCTCGGGAAGGGGCCAAACGACATAGCGGCGGGTGAGATCGGTTCGTTTATGGCTTTCAATCCGGATCACCTCCGCCCCGAGGCTGGCCAGGAGCATGCAGGCATAGGGTCCCGCCCAGACCCAGCAGAATTCTAGGACGCGGATCCCCGCCAGGGGAAGTTTCGCTTTCCCCGGCTCCGCAGATTTCCGATCGCTCCCTACCCGCACCGGAGACACTTCGCCGGGCTTACCCCGTTCCGATTCGAAAAACTCCCTGCGGATTTCCTCATTGTGCTGGCCCAGCAGCGGCGCGGGTCTCCCCACCTCGGGAGGCGACGCCGTCATCCGGTAAGGCCAGCCGGCATAACGGTGCCTTCCCGCCGCCGGATGGACCACCTCGGTGAAATAGCCCCTGGCCCGGTACTGCTCACTGGCCATGACCTCCGCCGCGGTTTTGAAAGGCCCGATGGGGATAGCGAGCTCGCCGATCCGGCGATGAATTTCATCCTTGCGCTGCTCCCTCATCCAGGCTTCCATCTCGGGGGCGATGTCCATGAGGTGGTGGATCCGCCAAGTCATGTCGTCCCAGTCGTCGGAGGTGAGCCAATCCGGCTTGCCCATGAGTTCCCGAAGGAGACGGAAATGATGATCGTCGTTCGCCCCGAGGGCGACGTAGCCGTCACGGGTCTCCATGCGGCCCATTGCGGGCGGACGGTCGGGAACACGGTGCCAGGTCGTCCCGTGATAGCGGTAGCTCGCGACCAGGGGGGAAACCTTGGACAGGATGACCTCCTGCTGGGATATGTCAATCAGATGACCCCGGTCCGTCTCCTTCCGACCGTGAAGCACGCCGGAAACGGTCAGGGCTGCCGTCAAACCGGCATAGTAGCCGGCCTGATACCCTCCCAGCTTGACGGGCGGGCGGTCGATATCGACGGAACGGGCGGGCAGAAGACTGCCGATGCCACCAGCATGGGTGATCGTCAGTTCATCGGCACGGATACCGGCCCTGGGGCCCGTCCGCCCGTATGGCGTGATGGAAACATAGACAAGGGCCGGATTGATTTCCTGAAGGACATCCCAATCCAGGCCGAGGTCCTTCATGTGTTCGGGAGGATGGTTATCGATGAGTACATGGGCCCAGCGGATCAGCCGTCGGAATAGATCGAGATCGGAAGCGGCTCCAACATCGAGGGTCACGCCCCGCTTGCTCGTGTTTACATAAAGGAACAGGGCGCTTTGCTCGGGGTGGGGATCACCGGAGGGGAAAGGGCCGCAGAAGCGCGCAGAATCTCCCTCCGGGGGTTCGACCTTGACGACATCGGCCCCCATATCGCCCAGGAGTTTTCCGCAATAGGGGCCGGAAACCATCGTCGC
>JAFGIO010000075.1 GCA_016929555.1 Deltaproteobacteria bacterium | reverse complement strand
ATCCGCTGCATCGACAACCGCCGTCAACCGAATCTGTTCTGATGGCAGATGCAGCAAAGCAGCTATTTTTCGCAATAGGTTGTCCCTTTTGCGCTCGACGTCTTTTGCTTGAAGGAGGGCCTCCTCCTTGCGCGAATTGCTTTCCATGATTGCCTTCAGCGACGGCTTCGCCAGAACATCCCGTTCAAGACGGATGGCGTCAAGAACATTATCGTAGGCCGCAATCTCTCGTTTGAGTTCGGTCAACAGTGCATCGAATTGCAAGGGCAGCTTAAACGGCTCCTCGGTTTCGTTTACGAAAAGACTTTGCCGCTGCTCCCTTCGCTCTTTTTGTACCGCACTTTCATTCATGGATGGCAATCCCCTGCTTCAAAGTCACTTCAAGCGAGCCGAACAAACAAAGGAATTTCGGTGAGAAGTTCGCCCCATTAACGGGACGCACCGTGAGGCGGGCGGTCAGTTACCGGACAAGAACTTCTATCAGGCAAAGATATCCAAAAGGGCTTCTCCCACCATTTTTTCGGCAATCTCCTCTCCGCTGACGTTGTACTTCCCGCTTTCAATCCTGTTTCGAAGCTCCTGAACCTTTTCTTCCCTGACATCGGGCAGATTCGCAACGGCGCTTTTCAGGTTTTGAATGTCTTTTGCCTTGGTGGAAAGATCAACCTTCTCTTCGGGTACAGCGGCTCCGCTGACCTGTCGTTCTGCGTCCAGCTTTACGTTGCCGTTCTTCTGGTACTGCTGGATGAGCTGTGCAGAGGGCTGCTTGACATCGGATACCTTCATAGATGACCCCTTTTTTTAGATTGGTCTTACCATACCTATCGGCAATTTTGAAAAAAACTTTAATACCTTCCCGTTTGTCGACATTTCGATGTCCGGTCCTTTAAGAGGCTTCCAAACGTCATTTCAGAGGTTCCTCCAGATCGAACCTGTTCGCATGAGGGCGGTCCATTCCCGGCACACTCAACTGATTGAAAAGGATTTTTTGAAGTCCCAAGCCATCGCCCCGTCTTGTCAATTCTTCGGCTACCTTCTGGTCCATCATCATATCGAAAGTATCCTTTCCTGTAAACGAACCGATGGCCCCACCCGATTTCACGGTCTGCCGCATCGTCTTGAACATGTAATAAACAAAAATCGATTCGAAATCCGCGCAGGCCTTTTTCAGGGACCGTTCCCGTTTCAGTTGTTCATCAATCCTTGTCGACTGGCCTCCGGCATCAATGGCTCCCAAATCATTCATAGCCGGCAGTATTTTCAAATCCCTTATCATTTCCTGAAACCCACAGTTTATGATCCCCCGAAAAGCGGGCCTTCATATTTCACTAAATGACCTTCAAATCGGCCTGTAAGGCGCCCGCAGCCTTGATGGTCTGCAGAATCGTAATCAGGTCCCTCGGGGTAACGCCGATAATGTTCAAGGCTCGTACCACATCGGCGATCGTCACTCCATTGGGCACCACCATCAGTTGATTCTTTTCTTCGCCGACACCTACCTGACGATCCCTGGTCACAACTGTTTGCCCGCCCGGAGCGACGATCGTGCCGGATGCTTTATCCTTTGTGATAGAGCTCCCCGCAGGCGTCGCCGGTGAGAAGGGCAATGGTTGTGAAATCCTCGCCTCTTCTCGGATCTGGATGCTCAAGTTGCCATGGGCTACGGCAACAGTTGAAATGCGCACGTTTTCACCCATGACGACCGTTCCCGTTTTCTCGTTCATAACGACGACCGCGGCAGTATCCACCGGAACATCGATGCCCTCCATTTCCGAGGCGAGTTCCACGAAGCCGCCCTTAAAGTCCTCCTTCATGTGAACAACAATTGACCGCCCATCCTGCTGTTTCGCTTCGACATTTTTGATCTGCTGACCGATCAGCGCAGCCAGTCTCGAAGCTGTCGTAAAGTCCGGCTGGTTGAGGTTCACCAGGATCGTTCTGCTTTCGTCGAGGTCATAACGGAGTTCCCTTTCCACCAGGGCGCCGTTGGTGATGCGTCCCACGCTTGAATGATTTTTTGAAACTGTGGCACCGCCGCCTCCAGCCGAATAACCTCCCAGGGAAACAGCTCCCTGTGCCACTGCATAAATCTCTCCATCCGCTCCCTTCAACGGCGTCATAAGGAGCGTACCGCCCTGAAGGCTCGAGGCGTCGCCAATGGATGAAACCATGACATCGATTCTTGTACCGGACTTGGCGAAGGGAGGCAGAACCGCCGTCACCATGACAGCCGCCGTATTGTCCGACTTCAAGTCTTTGCCCCGCATGGAAAGCCCCTGACGGCTCAACATGTTGGACAGTGATTCCTTCGTAAATCCGTTTTTGACATCGTCACCCGTTCCCGCAAGACCCACGACGAGTCCATATCCAATCAACTGGTTGTCGCGAACACCCCCGATATTGGCGATATCCTTAATCCTTGCCGACTCGGCCCGAATCGGCAGTGTCAAGATCAAAACGATCAACCAGATCAATCTCCCTTTCATTGCCCTTGGCCCTTTCATGGCATCCTAGCCTACGCTTCCGTCCCTATTATACGTACCTTTCGATCAGAAAGGCCATACCCAGTCTGCGATGCGTGTAAGCCATCCCGGTCTCATCTTGTCGTTGATGACGCCGCTTCCCGTATAAACGATTCTCGCGTCAGCGATATACTGTGAAGCGATAAGGTTGTCGGAGGTAATGTCTTCCGGTCTGATCGTACCCGAAATGATAATGTATTGATCTTCGGCGTTTACGGTCAATTGTCTTCTTCCTTCGATCATCATATTGCCGTTGGATAAGACCCTGGTCACCTTGGCCGTGATTCTCGCTTCCATTGTCCCCCCCCGGGTGGTATCACCGGCTCCCTTGAGGCTGTTTGAAGAGGACCCCCCGATGCTGATCGAGCCTCCCATGTTTGCATTTCTCTCCAAAAGGGACGTATCGAGTCCAAGCAGGGCATTGATACCGGCAGAGGTGTTGGTGGTTCTCCCCGTATTTGTCGCCGCCTCGTTGCCTGCTTGAGATGATTCCTCGATGATGATCGTGACGATATCTCCCTCGCGGCGCGCCTTCTTGTCGGCAAAGAGTGTATTGTTCATCGTTGCACCGGGCCAGATGGATCCCGTGGCATTCCTGGTAACAACTTGCACCTTTTGCACCGGAGGCTGGTCGTCCTTCACGATATTCCTTTGCGTTGTGCAACCGTACGCGATTGAGACGAGGAAGAGAAACAACAGGTTCCTTGTAAAGAAGCGCCGATCTATGAAATTATTGAACATGACCACCCTGCCTTTTAAAAAATGACCTGGACAACAGAAGGTTCGACTACTCGCGCGTAGATGGCCTTCTTCGATGAGACGTTACGAACCCGGATGACCTCGCCTATGGCGCCGTCCTGTTCCGACAGGCCGATCGTCTGTATATTCAACGGACCGTCATCAAGCATAACCCGTACCATCTTACCCTTCTTGACGGCCGGGACCCTGCGGAGCATGTTCCTCGTCAGTTCCCTATGTGTCCCAATGCTCATCGACAGTCTCATTCCGGTTGCCTCTTCCGGATCCGCTATGGCATTGGGCGGTATCCTCGAGACCCAACGCTGAACCACATCCAAATCTTCCCTCTCGATCTTCCAATTTCGACCCAGGGGTCTGACGGCAACGACAAAATTTCGCAAAACTTCGATATTGACACGCACTACAATTTCTCTGATCAAACATCCTTCATCGAGAAACTTTACCGCATAGGAAGCACTGCCGATGTAATCGTCCCTGGGACCGCCCTGAACCATATAGGTAATTTTTTCCCCCGTGAGGGTAAGGTCGTCTACCCTTCCTGAAAATTCCATCCGGATGGTCCCCTTCGGCCAGGGCATATGTTTTTCAATATGGTCCCTGACGAGGGATCGGATCTCCGTCCCTTGGAAGGTTCGAGATTCATAAGCGTGGATCCGTTCCCCCATCGGTGCCATGACCAGAATCACCGCTACAGAAATCAACAACGCAACGGAGAAATTTACTGTAAAAATCTTCATGGCTCATTGCCTATCTCTTGAGGTTGTTGACCATTGACAACATGTTGTCGGCCGTCTGAATCGCTTTGGAATTGATTTCATAAGCTCTTTGACCGACGATCATCTTTACCATCTCTTCGACGACGCTGACATTGGACATCTCCAGGAAGTTCTGGGCAATCGTTCCCATGCCTGTCTCTCCCGGATATCCCGTTGTGGCATCGCCTGAAGCATCCGTCGTACTGAAAAGATTTCGCCCGAGGCTGGTCAATCCGGCCGGATTGAGAAACCTCGCAAGTTCAATTCGACCCGTTGCCAGAGACGTCCCTGCTTTATCGGAAGCCGTCCAGGTACCCCCGCTATCGACGGTGAAATTTACAGCCTCTGCTGGAATGGCGATTTCCGGCATCAGTCTGAGTCCGTCGGAATTGCAGAGGACCCCGTCCTTGTTGATTTTGAAATTTCCTGCCCTGGTGTATACGGTATTTCCATTGTCATCCAACTGAAAAAAGCCGTCCCCCTCGATGGCCAGATCGAATTTGTTCCCCGTCTGCTGATAGTCGCCCTGCGAAAACATCTTCTGCGTTGCAACGGACTTAACGCCCATTCCAACCTCGATCCCCACGGGCAACTGTACCCCCGTCGTCAATTCGGCACCGGCCTTCGATGAAATCTGATACATGAGGTCTTGAAAATCCGCCCGGGATCTCTTGAAGCCTACCGTGTTCACATTGGCGAGATTATTCGCCACCACATCCTGCTCCAGTTGCTGGGCTTCCATTCCGGTAGCCGCTGTCCATAAAGACCTGATCATCTCATACCTCCTCTCAAGCCAGTTTTCCGACCCGGTTGATTGATAGTTTGTCCTGATCATTCATGCTCTGTATGACCTTCTGGTAGATTTCAAAGGTGCGTTGTATGTCGATCATCTCTACCATCTCCTTGATGGCGTTCACATTGGAGAGTTCCAGATAACCTGCGGACACGTTCACATTTTCGGGTTTTGCGGGTTCCGCATTGCCCGGATCCATGAAGAGACCGTTGCCATTTCTGATTAGGTTCTGATGGTTATCGAAGCGGACGATCTTCAGTTTGCCTGCCGGATTGCCATCGACGCTTATTTGTCCCTGGCTGTCTATCTGAACGGAATTCCCACTTATCTTGATGGGTCGTTCCGACTCGTCCAGCACCGCATCACCGGCATCGGTTACCAATGCACCCTCCATATTCATCCTGAAACTTCCTCTTCTCGTATAGGCGATGCCTTCTTTCGTCTCCACGACGAAGAACCCTTCACCATCCAGGGCCACATCGAGGCTGTTACCCGTTCTCTGGTGGCTGCCCTGGGAATAATCGACCCTTACCGCCGGCATGTCCTGAGGTTTCCCTTCAAGGGCCGAACGTACATCTTCATATTGGAGCCCGAAGGTCATCCTCTCCGCCTTGAAACCCGGCGTTGCAGCATTGGCAAGGTTGTTCGTTACGTGATCGAGCTGGGTGAGTTTGACCGCACAGACATTGGCAATATCATAAACATCATAGGCCATAAATATTTCCCCCTTGGCAAGATGAGATCAGGATTGCAATTCACATGCCACGGGTCTGTGCATTGGTTTTGCATTGAATTCTCAGACAATTCCAGGATCTTTCTTCACTGCGAAAGGCAGGGGGGAATAATTTGCCCGTTTCGATCGAGAATGCAATTGTTCGTTAGGATAGGTTACTGTTCACGCCTTCGCTCGTTCATGGCGTAGACAAAGGCAAGGATTTCAGCAACGGCTCGATACAATTCCACTGGAATCTGTTCGTCCATATCCAATCGACAGAGAATCTGAACCAGGGAGGGATCGCTTCTCATCGGTACGCCGGCCTTTGCCGCCACTTCCAAGATTTTCTCTGCGATATATCCCCTTCCCTTGGCAACGAGTTTAGGGGCCTGATCGCTAGTGCGATCATATTTCAGGGCGGCTGCCATCTTCCTATCGTTTTTGCTCATGGTTCTCGTTCCCTGTTTCTACCCGCCGTTCCAGTACACGATCCATCAAAGGTTCGTCTCCGGCGGTCAGGCGAAAAGATTGACCGTATCCGCCGCATGTACGACCCGTTCTTGAAAATACCTGTATCTTGTGGATTCAATATCGCCGTCGGTCTCTAAGGTCAACGCCCCAACGCGGTATCCCGCCACCGTGAGACGGCTCTTCAGTTGATCGAGATAGGACGATAAAAAATCCGCTGTGGCATCTTCACCGCAACGTATATGACAGTTTATGGCCGTTTTTGAGAGGGCCGCATCAATCATGAGACGGCCCAGGATATCCATGTCCATGAACAGGATGAAACGGCAGGATTCGCCTGTTGCCCGGGTATTTTCGCCGTCACCGTCCCATTCAACGATGAGATCCTGCATCCTCAATCCATCCGGCATCTGACATGGTATTTGAAGAAAGTATTTCTGTTCGTTTTCCTGACAATGCACATTCAAGACCTGGAAGGTTTCTATCGATTCGATGAAAAATTTGGCAAATTGATTGATCCCTCTGTTCCGGGTGGCACCTGCCTGGTTCGTCTGGCCATTTTCATCGACTTCCATTGCCAGAGAAGCAAGCAGGCGCAACAGTTGCGCCTTGAGGCCCCCCTCCCTATCGTCTGGGGATCCGAATATATCCTGAAAAGACCGGCGCCCGCTTCGTATGTTGCCGGCCAGGCGCCTTTCGAGTAACAATCCCAATCCCGAGATGAAATCCCTGATGAACATAGGATTCGTAGCGGTGTCTCTTGAAAGGACCATTGAGGAAACGTTTTGCATGATCTTCAGCAGATCGGCAACAACGGCATCATTCGGAGCTTCCGCCATCCCTTTGACGCCGAAAATTTCATTGACCAGCGAAAAGGACTTTAACAATGCCTTGGGATCTGCCCGGTACAGCCTGAGGTATTCATCGATCTTCGAGACTTCGGATACGTTGCGATCGAGAATACGAAGCATCACTTTTGGCTGCATCTGCTCTACCTTGACACGTAAGCGTTCGTTTACTTGAAGGGGTATATCGGTCTCGGCGACAACAAAGCCGGTGGGGAGCCGTACCAAAACGCCGCGACGTCCGACGGGGCCGGCTATGACCGCTTCCAGAATCTCTCCTGGAAGAAATCGTGCAGACATCACATTCCCCTTCTGGTCCCTCAATGAGACGAGTCCTGAAGGGTCGTGAAGTTTGGTGCCTTGAATGACGGTCATTAGGTACGGGTTCTCTTATGATGTATATCGATAAGCAGACGGGCTTCCCCTTCTGGAAGTCCGCATTGCGCAACAATCTCTTCCTCGGAAAGACCCATCAAAATCATTTCCTTGACGTTCCTATAACGATCGTCTGCAGAGATGGGGTTGAGCGCTTCGCCTGCCGGCACTGTCCCCGTGCCTGAAATGCCTTTTTCAGCCTGTTCAATGAGAGCGGTAAGCCTTTTCTCCTTTTCATCGAACCGGCGCGCCATTTCATGTAAACTTTTGTGTCCTTCATCAAGGGCTTGCGCCAACTGCGCCGCGGCATTCTGGGATTCATCGACGAGTTGTCTGAATTCCAGAAAAGCCTCATGCTCCATGACAGGCCTCAGCTTTTTTCTCACCTTGCCGATTTGCCACAAGAGCAAGACAACGGCAATACAAAGACCCGCATCGGCCATGACCTGGAAAAGGATAAGGGATTTCAGATCCATATCATACCTTAATATCGACCAGTGTCCCGTGGCCGGCTTCCGACCCATCCTTTTCTGAACCGGCTTGATCCTGCTCCTCCCCTTTGCTCTGGGTATCAGCCTCTCTGCGTTCCTTGGATCGTTTCTGTCTCTCCCGGATCAATGCCTTTTCCGCATCCTCTGTTAATTCTACCTGTTCGTTCCGTTGTTTCCGCTCCACACCCTGCTGAAGTTCGAAATAACGCTGCTGCATATCGGGATGCTGCTGCTGGACCTGCTGCACCCTCTCTGCAGCGTTCGTTTGGGCAAGCACCTGTTGAAGATCAATTCCCACTCCCATAGTCGATCCTCTCTCTGTAACCAGAAGCCCCGGCAAACATATATCGTGCCTTCGCTATGGTTCCTAAAGAATTCATCGTCAAAATTCGGTCTACACTTTAAGATGCGCTCGATACATCCCCATGTCCGCGATAGGGAATACCGATGGAAAGTGTGGTCTCACGATCCTCAAGAATCAACTGTGTGCTCGCACCATATTTTTTCAGCAGCAGCATGGCATTCAAAAGGTGTCTCTGTTCGTCCAGATCTGGAGATACATCCCCCGATCCCCCCTGCAGGCAATCAGCGAAAAGGCCTGCCTGTTTTGCAGTCATTCCGTAACCACTATGCCTGAAGCGGAGGTAGACATGGGTATCATCATAGGTAGTCGATGCGTGAAATTCTTTAACGGCATCGTTCCTCATACTCTTCAACGCGTATCTGATAACGGACCAAAGGGCCATGGAATAATCGGAGAGGATGCCTTTCACCTCCGGCAATGCCGCTTCAAGCACAAGTACCTTGCTGATTTCATGCTTGAAATCCAGATAAAAATCGGCGAATTTCATCTCGATGTCGAGCAGTTGTGATAGATCGATCGATGAGATGTCGTGATCTCTAAGGGCATCGAATTTTATAGCGGCATGGCGAAACATATCGAAAAACCGGTCCGATTCAAGTGCTATCGAGTCGATATCTTTCAACAACTTGTTGAGATCCTCCGCCATTTCCGAAGAGAGGTCCTGATGCTTCAAATGGATCTTTTTGACGGTGTCCTCCAATCGCCGTTGCAGCAGTCTGGATCTTCCCATGATCCCGTTTAGGGGATTGGCGAAGTTATGCAGTATTCCCGGGATCAACTCGTCTAGAAATGAAGAAACGAAATTCTCCTCCAGTGCCTGATATCGTTTCCGATCTGTTGATGCCGGGATTTTCATCTATTCTCCTCTTGAATCGAATCATGCCGCCCTCTACGATACAAGGTCGGCAACTTCGGGACAGAGCGACGGAGATGCCACTGCCGAAGGAGGTTCTCGCCTCTTCTTACGGAATCGGCGAAGCCGCTTCCGCTTCTCGTTCTCTTCCTTTCTTATAGCACCGTGTATCGGGTGAAGTATACCTCTTTCACCTTTCCCTCTCCCAACAACCTTACAGCCTGTCCTTGAATTTCATGCTTCAATGCGGTCCGCCCCTCCGGTGAAATCAATTGAACGACCTGGCGGCTTTGCAGAACCCTGTAGATGACCTGACGTAAATCGATTCGCGCTTCCGCACCTTTTATGGATTGTCCCGGGATGGGTTCCAGAACGATATCGCAGATCAAAACCCGGAGGTTTCCCCCGTCATCCTTTACATCGACAACGAAACCATCCAGACGGGCACCACCGTAACGATCGGCAGGGAATGCCTGTGTCGAAATTCCGCTCTTTTTCTCGGCAGGTCCTTTTCCCGGCAGGAGCGCCCAAAGAGCAACCGCCATCCCCAGCAACAAGAAACCGCCAACGATCGATAATGTGAATATCTTGTTGATGAATATCCAGGCATTGATGCGATTGAGGGCCAGCCGCCAGACTCCACAAGATTGTTCAGCGGGCGGTCCTCTCCTCTCCTCTGAAGGTTCTCTCCCATTCCCGCCTTTTATGGCTGCGATGTTTTCTGGGAAATCCCTGCTATCTATTTTCGGGTGTTCTTCCATAATCGAAATCACGCCGCGGTCGATACTTCAAGCCTTTTCCCGTGGCCTATGACGTGCATCCGAAACCTTATCTAAGATCATTCACCATGGATCTCAATCTCAAAACGGCCTGAGAATGAAGCTGGCAAACCCTCGATTCGGTCAGTTCAAGAACCTTTCCGATTTCCTTCATATTCAATTCATCGTAATAGTATAGCGACAGCACCATGCGTTCCTTGGCAGGCAGCTTGTCTATCGCCTTTTTCAAGAGGTCTCTTGTCTCCGTCTTCGCCATCTGTTCCAGTGCATTGCCCTGTTCTATGGTTTGGAGCATTTCGTAATGTTCCGTGTTTTCGAGATATTCAGGCGGAAGATCCTCGCTGCTGATGATCGATATATACCGGGCATCATCGAGCATTTTGAAATAATCCTGAAGTGAAACATTTAGATAACCCGCCACTTCATGATCTTCGGGAATACGTTTGAGCGTTTTTTTCAGGGCGGCAAAAGCCTCTTCCAATTGATTGTCCTTGCTGCGAATCGACCGGGGCACCCAATCCCTTTCCCGAAGTTCGTCCAGAACCGCTCCTCGAATTCGGAAACGGGCATAAGTCTCGAACTGCACATTGCGGTTCCTGTCGAATTTTTCGAGAGCGGACATCAGTCCGATGATGCCCACATGCACAAGATCCTCTCTGTCGATGGCATTCAGGGGAAGCTTTGCTGTAATCCTCCCGACGACGAGTTTCACGAGAGGCGCATATTGCATGATAAGATGATCCCTGGCCCTTTTATCCATGGTTCGTATTGATGATGTTATCCCAAAAAAACTTGATGCTTCCCTGTTCATCCTGTACGGGCATGTCTTCCATCCCCAGTTTCTCAGCCAGAGAGGCCATGCATTTGCTGGCGGGGGCATAGGGATGAAGTTCGGCCAGTGCCTTCTGTCGCTTGACCGCTTCGGGCAGCTTGTCGTCATAAAGGATATACCCAAGATATTCGATCGTTATATTCAGAAAATGGTCCGTGGCATGACTCAGCCTCTTGAAGATTTCCTTGCCTTCGGCAGGGTCCTTCACCATATTGACGAGTATCCGGAATCGTTTCCTGGCGTATCGCCTGTATAGAATCTTGATCAAGGCATAGGCATCGGTCAATGATGTCGGCTCCGGAGATGTAACCACGATGATCTCCTTGGCGGCCATGTTGAAGTACATGACATTTCCTGCAATGCCGGCACCCGTGTCGATGAGCACGAAATCGAGATTCTCGTTTACAGCATTCAGCTCGTCCAGAAGGGCCAGTTTCTGCCCCTTTGAAAGTTCCGTTATTTCCTGAATACCCGAAGCAGAAGGCAGGATCTTGATCCCTCCCGGACCAACCATCAGGGTATCGGCAATGGTTCTTTCCCCCTTCAACACGTGATAAAGATTGTACTTGGGTGTAAGACCCAGGATCAGATCGATATTGGCCAATCCCATATCCGCATCGATGATCATGATCCTTTTTTTCATTTTCGATAGAAAATATCCAAGGTTGGCCGTTATATTCGTTTTTCCCACACCACCCTTACCGCTGGTTATGGCGATGACACGGATGGAGCTGTCCCTTTGGTCGCAGTGAAACCCCGACCTGTCGGTCCCTTTTGTCATGCTATCCCGGGCGTCTCCCCCGTTCTTCAAATGTCTCAGCTGCGCAGCCTGATCGCCTTCCATAACCGTTCCCTTCAATGTAGATTGTTTTCCATCACCCATTCTGCGAGTTTTCCAGGCGTCACGTCCTCGATGTCCTGGGGAACGTTCTGTCCCGTCGTGACATACAATACCGGTTTACCGATCCGATTGATCGCCTCGCAGGCGTTTCCGAAACGGACACATTCATCAAACTTCGTCAGGATAATATGATCGAAATCGAAAATGCCAAAGCGCTCGGCGGCATCGAGAATATTTTCGGAACCCGAAGCGAGACTCAACAGCAAATCGGTCTGCACGGGAATATCCGTGGCCATCAGGTCTTTCATTTTCCGCAGGAAGTTGTCATTATGACCGCTGTTTCCGGGCGTATCGACAAGGATCACATCGCGATCTCCAAATTTTCGCAGAGACCTTTGAAATCCCTCTTTTTCAGAAGCGATCTCCATGGGAATGCCGATGATGTCTGCATAGACCTTCAACTGATCCGTCGCGGCGATTCGAAAGGTGTCCGTCGTAACCAGGCCTACCTTCCACTTCTTCTCCAGGGCATAACGCGCCGCCAGTTTTGCCAGGGTCGTTGTTTTTCCGACCCCGGTCGGCCCAACGAGAACCTTTACCCGCCTTTTCTTTTCATCCGAGAAAAAAGGAGCGAAGGATTTTTCTATCATCCTTTGGATAGTTCGGAGCCCCTCTTCATGATTTTCGATATTGGAAGATGGGGAATTGTTTTTTATGGATTCAATCATTTTTGATGCCCATTGCCTGGAAAGCCCCCTTCCGAGCAACGTGTAATAGATGCTGGACCATATTTCGTTTGCTCCCTGCTCTCCCTGAAGGCCGATGACGTCGAAAAAAACGTTCATGGATTCCTTCCATTCGACGAACTCACGATGGAAACAACGCTGCTTATTCATCTCCCGGATCAATGTTTTGAGTTCATCGATCTCGCCCCGCAATTGATGAATCACATCAGATGCGGGCAGGCTCTGTTTGTTAGAAGAAGGGGAGTCGCCCCCCTTCTTGTAACCCTCGAACGCAGAGAACCCCTTTTCATCGATTTCCCGCGCGGCAATAATCTCCAAAAGCGGTGTCGGGGATTCCCGCAGCCGCTTGGTCGATAGCAAAATGGCATCGCTTCCGAGATCCTTTTTGATCTTCGTCATGGCCTCACGGATACTGGCCGCCTCATAGCGTTTAACCTGCATATCAGAGCTCCACCATGCCCAAGTATGTAATCTTCACGTCATGTGTGATCTCATTATGGGAAAGAACCGCCACGTTTGGAAGAAACTGCTCCAGCATCTTTCTCAGATGGATTCTTATGTTCGGGGAACACAAGACGACGGGCTGGAGCCCCCTCGAAACGAAATTGTTGACGAACCGCTGGACGTTTTGAATGACCTTCTTCACCATGGTCGGATCCGGTGAGATAAAGGATTCATACTCCATGTGTTGAATGGATTGACCAACCAGGTCTTCCACCTCTGGCGAAACCATGACGACGCTGATGTTTCCGTCCTGATCCCGGTACTGATGCGTAATGGCCCGAGAAAGCGATTGACGCACATATCCTGTTAATATATCGACGTTTTTTGTAATAGATATGTAATCCGCCAGCGTTTCAATTATGGTCAACAAATCCCGGATGGAGACCCGCTCCCGAAGCAGCTTCTGAAGTACTTTCTGGAGGGTCCCCATATTCACGACCTTCGGAACCATTTCGTCCACCACCTTGGGATAGGCCAAAGCCAAATTGTCCAGAAGGGCCTGAACTTCTCGCCTTCCGAGGAGGCTGTCGATGTTCGATTTGATGATCTCCGTTAGATGCGTCGTAACGACAGTCGAAGGATCTACAACGACAATGCCTCTCGCCTGAACACTTTCCTTATCATGATCCGGTATCCAAACCGCGGGAAGGTTGAAGGCCGGCTCTCGTGTTTCTATGCCCGGGATCTTTCCCTTTTTCTCCTCGGGGGTGATGGCAAGCTGATACCCCGGCATCAGCTCACCCCTCACGATTTCGATCCCCTTGATCAGTATGGCATATTCGTTGGGTTTCAGTTGAAGGTTGTCCCGGATATGGATAGCCGGCACGATGAACCCCATTTCAAGCGCCACCTGTCTGCGCAATGCCTTGATCCGCTGGAGCAATTCTCCACCCTGATTCATATCGACCAGTGAGATGAGACCGTAGCCGACCTCCAGTCCCAAGGGATCCAGTGGGGTTAGGATTTCAGTGGACTCCATGGCAGGAGTAGGCGCTTCTTCCTTTTCCATCTCTTTCTCAACTGCAGGTTCCGTAACCTTATAGATCCTGTAAGCGGCGAGACCGGCGAGGATAGAAACGATCATGAAGGAGAATCTGGGCATGCCCGGAATAATCGCGAATGTGAACAGAACGAGGGATGCCATGCCCAGTGCCTTAGGATTCGCGAAAATCTGATACCGCACCTCTTCGCCCAGATCGGCCGATGCGGTACTTCTTGTGACGAGCATCCCCGCTGCCGTTGAAACGATCAACGCCGGTACCTGCGTCACCAGCCCGTCACCGACCGTCAACAACGTGTAGTTCCTCGCGGCATCGGCCACGGGCATCCCCTGTTGGAGAACACCGACAATGAGCCCGCCGATGATATTGATGAGAACAATGATGACACCGGCAATGGCATCTCCCCTTACGAACTTGCTGGCACCGTCCATGGCCCCATAGAAATTGGCCTCGTTCTCTATCTCTCGCCTTCTCGCTCTCGCTTCGGTCTCCGTGATCAAGCCTGCATTGAGATCCGCGTCGATGCTCATCTGCTTGCCCGGCATGGCATCGAGAGTGAACCGTGCCGCGACTTCAGCCACCCGGGTCGCCCCTTTCGTGATCACGATGAAGTTAATCAGCACCAGAACGGAAAATACGATCAAACCGACGACATAATTCCCGCCGACGACAAAGGTTCCGAAGGCCTTGATCACTTGACCGGCTGCATGAGTCCCCTCGTTTCCATGAAGGAGGACCAGACGGGTCGAGGCCACATTCAAAGACAAACGCAGGAGCGTAACCGTCAGCAGCACCGAGGGAAATACCGAAAAATCCAGCGGCTTGAGAACGTACATGGACATCAGCAAAATGATAATGGACAGGGTAATGCTCAAGGAAAGCAGCAAATCCAGCATCATGGTCGGCATCGGCACCATCATCACCACCAGGATACCGATAACGGTTAGGGCCATCATGGCGCTGCTGCCGCGAGCCAGCTCGGCGAATGGATTGCTTTTCATTGCATGGGTCCGTTCCATAGATGTACTCAACCCCCCTGAGCCTGCAAGTTTCTCCGGCCGTAAACGTACGCCAGAACCTCTGCAACGGCCCTGTAAAGATTTTCCGGGATGACTCCATTGATATCGACCATCTTATTCAATACCTGTGCCAGCGGTTTGTTCTCCACGACGGGGACATGATTTTGGGCTGCGACCTCCTTGATTTTTTCGGCGATATAACCGCTCCCTTTGGCGATGACTGTCGGAGCGACCATGCTTTCATGATCGTAGCGCAAAGCGACTGCAATATGGGTAGGGTTGGTGATGACCACGTCCGCCTTCGGAACGGCAGCCATCATCCTCTTACGTGCGATTTCCCGCTGAAGACGTCTGATCCGGCTCTTTACCAGGGGATCGCCTTCGGTATGTTTGTATTCCTCTTTTACTTCCTGTTTCGTCATCTTGAGGCTTCTTTCATGTTCCCAGCGCTGATACAAATAATCGGCTATTGCGAGAATGATGAGGACCCAGCATATCGACAGGACGATCTTGAAGGATATCCGTCCAATGTAGCTCAAAATTCCCCAAACATCCTGATCCATCAGGGGAAAGAAATTCTGGACTTCCCGGGAAATCGTCAAGTAGGCAATGAAACCCACGACGAGCATCTTCAAAATATTTTTCACAAGTTCCACAATGGACTGTAACGAAAAGAGCCTCTGAAAGCCCTTGATGGGATCCACCTTCGACCATTTGGGAGTAATGGCTTCACTGGAAAACATGACCCCCACTTGAAGCATGTTGGCCGCCAGGCCGGCCACGGTGACGATAAGCAGAAGGGGAAGGAGAATCAGTAAAAGCTGGTAGGACATTTCCAGGGTTAGTGATTGGACATTGTCGACGCTGATAACCGTGGAAGCCGATATGCTGAAGACATGCCTCATCATGGTCGTCATCTTCTGAAGCATGGTTCCGGCGCTGAAATAAAAATAAACGAGGCCTGCGCTGAGTATGGCGACGGAAGCAACCTCCCGGCTCTTCGCGACCTTGCCCTTCCGGCGGGCATCTTCCCGCCTCTTCGGGGTAGCCTGTTCGGTCTTCTCCTGGTCGTTGATATTTTCGGCCATGACTGTGAATTTATCCGTTCAATGACGCTGGCGTCAACAATCCATGCAAGATGGATCCCTTATTTACATGAGATGAAGCAACGTGCCGATCTCGCGTGCATAATTGAAAAAGTACCTTTCAAGCACCTTAAAAAACACCGGGACCGTCAATCCGATGAAGAAGAGACCCGCCGCGATCTGCAGGGGGAATCCCACGATGAAGACGTTGATCTGGGGGACTGTCCTTGCAATGATTCCGAGACCGACGTTTATGAAGATGAGCGCAGCAACGATTGGTGCGCTGACCTTGACGGCAACGATGAAGATATCCCTTGAATAACCGAGCATGGTATCCATCAAAGGCCCGGAAAGTTGGAAGGCGAGTGGATGGATGATTCGAAAGCTGTCGACGATGGCCAAAAGAAAGATGTGATGGGCATCGACCAGAAGAAAGATCAACATGGCGAATAGATACTGAAATTCTGCGATAATGGATACCTGGGTGCTGGTTATCGGATCGATGATGTTGGCGATGGCGAAACCCATCTGCAGCCCGACAAGTTCACCGGCGAATTGTACCCCTGCAAAAACGAAACGGGCCATCAACCCGATAATCAGGCCGATTAGAACCTCTCCCGTCATGGAGACGGCAAGGGATAGGATTTCAAAACTTCCGATAGGCGAGATTTCAGCCCGTACAAAGGGAAAGACGAGCATCGAAAGGATAAGGGCCATAGCACCCTTGACCCTTGCCGGGACCGTCCTGTCTCCGAAGACGGGAATCATGGCAATCATGGCGCTCATTCTGAGGAATATCAAGAGGAAAGCGGCTGCAAACTGTTCATCGATCACCGGGATATTCATGGGTATCGCCTCTCTCCCTGTGCCGTTCCAAAATCTGTTTACCGGATGTACATTGGGATATTCACGAAGAGCTTCTCGGTAAAGGTGAGCAGCACATTGATCATCCAGGGCAGAGCGGCAACGAGAGCCACAAGGCAGGCTACGATCTTGGGTACAAAGACCAGTGTCATTTCCTGCACCTGAGTCACGGCCTGAAACAGACTGATGATGAGCCCAACGACAAGGCCTGCGATCAGCACCGGCGCCGCGACGAGCAGCGTCACCTTAACGGTTTCAGCCATAATGCCGATGACAAAATCTGCCGTCATATAAAATCCTTCCCTGTGAGATTGACGCTAACGAAAACTTGCGACGACCGATCCGACGATCAGATACCATCCATCGACCAATACGAACAGAAGAAGCTTGAAGGGCAAGCTCATCATGATCGGTGGAAGCATCATCATGCCCATGGAAAGAAGGACGCTTGCGATCACCATATCGATGATGAAAAAGGGCAAATAGATCAAGAACCCGATCTGGAATGCCGTTTTCAACTCACTGATCATAAAGGCGGGAACCACGACGGAAAGCGATACGTCCGATGGTTTTTCCGGGCGTTTCTCTTTTGCGATCTTCACAAACAGAGCTAGATCCTTCTCGCGCGTCTGTTTCAGCATAAAATCCTTGATGGGTAAAGCCGCCATGTCGAAGGCCTGCTCGCCGGTAATTTGTTCATCATAATAGGGCATCAGCGCTTCACGATTCACCTTTTGCCACACGGGCGCCATGATGAAAAAAGTCAGAAAAAGGGCCAAGCCGATGATGACCTGATTCGGCGGCATCTGCTGTGTACCCAGGGCGTGCCGGAGCAGGGAAAATACGACCACGAGCCTCGTGAAAGACGTGAGCATGAGAAGAATGGCAGGCGCCAGAGACAGTATGGTGAGTGCGAAAAGCAGTTGAATGACCGTAGCCGTCTTCCCCGGCTGATCGGCGCCTCCTCCGATATTGAGGCTGACATTCGGTATGGAGAGCGGTTCCGCAAACAGCTCCGCATTCCAAAAGAGCACCACCAGGATGAGCAGCATGACCGTTAGGATGCCTTTTCCCCGGCGCGACAAAAATAGTGTCTTCATTTTTCCCAGGTACCCCCTCGCAATCCCGCCATCGCGCGGAGTGCATCTTTGTACCTCGCAAGCTGTTCCATGACGGCAGGTGTTTTTTTAACGGGGTTCTGCAGGCTCTGCATCCTCTCCGCCGACCGCACATCAGTGATGGTTGCAAGCAGAGACATTTGTTGGTTTGAGAGACCGATCACCATGAGTTGGCCGAGAACCTCTACAAGCATGATGCTGTTCTTCGGTCCCAGGTACCTCGTCGAAAGGATTCGGATCGCCTGACCGTCATCCATTCCCGGTACCGCCTGGTTCATAAACCGTTTCAGAACGAACATGGCACCGATCATGAGGCCCAGAACGATCGTCAGGGCAGCCAACATCTTTAAAAAAGACGGGAAAAAAGAAACGGAATCCACGGCACCCCCCTTGTATCCCTTTCATCTCAATTTGTTGATCCGTTCCGTAGGCGAGACGATATCCGTGAGCCGGACTCCGAATTTCTCATTCACCACAACCACTTCGCCCCGGGCGATCAGTCTCTGGTTCACATAAATATCCATGGGTTCCCCGGCAAGCTTCGTCAACTCAATTACCGAGCCTTGTCCAAGTTGCAGCAGTTCGCCGATCAGCATACGGCTCCTGCCCAGTTCCACGTTCAATGTCAGGGGAATGTCGAGAATGAAGTTCATATCCAGTGAAGGGCGCACCGACTCCTTTTTTTTGATCTCGGCAAACGCCATTTCCGTCACCTCCGTTTTCACGGGCTGAAACTTGGAGGTTTCCGCATCCTGCTTTCCATCCTCCCAACCGACTTCGATATCGGATGCCACCGCTTGTGCTGTCATGCCTTCGGTTGCCGTTTCTTCATTGAGCGCATTGCTTTCATTCTGCTCCATATCCCGTTTCCTCCTTATTCAGGCCCGCCTGTGCAACCTGTACGGCCTGATTACCCCGGCACATTCCGGGATAACCCTTGAATTTCAAAATTCCCTCTATATAGATGTTCAGAGCATCGGAAGCATACTGATCCAGGACAATCACATCGCCCTTTTTGAGACCGATCACATCCCCTGCACTGATTTCAGTTCTTCCCAGCTCCACGAGCATATCCACCTTGGAATTGAGGATGCCGTCCCTGAACCGATGGATCCAGCCGTCATCCATCTCCCCCTGCTCGTTCTGGAAACCCGCGGACAGCCTCTCGCGAATCGGCCCCAATGTCGAATAGGGTATGCAAAACGAGAGAACGCCGGAGGTATTTTCAACCTCTATTTCGAAATTGATGATGAGCACCATATCGGAAGCAGGTACGATTTTCATGAATTGGGGATTGATCTCGGAACGCTGGTAGATGACCCTCAAATCGATAAGGGTCCTCCAGGACTTTTCCAGATCCGAAAATGCGCTTTTGACGATCTTACCGATGAGGTTGTTCTCGATCGCCGTGAACTCCCTTCCTTCGATCTTGTAATCTCCCTGTCCCGTTCCACCGAAAAGAACGTCGACGAGGGTAAAGATGACTTTCGATTCCAGTACGAAAATTGCGTTGCCCCGCAGGGGCTCCATCCTAAAGAGATGAAGGCTCGTAGGCACAGGAAGCGTCTTTACAAATTCACCGAACTTAATGATATCTACAGATAGGGCCGTTACACTTACCACCTTGCGCAACATTGACGACAGGGTTGCCCGGAATATCCGGGTGAATTTCTCGTTCGCCATCTCCAGGGCGGGCATCCGTCCCCTGACGATGCGGTCCTGGTTGGTCAGGTCATAGGAGGCTACATCCGCAGGGTCTCGATGATCTTCGACTTCCGTCTCGATTTCACCGCCTGAGATCCCCCGGAGCAGTGCATCGACCTCATCCTGTGATAGTATGTGAGACATGATATCGATTCCTCAGGACATGCATCGCATCATTGAATGACAAACTCCGTGAAATAAACCTTATTGATCTTTCCCCTTGTCAGGTAGGCATTGAGCCTCATGGCCATTTCCTCCCGCAATTTCTGCTTGCCGGCAAGCTCCATCAGTTCGTTGAAAGATTTCACCGACAAAAGGTCAAGAACGTTATCGCGCAGTTTGGGTTTGAGTTGATCCAGTTCCTGGACACAGAGAGGATCCGACACCTCCAACTGAACCACCAGTTTCAAATAACGTTCGCCGTTGCTCTCGGCCAGGTTCACGACAAAGGGATCCATAGGCCATAACGTGCCGATGGAAGGCGCCGGGGTGGATGCCTTCTTGGAAGCCTTGTCGAAATAATACCACCCCCCCGCTCCCGCCGCTGCGAGAACCATCAAAACGACGCCGATGATAGCGATCCATTTGAGGGCTGAACCTTTCTTCTTTCCCTGGTTGGGTTGAACTTCGCTTACTTCGTCCTTATCTTCCTTTGCCATGGGTCCCTCACTTGTGTTGATAGATCAATCTGAGACCTTTCCACCAGGTCCCGTGCCTTTTGCTCCAGTCGCTCCAGAGCGATACCCTGATCCCAGTGTTCGGTACGGATACTTTTTTCGATGAGGCTTCTCT
>JAFGIO010000074.1 GCA_016929555.1 Deltaproteobacteria bacterium | reverse complement strand
TTGGTAGCGGGGGGTGGATTCGAACCACCGACCTTTGGGTTATGAGCCCAACGAGCTACCGGACTGCTCCACCCCGCGACAAAGGCCCTTTATTTTCGAAGGTACCTTGTAAAACACCGACCATCCTTTGTCAAGGAGTTTTTCAGATTTTCTCCCGTCTCCCGACGATGTTGAATACATCGATCTTCTTTTCCATGCCGCGGATGGCGGGAATCTCCATCGGTTCCACGAGCACCATCTCCTGCACCCGGCGATAGGTCTGTTCGCAGATCAGGATCTGGTTCTCTTTGGCCAGGCGTTCCAGCCTCGATGCGACATTCACGGCCGATCCGAAAACGGTGTATTCCTTTTTCCGGACCGAACCGAAGATGCCCGCCAGGGCTTCGCCCGTGCTGATTCCCATCCCGACAGGAATTTTTCGCCCCCTGCCTGCCAGCTTTCCGTTGATTTCCGCCATCGCTTCGCGCATCCGTAGGGCGCTTGCGACAGCCCGAACCGTATCGTTTCCATCCGACAAAGGAGCGCCAAAGACGGCCATGATGCTGTCGCCGATGTGCTTGTCCAGGGTCCCGTTATGTTCGAAGATGATGTTGTCCAGGGGCGTGAAATAATGGACGTTGAGCAGCTCCGACAGTTCCTCCGGATGGATTTTTTCGGCCATGCCAGAAAACCCCCGGATATCGATGAACAGAACGGTCACCGGCACATTGCGCGGAACGATTTTCTGACCCTCCCGCTGCAGTTCCAGGAAGATCTGTTCCGAAACGAACTGTTTGAGACGTTTCTTGAGATTGTATTCCCGAACCTTCGCCCTGAGTTCGGTATTCTCGAAGGGCTTCGTCAGGAAACCGTCGATGCCGACGTTCACGGCCTCGATCGCGCTTTCCATGGTCGCGTACCCCGTAAGCATGATCCTTGTAATCTCGGGGTTGATCCGGCCGATCTCTATGAGCGTTTCCAGACCGTCGATCCCGGGCATCTTGAAATCCGAGATGACCGTTTCGATGCTGCCGCTGTCGGCGCGGACGATCCCGATCGCCTCCTGGCCGCTGCCGGCGAGTATGATCCGGTAACCCGCCCGTTCGAGAACCTTCTTCAGCGACCTGCGGACCCCTTCTTCATCATCGACAACCATCAGATCCATCAGTTCCACTACCCTTTCCTCCTCCTGCATGGCAAAAGGACCGTAAAAACCGCTCCTTCACCGGTTCGGCTTCTGACGGAGATTTCTCCGCCATGGCGCCGGATGATTTCATGGGAAATGTAAAGTCCGAGACCCGTCCCTTCCCGTGTTGTTTTTGTTGTAAAAAAGGGCTTGAAGACGTCTTTCAAGCTTTCCTCCGGTATGCCAGGACCTGTGTCGCGGCACGTAATGACGACGCTGTCCGCTTCTTCCCGGTAGGCCGTCGTCAGAACGATCCTGCCGCCCTGCTCGGCCAGGGACTGGAAGGCGTTCTTGAGGATGTTGATGAAGACCTGACCCAGATTGGCGAAGTTGCCTTCGATAGCGGGCAGGTTCTCCCCATAGCGTTTCTCGATCTCGATATTCAGGTATTTGTACTGGTTATACAAGACTCTCAAGGCATCTTCAAGAACGCTGTGGATATCCACATCCTCGACATAGTCCCCGCCCTGCCGGGAGAGCCCCAGCAGGCTCTTGACGATATCCCCTGCCCTTTTCAACTCCTTCAGCGAGAACCGGAGATCGTCGAGGACATCGTCCTTCGCCTCCTCTCCCTCCTTCAGGGTCCACTCGCCGATTTCCTCGATGCCGGTCTCGATGAGGCTCGAAGCGGCTGCCAGCGGATTGTTGAGTTCGTGAGCCGTCCCGGCCACAAGCTGGCCGATGGCGGCGAGGCTTTCGGACTGGATGAGCTGCCTCTGGGTCCGCTCCTTTTCCTCAAGGGCCTTCCGGAGATCGGCCGTCCTCTCTTCCACCTTGCGCTCGAGGTCGCGGTTGAGCGCCTCGATTTCCTCGTAGATGCGGGCGTTCTCGATGGCAATGGCGCTCTGATTCGCCAGGGTGGAAAGGAGTTCCAGGTCCTCGTGGACGAAGAGTTCTCCGGATTTCTTCTGACCCAGCGCGATCATGCCGATCAGGCGGCCTTTCGACACCATGGGAACGATCAGGGACGTCCGGCTTTCATCGAAAAGGCGGAATATCCTTTCCCGTTCTTCCCGAAGAAGGGACTGTCGATCCACGACGGATTTCATCAGGGGCCGCCGGTATCTCTCGAGCAGGCCGATCAGGGGATGGTCCTTCTCCAGCAGGGGTCCCTCCAGGTCTCCCTGAGCGGAAGCCCCGGCTTCCCTTTCCCTGTAGACACTTCCCTCATTGTCCAGAAGCCACAGCGAGATCCCGGCAACCGGTATGGCATCATTTATCGAACGGAGCAGCAGGCTCCTGACCTGTTCGAAACGCAACAGGGAGGTCATCCGGGCGCTGATGTCCCTGAGCAGTCCCTGATAGTCGTACCTTCCCCGGAAAAAGAGCCGGTCGATGAAGAGCTGGACCCTGACCCGGATGGGATTGAACAGCAGGACGATGAGCAGGGCCAGCACGAAGGGAAGAATCAGCGGGCTTTTCGCGCCCGCGCCCATGAAGAAGACGTTGAAAAGTGTGATGACGAGCACGTACAGTGCCGTCAGAACGCCCGTGAGCAGGAAATAGACGGTGCCCCTGCGGATGACGGCGCCGATGTCGAGCAGATCGTATTTCAGCACCCCGAAGGCCAGGAATACGGCCGGAATGAAACTGAAGTTGCTCATGGGATAGACGTCCAGGCCTCCGACGGGCAGAACGTTCAACCCGATGAGCAGGGCCGACAGGCCCATGCCGCCCAGGATGTACTTGATCCGGTTGCGCTGCAGGTTGTCTCCGGCCTCCTTCATGCCGCTGTACAGGGTGGCCAGGCAATAGATCACCGTGAAGGTGGTCCCGACGGAATAGACATGAAAGGCGGGGCCTCCCTTGGCAATGACGCCGAAGCGGTAATAATGGAAACCGGCGATGAAGTGGGGCGTCGGAATGAAGAACAGCAGGCCCACGGCGAAGAGATAGGCCAGGATCTCGATCCAGCGCCGACCCGACATCCCGAGAAAGGTATGCACGAACTGGATGTAGACCGGCACGCTGAAAACGAAAAAGAGATAGGTGAACCTTTCCAGATGCAGGGCCAACCCCTTGTCGGGGATGAGGGTGATGAGCGCCACATCTGCATTGAGGAGCGCCCCCAGAAAGGCCACGACCGCAAAAAGCCTGTTCGTGGGGTTTCGCCGGCCCCGGAGCATCGATACCAGCGAGAGGCCGATCATGACGAAGAAGCCGAGGATGGGAGGAATCACATGGATATAGGACGCCTGGAGAACGCTGTGCGGCATGGTTTCTCACTGCCCTCTATGCGGCCGATTGACCCGGGCGACGGTCAACAAATTCGTAAAATCCGAAAATTCAACTTTACATCACCCTCCCCTTAATCCCCTCCCCTCAAGGGAGGGGAAATGGACGTTGTAAGAAAAGCATCCTTTCTGTATCCCTCCCCCTCGAGGGGGGAGGGTTGGGGTGGGGGTGAACCAGGCTGACTTTGCGGATCTTTTATTCACCCTCCCCTTAATCCCCCCCCCTCAAGGGCTGGGAAACATACTCGGTACGAATTTGTCAAGGTTGACGACATCGTAGAAAGTCTAAAAAACGCCTATTTTTTCATTCCCGTGAAAACGGGAATCCAGGTTTTTCAAGTTACTACATGGTCCCTGGATTATCGCTTTCGCGGGAATGACACCTTTTACGGGACCATAAAGGTTGATACAAAAATGTCAAACAGGGGGATTCGTCAGATAACCCATGATTCGGTAAACCAGTTTGGCTGCGAGAAAGTCCGGCGCCACGATCCCTGGAATCGGGGAAAGTTCCACGACATCGAACCCCCGGATACGGCAGCGCCGGGCCGCCTCCCTGATCAGGCCGATCAGTGATCTCCAGGAAATCCCGCCGGGTTCCGGCGTTCCCGTCGACGGCATGACGGCCGGGTCGAGAACATCGAGATCGATCGTTACATAGACATCCCCGTGCAGGTGTTCACAGATCCCTTCCATCCAGTCGGGTTCATCCAGGATGAAATCGGCTCCGAAGGTCTTGACGCCCGATCCGGCCATGAATTCGGATTCTTCGGCGCTGAGACTCCGAATGCCCGCCTGTACGAGCGGGCAGACCTCGAAGATGCGGCGGGCCACGCAGGCGTGGCTGTACGGGCTCTCCTGGTAGGTCTCCCTCATGTCGGCATGGGCGTCCAACTGGAGCACCGAAAGGTCGTGAAACTTCTCGCGCATCGCCAAAACGGCGCCCAGGGTGATGCTGTGTTCGCCGCCAAGGAGAACGGGAGTCTTGTCGAAAGACAGGATCGACGAGATGCACCGTCGCACCGCATCCGTCATCTCCTTCGGCCCGCGGGCATCGACCTCGATCGGCTCCAAGGTATGAATACCGATCCTGTAGGTCTCGCGCCGGAGCTCCTCATCGAAAAGTTCCATATGGGACGAAGCCTCGAGAATCGCCGTCGGACCCCTTCGCGCTCCGGACCTGTATGTCGTGGTGAGGTCGTAAGGGACCGGAACGACGACGAAGGGCGCCGTTTTGAAAGAGGTAAATACGGGATCGATGCCGCCGAATTGCAATGAAACCCCCTGTAAATTGTCTTATTACGAAAATAAAACCCTGGATTCCCGCTTTCGCGGGAATGACATTGCTTATTTTCATGTTTCGTGGCGCCCCACGGGGCATGAGGGTTTAGTAAGAAAATAATCCCCTTCCCTGTATCCCTCCCCCTCGAGGGGGAGGGTGGGGGTGATTTTCATGCCTCGTGGCGCCCCACGGGGCATGAGGGTTTTTTACGGGCGGAAATGGGCAAGCCGGAACCTCCCGCCATCATAATGAAGATAGGAATAGTGAACAATCCAATCGCCCAGGGTCGCAAAGATCTTTCGTCTGCCGCCGATGACGAATTCC
>JAFGIO010000073.1 GCA_016929555.1 Deltaproteobacteria bacterium | reverse complement strand
GATTTCGGAATCACCTACGATTCCGATGCGATGAAACTGATCGACGATCTGAGGAACTGGGACATCGAAGTGCTCGGCGTCGTCATCACGCGCTTCGACAACCAACCCGCTGCAACGCTCTTTCGAAACAAACTGGAACGGAGAAACATCAGGGTCTTCACCCACAGCTATACCAAAGGCTACCCGACGGAGGTGGAATTGATCGTCAGCGATATGGGATACGGCGCCAACGAATACATCCCAACGGACAAGCCCCTCGTCATCGTAACCGGTCCGGGCCCGGGCAGCGGCAAGATGGCCACCTGCCTCTCCCAGTTGTACCACGATTACAAGAAAGGCAGGAAATCGGGCTATGCCAAGTTCGAGACCTTCCCCATCTGGAACCTGCCCCTCAAGCATCCTGTAAATGTCGCCTACGAAGCCGCCACGGCGGACATCCGCGATTTCAATCTGATCGATCCCTATCATCTGGAAGCTTACAACGAGGCCGCCGTTAACTACAACCGGGATGCGGAGGTATTTCCGGTACTCAGGAGGATTCTCGAAAAGATAACTGGAGAGTCACCCTTCTACAGGTCTCCCACGGATATGGGGGTGAACCGGGCCGGCTTCGCCATTACCGACGACGCCCTGACCCAGGAAGCCGCCAAGCAGGAAATCATCCGGCGGTATTTTCGATACCGCTGCGAGTACGCCATGGGTTTTACCGACAGGGAAACCGTCCAGAGGGTGGAGCTGTTTCTCAAGGATTTCAATCTGGGGCTCGAGTCCCGCCGCGTCGTCGAACCCGCTCGCAACGCCGCCAGAGATGCCCAGGAACGAAACGACGGGAACGAGGGAATCTTTTGCGGAGCGGCCCTCGAACTGAAAGACGGCACCATCATCACCGGCAACAATTCCCCATTGATGCATGCCGCATCCAGCCTGATCATACATTCGATCAAGCATCTCGCAGACATTCCGGACAAGATAAAACTGCTGCCGCCCTTTATCACCGATTCGGTCAGGCAACTGAAGACGCAGATTCTCAAGGAGAAATCCGTCAGCCTCGATTTGGAGGAGGCGCTGATCGCCATCAGCATCAGCGCGACGACAAATCCCGCAGCCCAGTTGGCTATGGAGAAGCTCAAAGAATTACAGAACTGCGAAGTCCATATGACCCACATTCCCACACCGGGCGACGAAGCCGGCCTGCGTCGGCTGGGCGTGAACCTCACCAGCGATCCGAACTTCTCCTCGAAGGACCTCTTCATCACCTGATTGCCTAAAGACCGCGGCGTGGCCTGATTGGAACATATCAGGATCGGCATTCGCCCCGGACACAATCCCCTTCAGCCTCCCAATTTCTCCCTTGACACGGGAAAACCCTCTCCCGTATACTTCCGCGGTCCAACGACAGCATCTTGTTCGAGATTCCTTTCCAAAAGGCAGGATCTGCGGGAAAAAGGCAGGGGGACAATACCGGGCTCATCAGCCAATCCTTTCCGGCGGGGCTATGCGATTGTTAAAAGGGATAAAAGAACGCCACCTATCCAAGGGACAGATCGCGCCGGATCTCTGGGGAGGCTTCGCCTCCATGCTGGTGGTCTTGCCGTCATCCATCGCCTTCGGCATCGCCGTTTATGCGGTTCTGGGACCCCAATACGTGGCTTACGGTTCCATCGCCGGTATCATGGGCGCCATTACGCTCGGTATCGTCGCTTCCCTGCTCGGCGGCTCGCCGAGACTCATCTCCGCCCCTTGCGCCCCCGCTGCAGCCGTGATGGGGGCCCTGGCCGCCGAGCTTGTCAAGGCCGGCAACATGACCCCTCCACAGGCCGTCGTCATGCTTACAATGGTCGGATGCATGGCCGGGATGCTGGAATTCCTTTACGGAACCCTGGGCGGCGGCCGATTCATCAAGTACATCCCCTACCCCGTCGTTTCCGGCTACCTCAGCGGTGTCGGCGTTCTCATCATCCTCAGCCAGCTCCCCAAACTCTTGGGCCTGTCCAAAGGCATTTCCCTCTGGAACGGTCTCCTGTCACCGTCGCAGTGGCAAATACCGGGAATCGTGGTCGGCATCGTCACCATTGCCTTCGTTTTTGCAGCGCCGCGCATCACAAAATCCGTTCCCGCGGTCATCGTCGGCGTTGCGGCCGGCTTTGCCGCCTATTTCGGGATCAGCCTGTTCCTTCCGGAGCTGAGATCCCTCGTCGACAACAAGCTCGTCATCGGACCCCTCTTCGCGGAAGACACCTCCTTCCTGTCCGCCCTGAAAGAGCGGTGGAGCGCCTTCAGCGACGTGCGCGTAGCCGATCTCGTTCGACTTCTCACACCGGCGTTGACCCTTTCGGTTCTCCTTTCCATCGATACCCTCAAAACCTGCGTGGTGATGGACACCATGACCCGCAGCCGCCACAATGCCAACCGTGAATTGATGGGACAGGGCACGGCCAATCTGGTATCGGCCCTTGCAGGCGGGATGCCGGGATCGGGCACCATGGGCCCGACGCTCGTGAATGTAAGCAGCGGCGGCCGGACGCGTCTTTCCGGCGTTCTGGAGGGGATCTTCGTCCTGGCTGCCTTCCTCGTGCTTTCAAAGATGATTGCCTGGCTGCCCATTGCCGCTTTGGCGGGAATTCTGATGGTCGTGGCCTGGCGCATGATCGACTGGGGAAGTTTCCTTTTGTTGAAACAGGCAGCCACCGTCCTCGATTTTTGCGTCATTTTGACCGTAGTGACAGCTGCCGTTTTCTTCAATCTCATTGCAGCGACGGCTCTGGGCCTGGCTCTGGCCATCCTGCTGTTCATCCGGGAACAGATTCGCAGTTCCGTCATCCGGCGAAAAGTTCACGGCGATCAGATTTCGTCCAAACAATACCGCATTCAGGAGGAAAAGGAACTCCTGCAGCAGTACGGACATCAGATCACGCTGGCCGAGGTGCAGGGAAGCCTGTTCTTCGGCACAACGGACCAGTTGTTCACCGAACTGGAACCCGACCTCAAAACAAGCAGGTTCATGATCCTGGATCTGCGCCGTGTACAGTCCGTGGATTTCACGGCCGTACATATGCTGGAGCAGATGGGAAACATCCTGAGGGAACGGAGCGGCTATCTCATCTTCAGCCACCTCTTGCCGACGCTCCCGACGGGCCAGAACCTTCAGGCCTACTTCGATCATCTCGGTCTTCTCAAAGAGGACAGAAATGTGAAGCTGTTTTTGACCATGGACGAGGCGCTGCAGTGGTCGGAGGATCGAATCCTGGAAGAGCAGCACGGGATCCAGGCGGGGCAGGAAAACCCGCTCGAACTGCCTGAAATAGAACTGTTGCGCGAATTCGGCGACGTCAGCGGCCTGCCTTTCATCAAGGCCTGCGTGAGCGAGCGCTCCTTCAAGGCCGGCGAGACGCTCTTCCGCAGAGGCGACATCAGCGATGAGCTGTTTATCATCCGCCGCGGCATCGTCCGGATCGTCCTTCCCCTGGAAAAGAACCGGTACCATATTCTCGCCACCTTCGGACGGGGCAATTTCCTTGGCGAAATCGCCTTTCTCGATCGCGGCGCACGATCGGCCGACGCCATCGCCGACAAGGACACCGATGTCTTCGTCCTCTCTCGGTCAAGGTTCGATGAGGTGTCCCGCACCGATCCCACGCTGGGCGCCATGCTTTTCGCACGGCTGGCCCGCGGTCTCGCCATCCGGCTTCGCTACACGGACGCCGAGCTCCGGGCGCTGAAAGAAGCTTGAAAGGAGAAAAACCATGTTTGAATCGGCGGAATTGGGACACAAGATCTCAAAGGAAATCTACGATCGAGACGTTCCAAAGTTGCGCGAGGATCTTCTCAATGTACAGTACGACCTCGCGGAAAAGAAACGGTTTCCCGTGATCATCGTCGTCGGCGGCGTGGACGGCGCCGGCAAGAGCGAGACGGTCAACCTCCTGAACGAATGGATGGACCCCCGCCATATCCACACGCACGCCTTCCCCGAACCGTCGGACGAAGAGCGCGAAAGACCTTACATGTGGCGCTTCTGGAGGGCGCTGCCCCCGCGGGGGAGAATCGGCATCCTCTTCGGGGCCTGGCATACGACGCCTATCGTCGACCGCGTCCTGGGACGCACAAAAGCAGCGCAGCTCGACCAGTCGATCGAGGAGATCATCCGCTTCGAAAAGATGCTGACCGATGAGGGCGCCCTGATTCTCAAGTTCTGGTTTCACCTCTCCAAGCAGCAGCAGAAGAAACGCCTGAAAGCGCTCGAGAAGGATCCCAAAACACGCTGGCGTGTCACGGACACGGACTGGGAACGCTTCAAAAGCTACGACAGGTTCCGGAAGGTGTCCGAGTATTTCATCCGGCAGACGAGCACCTCGGAAGCGCCCTGGATTGTCGTGGAAGGTCTCGACCACCGCTACCGCAGCCTGACCGTGGGGAAGCTCCTGCTGGAAGCCATGCGCGAGCGCCTCGACGAGAAGCCCGTCGAGCGCCTTCCGGACAAGACCCCTCCCATGCTGCCCCACATCGACGACAAAGACGTGCTGACCGCCCTCGATCTCGGCAAACCCCTCAAAAAGGAGAAATACGCCAAGGATTTGGAAACCTGGCAGGGACGCCTCAACCTGCTCACACGCCATCCGAAGTTCAAGGATATGTCGGTCATCCTTGTATTCGAGGGCCAGGATGCAGCGGGAAAAGGCGGTGCGATCCGCCGGGTGACCCAGGCGCTCGACGCGAGGACCTATCAGGGCATCCCGATCGCCGCACCCACCGAGGAGGAGCGGGCGCAGCCCTATCTCTGGCGGTTCTGGCGCCAACTGCCGAGAAAGGGCCGCTTTACGATCTTCGACCGATCCTGGTACGGCCGGGTGCTCGTCGAACGCGTCGAGGGATTCTGTTCCGAAAGCGACTGGATGCGCGCCTATTCCGAGATCAACGACTTCGAGCGGCAACTCCTGAGCAACCATTCGGTTCTTGTCAAGTTCTGGCTCCAGATCAGCAAGGAGGAACAGCTCAAACGGTTCAAGGAAAGGGAGAAAACCGCCTTCAAGCGTTTCAAGATCACCGAAGAGGACTGGCGCAACCGCAACAAGTGGGACCAGTACCACCTTGCCGTTTGCGACATGGTCGATCGCACGTCCACGGCGATCGCCCCCTGGACGCTGGTCGGCGCGAACGATAAATACGGCGCGAGGATCAAGATTCTCAAGACGATCGTCAACCGCATCGAAGCGGCGCTCTGACGATCAACGGGATCCTCCTACGAAATGTCGAGACCCGCAGGATGGGAAAACGTCGTCGATCTGAAGGGATGTTGGGTTGAAAAACCGATGGGGCACCCCTATCCTCAAGGGTGCCCTGATACGCTCATGCGCTTTTCAGGGCTGCATCGAAGGCGGTGCGCGTCGCCTCCTGGTCGAAGCGCTTCCAGGCATCCTTGAATTCGGCCTGGCGCTGGCGCGCGATTTCGCACTGAAGCTCGTATATCTCGCCCAGCATGAACAGCAGGCCCGGATCCAGAACACGACCCTTCCATGCCCTTAGCAGCCCCTCGATGAGCGACCTTGTGAAGACGGTGTCCTGAAGCTCGCCGAGGCAATCCTGTATCTTCACCATTTGCGCGATGAAGGCCTCCAAGGCATCGCCGTAGGCGGGGCTCACGAATTCCGAGGCATAGCGAAGCCTTTTGAACTGAATGCGGAGCTTGTGGAAATTCTTGAGTTTCGGCTTGTCGAGAACCTTTCTCCCCTGGGCGATGACGGCGTCGAAGCGCTGCGTGATGACGTGAGGCGCAACGTTTTGCACAAGGGCCAGGGCCAAGGGCGCCGATGGATTCTTGGGCAGCGCCCGTTCCGCGAAGGCGCGAAGCCGCGACAGGAACAGCCGGCAGCGCGCCGATGCCAGGCCCGCCTTCAGCTCCTCCAGGCGAACTTCCCTCTCGTCCTCAATTTGCTCTCTAAGGGCCGCGATGGAACGCCGGGGAGCGATTCGGATCGCTCCGGCAAAAGAAGGGACATTGAGCAGAAACACATCGAGGTCCCGCACGCCGCCGAAGAGCGAGCCCAGCCAGAAGAGTTCATCGGCGAGATACGAGGCCGTCTTTTCGGGAATCGCGCTGCTGAAGAGCCGGATGAGAGATCGCATCCGGCGCGTAGCCACACGGGCCTGGTGCACGAATTCGGTGTCGATGTCCTGCAGGACGCCCGGAACGTTCTCCTCGAATCGCCGAAGCTGGAACGAGAGGATCTTCTGCACCGCCCGGTCGAGCCGGTCATCGCGCCTCACCTCCCATTGGGGCGGCGGATTTTTTGAGGGAAACCGGATATCGAGGCGCTCAATGGCCGTCTCGAGCTTCGACTGCCTGGAGGGGACCAGGCCGAATTGGCCGGCCAGATTCAGCTGCATGTTTTCGAGACCGGCGGGTTCGCCCTTTTTAAGCTCCGCCTCCATCTCGTAAAGACGGCGGGCATTCCGGGGCCTGTTCAGACCGCGGGACGAAAAACCCGTGGTGTCAAAGGCAAGCTCCACCTGGGTACCTTCGGGACAGATAACGAGGTAGGGCCGCCGTTCCGTCCGTACGGCAAGCTGGCCGATGAGCTTTCGAGGGTGGATGATCCCGGCAACTTCCTGGCGAATCTCCTTAGTCTTCAGTGCGGCGGGATCTCCGATATCGCCGGGAACCTCCACTTCGATCTCCCGCCGCTGCGCTCTGCCGCCTTCGATTTTTCCAAGGCTTTTGAGCGTAAAGAAGGTTTTGCCGTTGGCCCGACGCAGCCGGAGCGACAGGCCGCTTTTGAAAAGTCGCCAGTCAAAGGTGTCCAGATAGAGATCCTCCTGGTGGACCGTTCGGCGCTCGCTCACGCGATAGCCCTTCGATCGCAGCAGGTTCACGGCGGCAGAACCGGCTTCCGGATCCGGCAGGTGATACTTGTATTCGATTTCCGTCGCTGCAGGTTGGGTCGTCATGACATCTCCCTCTGTTTGTTTCCTTCAAGAGAGTTCCTGTCCAAGTTCCTAGGAAGCGTTGAAAAAATACACACTCCGGCAACAAATAGCAATGCAAAAAACTGCTATGTGGTTTTTCCCCTGCGGTTTTTCCCCTTGACACACAAGAACAGTCCTTTTAAACTCCCGTCACGGGAAGGAAAGTTCTCATCACTGACATCGATTTTCCGAGGAAAAGGAATAGGATATGCCGTTTCATGACGTCATCGAAGAGGCCGCAAGGAGGCTCGCTGCCAACTTTCATCCCGACCGGATCATCCTTTTCGGCTCACAGGCCAGGGGAGAGGCCAGAGGCCGCAGCGATGCCGATTTCCTCGTCATCACCCGCTTCGAAGGAAAGAGGAGGGCCTTGATGCTGGCGATGGATCGAGCCCTCCGCGGCTTGCCACTCGCCAGGGATATTGTTATCCTCACGCCCGAAGAGTATGAAAGGGAGCGAGACATCCCCGGCACGATCGCCCGTCCGGCCGCGCGGGAAGGGAAGATCCTTTATGAGCGACCTTGATCGGGAGATTCTCAAAAAGGTCAGGCAATGGTTCGCCTACGCCCGGGAAGATCTCAGCTTGGCACGCCACGGCCTGACCATCGCCGAAGGAGTCCCCTATCGGCTCATTGCCTATCACGCGCAGCAGTGTGCAGAAAAATGTTTCAAGGCCTATCTTGTGTACCACCGCATCGATTTCCCTTACACCCATAACCTGTCTCACCTTCTCGAACTCTGCGGTGAAGAGACAGGGTGGATAGAATCCCTCATGGTTGCCGAAGAACTGACGGCCTATGCCACAGCGGCAAGATACCCGGGACCGGAAGACGAGGTAAGCCGCGACGAAGCTTTGAGGGCTATCGATGCGGCCGCTTTGGTTATGGACACGGTTGGAAAGGCGTTAGTCGATGAGGGGTGTGATCAGATTACACCGTGAAGATCAACAAAGGATCTGCGCGGTCTCCGCTTTTCTTGAGCCGTCATGATAGATTCCTCGGCAAATTTCCGTAAATGCAATATCGATTCTTATTTCCTGTGAATCCGGATATTGAAAAATCTGACCTTTTCCGCGGGATCCTGTACCCAAAGCAATGGCGCACCCACGGTATGGCTCGAATCCTCATATTCGACAAGAAACCGGTTATTGACATATATTTTGGTATGTTTCCCTATAGCCTCCACGCGGACGTTATTGACATCTTCCCTGAAGAGCTCGGAGCGCTGCCATTCGTATTTTTTCCAGTTTGGATTCATCGGGTACCAATTACCGCTTAACCCGCTATATATATTATAATTTTTTTCAAAACTGAAGTTGAAGGCATATCCCTGATTGATGGACGTATGATTGCGAAAGCTTTTTTGCCCGCCAGGCACAACGGTCGATCGCGTGCCGATGCCGACTCCCGACTTGGGACCGCTTAAATGCTCCACGTTCACCTTGAAAACAGAATCCCGAAATTCCTCATTCATGATGATATGCCCGCCGCTTCCGATGATAGCGCCGTCCTCGGCGTACCAACTGCCGTCGAGAATCTCCCATTTGTCCAGGCTCATATAATCCTTTGCGCCGCTTTCATCGCCACTGCCTTCCGACAATCCCTTCGTTGCTTTTTCTCGGGTGCCCTTGTTCGCCGAGTCCGCCAGATCTCTTTTATCGCGTTGGGATTTCGGGTCCGCCTGCTTCCACTCCGGTCCGAGAAGATCGTCAAGCAACGATCGGCTCAGACTTGTCAGAAGATTGAGGTCGTTCCCGGTGGCATTCTCACCGAGCGTCGCTTCGCCGGTCTTGATATCGATCATCCGCGAATTGATCGTGTAGGACGTTCCG
>JAFGIO010000072.1 GCA_016929555.1 Deltaproteobacteria bacterium | reverse complement strand
TGATCCAGTCGGGGTTCCCCATGACCTTGCAGAGCCCCTGCCACTGGCGATCCGTGGTCACATGGATCGCCGCCCACCGGTCTTCCCCGAGGCAGCGGTAGACGCCGCAGGGCGCATGTCGGTAGTAGTCCTGATTTCCCGTCGGCCCGAGGACCCGGCCGTTCATCGAGCATTCCATGAAGGCCTGGATGTAGCCGGGCAGAACGTTCTCGGCCTGGGCGATCTCGATCACCTGGCCCTCCCCGGTCTTATTGCGGTGGTGCAGGGCCGCGATGACGGCAAAAACGCCGGTGACGCCCCCCACGGTGTCGGAATGAAAGCGCATCTGGGCCGTCATGAGGTCGACCCCCGGATACCACCGGAGGACGGTGTCTCCGGTCTGGGCCGCGATATGGGTGCCCAGGGCGCGGCGCTCCGCATAGGGACCCGACTTGCCGTATCCCGGCAGGCGGCAATAGATGATGTCGGGTCTTTCCTCCTTGAGCATCTCGTAGGTAATCCCGAGCCTCTCGAGGGTTCCGAAGGCGTTGTTTTCCACGACGACGTCGGTGATTCTGACGAGGCGCCTGAAGATGTCCCGGCCCTCCGGTCTCGTCATATCGACGGTCATGCTTCTCTTGCTTGCAAGGCCTCTGTTGTAGGCAGGACTCCGGTTCCAGGGCTTCTCTCCCGGCTCGCTGTCCGGATAGCCGCCCTGCCAGGCCGGCATGAAGTCCAGTATGAGTTTGACGGGCTTTGCGAGAACCCCCCTCGTCGTGGGTTCCCAGTGAAAGCAGGATTCCACCTTGATCGACTCGGCGCCGAGATCGCCCAAAAGCTGGGAGCAGTAGGGCCCTGCCCAGTTGTTCTCTATTCCTACAACGCGAATTCCCTTCAATGGTAGTTCGGCCATGATTCAAAACCTCCTGTATAAGTCAAAGGCGACTTTCCTCAAATGATTCCCCGCTGCCGCAGCATGACCAGATCCTCTCCGGAATAGCCCAGCCTGCCGTAGACCTCGTCATTGTGCTGGCCGAGCAGAGGCGCGGGCATCCGGAACTGCCAGGGGGTCTTTTCCATGATGAAGGGTCTTCCCAGGGTCTTCACCCTGCCCATCACGGGATGGTCGACCTCGATGAAACACTCCCGTGCGGTGAAGTGCGGATCCTTCATTACCTCTTCGGGAGTTGCATAGGGCGATGCCTGGAGCTTCATGTCCGTGAAGATCTTATCGAGTTCCTTCTTTGTGTGCCGGGCCAGCCAGTCATACCAGATGGCATTGAACTGTTCGAGGCGTTCGGGCTTTCTGATGAAAATATCCGGCTCGAGAAATTCCGGGTCCTTCAGGCTTTCGTCTCCGATCATTTCGATAAGCTTTGAGAAGTTCGCCACCCCGGCGACGATCTCCACGTAGCCGTCCTTGCAGGGCATGGGGCCGACGGCAACGCCGCCGCCGAAGGGCATTCGCGTGTTGACCCGGCCGCTGTACTGAAAAGCCACCAGACAGGCCATGCGGTAGTCTACACCAGCGAGGAGGGTTTCCATGATGGAGATGTCCAGGTATTGGGAAATTCCCTTCCATTTGGCGGCGTAGACTGCCGCCATGACGCCCGCTGCCGCGGTTGCGCCCATCCCGATGAGGTCCCGGGTGAGGGGGTTCTTCAGGGGAGGCAGGTCGGGGAGTCCGTGGGAATACATCTCGTTTCCCATGGCCGTCAGGATGAGGTCCGTCGCCCTGTAATCGCGGTACGGCCCGGTCTGACCGAAATTCGATATGGAGGCCATGACGAGTCCCGGATTCGTTTTGGTCAGGGCTTCGTAACCGAATCCGAGGGCCTCCATGACGCCCGGCGAGAAGCTTTCCACCAGAAGGTCCGCGTCCTTCACGAGGTCCAGGAAGATCTTTTTCCCAACGTCCGACTTGAGATCGAGCGTTATGCCCTGCTTGTTGCAATTGAGGAAAAAGAAAAGGCCGCTTTTTTCCGGATGGGGAGCATCCTTCGGAAAGGGGCCCAATCGTCTCGCCGGATCTCCGCCGTTGGGCCTTTCCACCTTCAGAACCTGGGCTCCGAAGTCCGCGAGCATCTTGGTGCAGAAGGGTCCGGTGACGTACCAGGTGAGATCCAGCACTTTCAAGTCTCCAAGCGCCTGTCCTGACATGTTAGCCTCCTTCGATTGATGTTAAATATTCCCGACTGTCCGAATGTAGCCGTATCTTGGGGATGAAGGGTTCATAGCGCCGGTCTTTGATCCCGCCATGGGCGGGCCTTCTCGAAGGCCCGGGACAGTTGGAGAACGCCCAGCTCATCGAACCGTTTCCCCACGATCTGCAAACCGACGGGCAGCCTCTCCTTCGTGAATCCGCAGGGGATCGTCGCTGCAGGCTGGCCCGTCAGGTTGAAGGGAATCGTGAAGGGCACCCAGCCGGTCGGGCCCACCGATTGGCCGGCGATCTCTGTGGGTCCCATCCCCGCTGCGATGGGAAAGGCCGGGATCGGCAGCGTGGGCGTCAGGAGAAAATCGAATTGCTCAAAAACCCGATAGACCCGCTCCCAGTGTTCCTTGCGCCGGTAAAGAGAGTTCACGTAATCGACCGCCTTGAGCTGGTCCCCCAGCCAGAGAAAATCCAGATAGGGTTTGTAGCCGATCTTTCGCCATTCCTCCATATGTTCGCCCAGGGACGCCACCGTTTCGGCGGCGACCATATTGACCCAGTCCGGTCCCATGTCGAGGAAGTCCGGCGTTACCTCTTCCACGGAGAAGCCCAGATCGTTGAAGGCGAAAGCAGCCTCGCGTACCAGTTGGGCGACTTCCGGGTCCACAACGGCATAGCCGAGGTCCATGCTGAAGGCAAGCCGTCTTCCCGGGGGCGGATCCTCGATCTTCGCGGCGTAGCTAACTGCCGGCGCCGGCAGGGAGAGATAGTCCCGGTCGTCCGGACCGGACATAACGTCCATGAGCAGGGCGGCATCGGCAACGGTCCTGGTGATGGGACCTTCGGAGGACAGGGTTTCCCATCCCGGCAGGGCAGGCCAGCGCGGGATGCGTCCCAGTTGGGGTTTCAGGCCGTAAAGTCCGCAGAAGCTGCTGGGAATCCGGATGGAACCGCCTCCGTCGTTGCCAACGGCCAGAGGGCACAGGCCCGCCGCCAGGGCGGCCGCCGATCCCCCGCTCGATCCGCCGGGGGTCCGGTCCAAATCCCAGGGGTTGCGCGTCACGCCGAAGAGTGGATTTTCCGTGATGCCGATGAGGCAGAATTCCGGCACGTTGGTCTTTCCAAGGATGATGGCCCCGGCCTGCCTCAGCCGTTCGACCAGGACATAGTCCTGCTCGGGGATGCAATCGGCGTAGAGCTTGGAGCCCCAGGTCGTCCGGACGCCCTTCACGGGCATATTGTCCTTGACGGCTACCGGTACGCCGTGCAAAGGACCCGTCCTGTCGCCCCGCTTCAAGGCCTTATGGGCCTCCTCCGCCTCTCTTCGCGCCTCGTCGGCCCTCAGGGTGACGAAGGCGTTGATGCGGGGATTGACCTGGTCGATACGGCTCAGGAAGGCCTCGACCACCTCGGACGGCGACAGTTCGCCGATCCTGATCGCCGCCGCGATTTCCTGTCCGCTCATCCAGATGATGGTTTTGCTGTTCACCATGGCAGTCTCCTTTCCAGACATTGATCGGGCGGAAGGCTGTTATTTCTCGAACCGGCGGTCGAGTCGGTACCAGCCCGCGCCCAGGATCTTCAGGGAGCCGTTCGGCGGAAGACGTTTCGGCCAAGCCTCGGGATCGCGCTGGTACCGTCCCAGGATCTTCTCGGCCTCCTTTGGATCCTCGGCATCGACTTCGTAGATGGTGAGATACCCTGCGGGCGCCGTCCCGGCGAAGGCCCTTTCAAGCCTCCATACCGTTCCTGACAGGAATCCCGGACAGTTCGTGGTGTCTTCCACATGGTTGCCCAGATACCACGCCTCGAAGGCCTCCTGGGAACCAGGGTCCTCCGGCTCGACCAAACCGACAAGAATCATTTTGGCCATTTCAAATCCTCCCCGCATTCCAATCCAGCAAAATCC